>CAYWVL010000030.1:0-11882 GCA_964461975.1 uncultured Bdellovibrionales bacterium | reverse complement strand
CGAGGACGAGGCACGCGAGGGTGAGGAGGGCGTATTTCATACCCTCATTGTACCCTATTTGGGAGCCGTTCTTGGGAGTTGACTTTCGGCCAGCCGCATGCTATACTCTGGCCAGATCACTACGAAAGAGACCCTTGCGTGGATACGTCCCCGCCGGGGGCTTTTTCTTTTTAGCTGGGCTGGCGCCAGATCTTGCGCTTTACATCATCCAAGTAGACGATTCGAGCACCTGTCTTTTTGAGCAAGACCGAGCACTTTTGGACCGGAGCAGGAGAAAGTATAGTACAAGCGACACTCTTCTCAAGCCAGAACCGAACAAGAGAAGCATAATCTCCATCGCTTGAAACCAAAATTACGGACCGGACACTTTTGTCGTAAACATCCCGGGCGGCTCGCAATACAAGGTCGGCATCACAATTGCCTTTGGCCTTACCGTCGCTCCCATAGACCACCTCTTTGAAGACAAGCTCATAACCAGCGGTTTGGAGCGAGGTATAGAGACCGGCGTTCTTGGGCATGAGTCCGATAAAGAGATTGGCCTCGCTCACGCTGAATTTCTGACGTATCCATGAACGGAAGCGTCGGTAGTCGAGACGCCACTCGAGAGATTCCACCCCTTTGTGCAAGTTGGCTCCGTCAATGTAAGCAATCGTTGGTTCGGTATTCATAGGAGCTATCCTACTCTCATTCTACCCCTTTTTCAAGCCTTTGCAGACGAGGTTCGAGACACGAGGGACGAAGTACGGGCGGCCAGCCGAGGGATTGACATGTGCCCGGCTGCATGCTATTGTCCAGATACAACAAGAGCCCTGCGACAAATCCCAGTGGGAAAGCTCGCAAGAGCTAGCAGGAACTCTGACCTCGGCTTCGGCCGGGGTTTTGCTTTACTCGAAGACAAGACTGATCTTTTTCTTGGCGCGCAGGCGATCATACCATGTCTTTACAAACGATCCACCTTTTTGGTCATAATAGGCACGTGTGAGCCCGGCAATAGCATCGGCTACTCGAATCCCGGCAGAGCTCTCATCGCTTGCCGACTTCAGTTTCTTGGTAGTCACGCCCTTGTCTCGAAGAATCTTCTTGAGTTTTCTGGTGTACCAAAGAGGTTTTTGCCCATCGAGCGTGACCGAGTTTCTATTTCTCTCGATGAGCATGTGCGGAAGGAGTCGTTCCAAGTCCTCGTCGGGAAAGGATGGATTGCGTACCACTGCTACCTTGGCAGTAAACTCCAGTTTCGCCAGCCGTTCCAAAAACTTTTCGCGGACCGGCGGCGCGCATTTGGCCCAGTGAAAATAGCTGATACGCAGCTCTGTCTCGATCGCTTGGACCGCCGATTCGAACCGACCATAGTCAAAGACGGCAATGTACACCACAGCGAAGACTGAATGGCCGCTCCCCTTATTCGTTCCGGATTCATCGATAAATACCAGCATGGCAGGATTTTTACTTCCCCCCATCCTACTCTTTCTGTCCTCAGACTTCAAGTGAGGCTAGCGGTCGCCACGCTTGCCTTTGCGCTGCTTGCCGAGATTCTTGAGCCCCATATTGCGGGACTTGCCCTCGAGCCGGGCGGCCTGCCAGAGGGGCGGCATGACGGGACGGAAGGGCGCTTTGGGCGCGGGGGTGGGTTTGTGGGTGCTCGACATAGGTGTGATGACCAAGGGTTACGCCCCTACTCTAGCGCGCCGCTCCCGCGTTTTCAAGCTGGAGCCGCCGACGCTCGCAGGCGTCGCTGTCTTTGTTGCCATCGAGGCGATTAGTATCGCTCTTTACTCATTTATCAAGCCGTTTTTGGGGAAAAGAAAACACCGCCTCGGAAGTTTCCGAAGCGGCGGAATGGATGGGCGGCATGAGGTCTGCCTCACTAGTGCACGGTGATGACGAGCCGCACGTCCGCCCCCTGGACGGCGAGTCGCGCGCGACCGCCGATGGGGAACGTGATCATTGACTGGGTGTGGCCGAAGTCGGCCCCTGCCACGACCGGGATGCCATCGAGCTCGGGCTTGGCCTCGATGAGCTGACGGATGAGGTCGGGCGTCGCACCTGACGCACGCTGGAACCGGCCGATAACGATTCCCCGGATGCCACCCGCCTCAGGGAGATGCAGGAGCGACTGCAGATTGCGGTCGAATTCCCGGAGCGAAGAGAGTTCGCTCTCCTCGAGGAAGAGGATGGCGTCATCGAGGGGCGGCATGTACTCGGTCCCCTGGAGGAGATTCAGCGAGCAGAGGTTGCCGCCGATGATCATCCCTTCGGCTTCGCCATCGTGGATTGCCTGGTATCCAGGATTCGGGATCGGGTGCCGATCCGCCTGGTCCCGGTACCACTTGTCATCAGTCCAGACCGCGCTCGGCCGGACATCGATCGGCTGATCACCGAGGAGACAGCGACGGAACATGTCGAGGGTGAAGTCGAAGTGCTCGCGCTCGGCGAAGTTGGCGTACGCCGGGCCCGAGTAGGTCACGACCCCCGTCTTGGCGAAGATCGCGTTACTGAGGACAGTGATGTCCGAGAAGCCGGAGAGAGCTTTCGGATTCTGGCGAATGAGCTCCCAGTCGATACGGCGGAGGAGCTGATTGCTCGAGTAGCCGCCGATGACGGCCAGGACGAGGCGAACCTCGGGATCCGCGAACGCCGCGTGGAAGTCGGCGAGACGGGAGTCGACGGACGAGGAATCGAAGGCGTTTCGCTCCCCGATATGGGCACCAAAGGAGATCCGGAGCCCGAGTGCGGCCAGCCGCTCCTCGGCGATGTGCTGGTTCTCCTCGGAAACGATGGCGAGTGACGTGGCAGGAGCGACGACCCGGACCATGTCCCCACGCCGAAGTTTGGGCGGAATGATCATGTTGTCCTCTCTCTTGAAGTTCGTGCATCTCGGCGAGACGCAGCGTCCAAAAAAAAAGAGGGGCGACCGATACGCGATCGGTGCCCCTGTCTTGCCTGACGAATGGACTCGTCAGTAGGCGCGGGCGAAGGCCACCCGAAAGCGTCCCGGGTTACCGCACCAGATGCACCGGTCATGCTCCCCTTTGTAGCCGAAGGGGATGTTGCGCGTGGTTGCACCTGTGGCTTCCTTGATTGCCACTTCGCACGGGTCGGCTCCGCACCAGCTCGCACTGATGAAGCCCGCCTGCGACTCCACGGCGTGAACGAAGTCGTGCTTCGACCAGACGGGAACGGTGCGCGCCTTGAGTCGTTCATCGGCCGCCTGGTAGAGACCCTGCTGGTACTCGGCGAGCCGCGCCGGGATGCCCCCGAGCCGCGAGCGCGCGAGCACTTCTTTCCGCAGGGTCCCCGATCGCCACGCTAGGGTGACGACGCCCGACTCGAGATCACGCGGGCCGATCTCGATGCGGAGCGGAACACCGCGGAGCTCCCAGTGGTAGAACTTGGCGCCCGGCGAAAGACCATCGCGGTCGTCCACCGTGACCCGGATCGAGTAGCCCCGGAGCTCGGCTGCGATCTCGGCAACCGCGCCGTCGAGGCCAATCGGGTTCTTGTCGCGGCCGATCGGGACGATGACCACCTGGTAGGGAGCCACCGCCGGCGGGAGCACCAGCCCCTTGGCGTCACCGTGCACCATGATGAGCGCGCCGATGAGCCGGGTGCTGACGCCCCAACTCGTCATCTCGACAAAGCGGGTGGTGCCCGTCTGGTCGAGATACTTCACCCCCGCCATCTGCGAGAAGTTCTGTCCGAGGTAATGGACCGTCCCCATCTGGAGCCCCTTGCCGTCCGGCATGAGGCCTTCGATGCTCGACGATTCCACGGCCCCGGCGAACTTCTCGCGCGAGGTCTTTTGGCCCATCACGGTGGGGATGGCCAGGATCTCGGCGGCGAAGTCGTGGTACAACCGAACGACATCATCCACTTCGGCACGCGCTTCAGCTTCGGTGGCGTGGGCGGTGTGACCCTCCTGCCACTGAAACTCCGTGTTCCGCAAGAAGAGACGCGGACGCTTCTCCCAGCGGATGACGTTCGCCCACTGATTGAGGCGCACCGGCAGGTCCCGGTAGGAACCGATCCACCGCGCCATGCTCTCGTGGATGATCGTCTCGGAAGTCGGGCGAACGATGAGCGACTCCTGGAGCGCTTCGCCGCCGGCGTGGGTGACCACGGCGCATTCGGGCGAGAACCCGGCGACGTGATCCTTCTCCCGCGAGAGGAGCGACTGCGGGATGAGAAGCGGAAAGGAAACGTTCGAGACGCCCCGGCTCTTGATGCGCCGGTCGAGTTCGTCGCGGATGAGTTCCCAGATCGCGTAGCCGTACGGCCGGATGACCATGCAGCCGCGTACGGCCGCGTGTTCGGCCAGTTCGGCCCGGAGGATCACTTCCTGGTACCAGTCGGAAAACGCCGAGGCGAAATCCGGCAGCTTTTTGCTGTCACTCATGACACACTCTCCTTCTTGGAACAGTTGGAATCAGGGTAGGGATTGCAGTGCCGATTGGAGGTCGGCGGGAAAGACGGCGAAGCGATCGCCTGTCTTACGCACGGATACTTCAATCTGACCCGGATGCGCTTTGCCCCCGAAGAGGAGGCGATATGGGAGACCGACGAGATCGGCATCGATGAGGGTGCGGCCGATCGGCAGGCGACGAGCATCGAACAGCGCGCGGCTGCCCGAACGGTCGAAGAGCTCGTACGTCGCGCTCGCGAGTTCGTATCCCGCCTCGGTCGTGACCATATGGTAGCGGAACGGTGCGAGCTGAACGGGCCACACGAGACCACGATCGTCATGGTGGTACTCGGCGAGGAGCTGCAGGATGCGACTCATGCCGATGCCCATGACCGCGAGGAAGCGCGGTGCTCCCTCGGGGCCGGCGATGCCGAGCGCGGCGGTCAGGACAGATCCTGAGGTCGTCACGTCGCCGACCTCCACGCCCAGGACTTCGCCGATGTCCCCGCTCGAGCACGCGGGACAGGCGGCAAGCTCGGATTTGGACCGAAACGATGCGCTGCAGCTCTGACACACCGCCACGCGACACTGTTTCGTCGCCGACGGCACCCAGAATGAGGCACCGCTCGTTCCATGGATGCGAGCCGGGCGTGCCGGGAGACCGAGCCACGAGGCGAGCTCACGGATGAACGCCTCCAGCCGCTCCATCTCTGCGCGGTTCTCTGTCTCGTTCCCCGAAAGGGCATAGGCATCGGCAAGCAGGAAGGAACGCGAACGGATGAGGCCGTGGGCCGGCCGGGGTTCGTTCCGAACGCGTTCGCTGATCTGGAAGGAGCGGAGCGGAAGCGGCGCCCAGCGCGGGCCGAGCGTGCGGAAGAGCTCGAGGACCGCTTCTTCTTGGGTCGGGTTGATGACGAAGCGGCGAGCGTCTTCGCCGAGCGTTGTCTCGGCGAGGGCGGGACCGTATTTCGCATACCGCCCAGAAGCTTCCCAGAGCTCGCTCCGCTGAAGGAGCGGCAAGGCGACTTCCGCAAAGCCGAAACGCTCGAATTGGTCGCGAAGCTTTGCGGCGAAGCGTTGGAGCGTCGCCGCGCCAAGGAAAGACAGGGCTACGAGACCCGGTCCGACGGAGCGGGCATAGCCTGCGGCCTGGAGGACCGCAAACCCGTCCGCGGTCCCGGACGGGAGCCGGGACGTGGGAAACAGGGACTGATCGTAGAGCACGGCATGTCCTCCTTGGACGTCGGTAGATGGAAGGGTCGGTACAAGTCACTCTCTTGTTAACGAGCGCGCTTGATCTGTATCAAGCATTGTAGAGTAAAGAAAAAGCCCCCATCCGTCAAGCTGCTCTTGGGATAGGGGCACGCGCTGTTTCGCGAATTCACTCCTCGCTCGCGAAGAGGTCGAGGTTGGACACCGCCTCTTTGAGGAGCGTGCGCATGAAGTCGCACTTGTTGTCGTCCAGCTGGCCGCCGGCGATCGCCTGATACGCCGGGCAGGGACCGCCGCAGATGTGGCGCGCCTCGCAGCTCGCGCACTCGGTCGCGCGCCGGATCGGCGTCCGGAGCTTGTCCCCTGCTCCCACGCTCGGGACGGCGAGGTACGGGTGCCACTTCTGAGCGCAGTACGACAGGCTGCCGTCCGGACCGATCGAGGCCATGATGTCGCTCCCCGTCAGTGCGCAGGGGCCCTGGCGCTGGATGTTGCCAGCGAGCGCGGCGAGGGGCGGCGATGCGGCCGAGTCGATGGTGACGCCGAATGCCTTGGCCATCCGAGTCAGTCGGATGAGGATCTCGGCGTACTCCTTGCCCGGCATCGTCCACTGCACGGTGTGATGGTGAAGCGGCGTGTTCACCGTCACGGTCTCCATCGGGAACTGTTCCAGAACCGCCCGGAAGATTTCCGGAAGTTCGGCCAAGTGGTCCGGATGCGGCGTGATGAGGACATGGGTGCCGATCCCCGCTTCGCGCAGCCGCTGGTAGTTGGCGGCTACCGCTTGGAACGTGCCACGGCCGTCGATGTAGGTGCGCAGGACATCGTTCACCGCTTCAGGACCGTCGATCGAAACGCCGACGTGGAACCGGTGCGCCTTGAGGAAGGCGATGATCTCGTCATCGAGGATCGTCAGGTTGGTCGTGATCCGATAGATCGGCCTGACCATCTCGCCACGCGCGACGGCTTCTTCCAGGATGGCGACTGCACGCTGAAGGGAGTCGAACCGGAGGAGCGGCTCGCCCCCGAAGAAGTGGTACGTCACCGCATGGGCCCGGCCATGGGGAATGGTCTCGCGGATGACCCGTTCGAGGACGCCCGGATCCATCGTCCGCAGACTGTCGGGCGCCTTCGTCACGAAGCACTCGGCGCACCGCAGGTTGCACTTCTCGGTCAGCACGATCCGGAAAGCCCGGATGTTCGGCCGGAGGTCGATCACGGGGATCGGAAACTGCGGCGCCTGGGCTGAGATGAGGTCGAGCTCGAGGAGCTCATCGATGACGCCGGGGACATCCGGCTGGTCCAGGAAGTCCTGGATGACCACATCGGGCGTCCGTGCCGAACGGAACGCTTCGAGCACGGTGACGTGGAGCGGTGCGAGCTCGGTGAGCGCGAGCGTGTCTTCGGCGAAATGGATGATTTCGCCCCCACTCCCTTCATAGAGCCGGAAGGGAACGGCACGGTACTTCTTCATCCTGATTACCTCCAAAGGGAAGGGTTGTCGAACAGGGAGGCGCAGTGGCTCCCGACGCAGAACGGCATGGCCTCGGACCCGCGAGGGTTCGATTCCATCGCGCCCCGGAGGGTGGTGGGTTCGTCGTCGAAGAGATTGCCGAGCCGGATGTCGCCCCGATGGAAACAGGGCGTCAGATTGCCTCGGGCATCACAGACGAAATACTCCTGGCCCATGGGGCAGCGCGCTTCGGGCAGCGGGCCTTTGCCGCGGAACAGACGCACCGTCTGCTCGAGATATCGGGCAGCGTGCGGCTTGCCGAGGAGAGGAGCGACCTCCCGGAGACTTGCATCGACGATCCGATGACCGACGAGGTCGCCTCCGGGGAGGAATGCCTTCTGGACTCGGATATCGGCCACGCCAAGATCTCGCAACCACTCGATGGTCCGATCGAGCGTCGGTGCGTTCTGCTGCGTCACGACGGTCGTGGTCGAGAGCGACACGCCGCGCTGGAGCAAACCGCGAATCGCTCGAACCGCATCCGCGTGTCTCCCCCGCTGTGCATCATGTATCGCCGCATCATGGGAGTCGATCGACACATCTACGCGGTCGACCGCAAGCTCGACCAGCCGGTCAAAGTCGCGTTCAGCGAGATAGGCCGCGCTCGTGTTGATCACGACCCGGAGCGAATTCGCCTTGAGGGCGGCAACGAGCTCGTAGGTCTCACGCTTGTGGACGGAATGAAGCGGATCCCCGCCCGTCAGTATCACCGTGCCGAAGCGCGCTTCGGCGATACGCTTCGCAACATGGCCTGCTTGTCGGGGCAAAATGCGACCACGGGACCGCTTTTCGTATCCCGTTGTGTAGAAACAGTACGTGCAGGCGATATTGCAAGCGCTGTTCACCATAAGGAACAGGCTTGTCATCACATTCTCCTTCTCGAGGGTAGAAAATGGGCCCGGAAGCGCATCGCGCGACCGGGCCCCGGGTTGCAGCCGGTAGGCGTGGGAGCCTACGTGGAGTGGCAGGACGAGCGGGGCGGTTGCGCCGCGAGACGGATGCGGCGCGCCTTGGGCTTGCCGGCCGTCTTGACCTGCTGTACGGTCGTGGGCTTCGTCTGCATGAGCGGATCCTTTCCTGAGAGTTGAGACGAATCAGTTGTGAAGCAACTGCGTCCAAAGACTACAACGCTTTTACCTCACTGTCAACTGCTCCGACAGATGCAAACCACACCGTTCCATCGCCAATTTTTTCTGCTCCTCCGTCATGGATATGCCACGCCGCACGCTCACCGATGGCAATAAATGGAGCGCTCTCCTGCGCTTCACTTTTTCGGTAGGTATCAAATGTTCCAGCAATCTGATCAGCTTCGGCATGGACCAGGCAATAGGTATGTGCGACATCCCAGCCGACTTTAGTCTCCATCGGACCGTCCGTCTCAAAATCCGTGTACCAAGCTGAAAGCGCCTGAGCACCAGCGCTCATACCCGCGACGATACCGCCACGCTCGAGGAGTGCACGGAGAGGCGTAACTAGCTCCCAACGACGAAAGAGACTGAGCAAGAGGTCGGTGCGGCCACCCCCCAGATACACGGCCTGTGCGGTAGACAGATGTTGTACAGCCGTCGCTCTTCCAAGTGACTCAACGATGGGTATGACCTCGAACACATCCCTGTAGATCTGCTGAATCGTCTCAATATAGCCATCGCTATCGCCAGCGGCGGTCGGGAAAAAAAGCAGCTTTGACTGCAAAGGAGCCAGTGATTTGACTCTCTCATCGATGGCTCTTGTCTCCCCTTTGCTAATCTCACCCCCACCAATAAGCAATACGTGTCCGGGCATAAACTGAGTCATTTGATAAGTACAGGTTCAAACGTCTTCACTATTTCGCGCCTTTGGGGAGGCTCTCACAGGCGTCGCCGTCTTTGTTGCCATCGAGACGATTGGTATCGCCCTCCACTCCCCCGGCATTGGTGAAGAAACGCTGCGCCTCGGGCTGGGTAGCAAAGTCATCGCAGTTGTACTCGTCAGTGTACTTGGCTCCCGCGGTCCCGGTGGGCACGACATTGCCGCTCTTATCGCGGAGCACTTTGGACTCACTGATCGACTTGGTCTCCATCATCTTCCCCAGGTCATAGTCAGTATTGGCCGCCTCCATCCCCACCCCTACCATGAGGAGAGCGATGAGGCCGAACATCCAGAGCCGTGCCTTCTCGAAGAAGAATGCCACGAGACCGGCGATCACAATGAGACCGATGAGTACACCGAGCCGGACCTTCTTGCTGTTCCGCCAGGAAGGACCGGTCGGAGCCGGAGTAGACTTGGCCGCTTTCGGGGTAGCGGGTGTGGCGACTGGTTCGGCTACATTCACCTGATCGAGTGATTCCATAGAGAGAAAAAGCTAATGCTACCCCCCCCCCCTACTCTAGCGCGCCGCTCCCGCGTTTTCAAGCTGGAGCCGCCGACGCTCGCGGCGGGGGCGCCACCAGTAGTACCAGAGGTAGAGTCCCGCGATGAAGACGACATTGGGGATGAAGATGCGCGGGTCGCTCCAGGGGTGCCCGTCGATATGGAAGTCCGAGAGCGGCCAGAGGAAGGGCGTGGGGAAGAAGCGCTCGGAGTGGGTGGGGATATCGACGAGGATATGGAGGGGCCAGGCGAGCATCTCCATGAGCGGAGCGCGACGGATGAGCCAGACGAGGCCAAAGATGACGGCGAAGACGACTAGGCTATGCGAGGCATCATAGGCCGCGTGGACAAATCCCGGGATGGCGCTCGGATCGGGCGGGCCTGCCGACCAGTCGGGCCGGGTGAAGAAGCCGAGCCAGGTGAGCGCCATGAAGACGCCGAAGGATAGGAGGTCGGGCGCCACGCCAAAAAAGAACGCGGTCCAAAAACTCCGGCGATTGGCGCGACCAAAAGCGATGCTGCCATAGAGTCCGTGGGAGAGAGTATCCATAGTCTCCTCATGGTAGCGCGCTTCGAGGCGTTGGCCAAATGTCGGGAAAGCCGGACGCCTGCCCCAGAAATGATTGCGACCGCCAGGCGAGGTGCCGAGGCGGTCGGGTGGCTCGCGTGGGAGCCGGTGATCGTGCTGGAGGTTCAGGGTTGCGATGCGGGGACGCGTTGGTCGCGGCGATGGCCGCGCTGCCGGGGCGGCTGCTGGCGAGATGACGCATCGAGCGCCTCGATGCCGCGGATCCGCCCGTCGACAGGTCCCTTGGCCCGGTGCAGACGCGAGCGGCGCACCTGTCGCGTGAAGAGCCGATCTTCGGCCGCAGATCGCTCCGTCATGGGCCGCAACTTGCAGGTGAGGATGGCCGGGAGGAGCCATTTGGCCTGCCCGGAACTCACCCGGCCGCTCGCCTTAAGTTGGTGCCATTGCTGGACGAGCGCTTCCTTGGAACCGACCGTCTCGAGGGAATCATCCCCGATCTTGAGGTGCGCCGTGCGACGATCGCTGGTGACGATGATGGTCACTCGCGTGCCAGACTTGGGATTGCCCATGTCATAGTCCTTGTAAAGGTGGAGCGTCTGCTCCGGTGGAGAAGCCAAAAGAACGACACTGCACCCTATCACTCCCCTCCTCACTCTGTCAACGAGGGAAAAGCAAAAGGGCTGGCGGCGCGGCGCAAGCCCTGGGGGTGGCGAGAGAAGAGAGTGGGAGTCAGTGGGACCACCATACGCGACTCCGCTGAGCCATGATGTCATCGTGCACTGCCTGCACGAGCTCTTCGGCGTCCAGTGTGCTCTCTAGCGGCACAGGTCCCAATGCCGCCAACTCAATGAGCTTGTCGTCCGAGCTGACGCATCGTTCGACTGACCGAACCACGTCATCTGGGATGTCATACGGCAGCGCTGACAGTTCGATGGCATTCCGTACCGTGTTGTAAAGATTGAGACCAATCGGCCGAGCCTCTGCCAAATCTCTGAGGTAATCGAAAGCGCCCGCCTTGGAAAACAATGCTACTCGGCGAGGCTCTGGCGGGTCAGCAACAAGGTAAGCGTGACCGAAGCAGCACACGCATACCGAAAGATACAACTGGCGAATAGGTTCCGGTGGCGGTGGTTTGACCACTGGAATCTTCGGGGCCCGGAGACTGGTGCGCGTGCGTCTTCTCATCACGGCGACTCCTGGTTTAGGAAGGAACGATACTTTCTTTGTACCGCATGCTCGCGGGCTGTCAACTGCAGCAATCTGGGATTGACGAAAGGCCAGTTTTGGGGTAGCATCAGCGCACCGTGCCAAGCTTGGCACCAGAGTTTCCAGCACCTTATCATCAACGATCACCAGAGGAGAGAGACATGTTCTACTACGGAACACTCGTCCCAACGCTCACGACCCGCTTCGATCTCGGGCTCCACCTCCACCTGAAGCAGCCGACCGAGGGAGACGCTGACCGGGTGGGCTTCTACGCTTTGGACTGTGTTCAGAGCACCGTGTTCCGGGTCGAGCGGCAAGGCTGGCTGTATCGGCTTACCGACCGGCAACTCGTCTCGCTCATCGCTCTCCACTGGGAGTGCGAAGCGTACCTGCAAAAGGTCTCCCGGGGTACCTACCTGATGCTGGCCGGCGTCCACGGGGTCATGGATACGTGCGGACCCTCCGCCAACAGCGGGCCTGGTCCGCAATCGAACGGCCGCCTGAGAGCCGATGTCATCACCATTGCTGGCCAGCCAAGCGGCTTCTTCCACAGCTCACAGCCGGTCGAGCCCACGGCCCAGCAGGCCGTGACGCGGGTCTACGATCACTTCGTCCGGCCCTGGTTTGGCCGGATGCAGTTGCAGCTGGCCCACGCCTAGCCCCACCCCAACCCA
>CAYWVL010000029.1:2619-11903 GCA_964461975.1 uncultured Bdellovibrionales bacterium | reverse complement strand
GCTTCGACCCGGTAGGCATCGGCATGGTAGATCCGGCGTATCCCGCTCGGCAGTCCCGCGGCCAATTCGTACTGATTCATGAGGACAAAAGTAGGCGACGGGTAGGGCGGGAGAGCGCCGAGCTCCTCGAGGATGCCTTGGATGAGGGTAGTCTTGCCCGCTCCCAGATCGCCCGCAAACGTCACCAGCTGGCCCGGCTTGCAATGGGAAGCGAGCTCTTTCCCGAGCGCCTGGGTCTCGGCTTTGGAGTGCATGGTGAAGGTCGACATGAGGCTAGGATACGGAATTTCAGTTGCCAGAGCAAACCCAAACTTAGGAGCAAGAAGGGGGAGGGAAGGAAGCAAGGGACTCAAAACAGAGTGGCTTTTTCAGAGGATCTTTCGTACTCCAAACTCCTTTCTCCTTACTCCTGGCTCACATTTGACCCCGTTAGAGAAAAGTCGCCGCAAGCGACTGGAGTCGTGCACGGCACGGCGTTCTCTAACGGGGTTTGACCGTCTGCTTTTTCCCTGCTACTCTATCCCCTCACGTTCGGATTCGCGAACGACGAATTACGGATGACGAGTCTGGCCCTCCCGATTTCCCGTTTTGGAATTTGAAACTTGACTTTTGAAATTCACCTTTGTGTCGCTCTCCAAGCCCGCCCAATTTCTCGAGCTCGCCAAAACCGGCAAGCACCCGCTCATCCTCATGGCGCCCCATCCGAGCCGTGACGCGCTCGCGACAGGGATCGCCTTGGCCCACTACTTCGCCGGTATCGGCGGCGCGCCGACTTTGGCTGCGGTCGGCGTCGAGAAGAAGCTCGCCGAGCTCTCATTCCTCCCCTGTCCGTCGGCTGTCGTTGAGTCGCTCTCCGGATCGCGCGACTTCGTCCTCTCGTTCAATACCGAGCACAACCCCATCCTCGACGTGCGGACCGAGAAGCTCGAGCATGAGCTCCGCATCCACTTAACTCCCGAGCATGGCACCATCGACCCGCGCGACTTCTCCTTCATCCTCGCCAAGTACAAGTTCGACCTCGTGGTCACGATCGGCGCTCCCGACAAGGAATCCCTCGGCGAGCTCTACGAAGCCCATCCGGATATCTTCTACGAAGTACCCATCGTCAATATCGACTGCCACGGGAGCAATGAGCAGTACGGCCAGCTCAATCTGGTCGAGATGACCGCTTCCTCCACGGCCGAGATCGTGGCGGCGCTCCTCAAGGAGATCGGCGAGGAGTTCCTCGAAGACGTCGTGGCCGAGGCGCTCCTTGCCGGCATCATGGCCGCAACCGACTCGTTCCAGAAGAAGACCACCACGCCACGCTCGCTCGAGCTCGCCTCGTACCTCATGGGTCGCGGCGCCGACCAGCAGAAGATCGTGAAGCACCTCTACAAGACCCAGCCCCTCCACCTCCTCAAGCTCTGGGGCCGCATCATGAGCACTATCCGCTCGCATGACGCGCTCTCCCTCATGGCGGCGACCGTCACTATCGAGGACCTGGTCCAGGCCCGCTCGAGCGTCGCCGATCTCCCCGTCGTGCTCGAGAAAATCCGCGGCAACTACGCCGGCGCGGCCAATTTCGCCGTCCTCTATGCCGAAGGCAAGGACGTGACCCAGCTCTTCGTAAAATCATCCCAGGAAGGCATCCTCGAGAAGCTCCGCGGGGCCTTCCCCGATAGTCTGGTCGCCGACGAAACGCTCCAGGCGAGCGTGCGGCTCCCGGCCGAAGCCGCCGAAGCCTTCCTCATCGAAAAGCTCGGCGCCTAGCCCGGAGAGCGAAACGTCAGAAAAATTCGTTCTCGATTCACGCGAAGGGATGCTAGAATACAAGCATCCTTTTCGCTTTTACTATGCCCAAGATCGCCCGCCGCATCGAACCGCACGCCAGCAACCAGCCAAGCGCCGCTGACGCCGTCCTCAAGAAGATGCGCGAGGAAGCCATCGAAGACGCCGCCGAAGGGCTCGCGGCCGAAGTCGGTCTCCCCTACCACGACCTCCACCTCTTCCCGGCCGACGCCGACCATGTCCGCCTCATCCCCGAGGAGGACGCGCGCCGGCTGCGGATCGCGAGCTTTCAGCGGAGCGGCAACAAAGTCTCGGTGGCGGTCGCCGACCCCAATGACCCGGCTGTCTCCGACTACCTCCAGCAATTCGCCGACCGCGAAGGCTGGCAGCTCTCGCTCTCGGTCGTCTCCATCGCCTCCCTCGAGAAGATCTGGGGCCAGTATGCTACCCAGAAGCTCCTCGAGACGATCGATAGCATGGAGGTCAATCTCGGCGGCGAGGATCTGGAGCATTTCGAGGAGAACTTCGCCGCGCTCAAGAAGATCGCATCGACCAATACGCCAACATCCGAAATCATCGAGATCGTCCTCGCCGGCGCCTCCAAACTCCGCGGGAGCGACATCCACGTCGAGCCGCACGACGCCGGGGCCAGGCTCCGCTACCGCATCGACGGCATCCTCCAAGATATCGGCGACCTGCCGCTCTCCGTCTACCGGCTCCTCCTCGCCAGGATCAAGATGCTCGGCGGGATGAAAATCAACGTGCGCGACCGAGCCCAGGACGGACACTTCTTCGTCATGATCGGCGACGCCCGCGTCGACGTCCGCGTCTCGCTCATCCCAGGCAACCACGGCGAGAATATCAATATGCGTCTCCTCAATAGCGCCGACGTCTTCGTCGAGCTCGACAGTCTCGGCATCTTCGGCAAGGCGTTCGAAGTCCTCCAGCAGTCGATCGAGAAGCCCAATGGCATGATCCTCAACACCGGTCCGACCGGCTCGGGCAAGACGACCACGCTCTACTCCATCATCAACAAGCTCAATAAGTCAGGCATCAAGATCATTACCATCGAGGATCCGATCGAATACGCCATCCCCGGCATCGTCCAGACCGAAGTCTCCAAGAACCACGACTATACTTTCGCCTCGGCCCTCCGCGCCATCGTCCGCCAGGACCCCGATATCGTCCTTGTCGGTGAGATCCGCGATGACGAGACCGCCGACGTCTCCGTCTCGGCCGCGCTGACCGGTCACCTCCTCCTCTCGACACTCCACACCAACAACGCGATCGCCACCATCCCCCGTCTCCTCGAGCTCGGAGTGAAACCCTCGCTCATCGCTTCCTGCATGAATGTCATTGTCGCCCAGCGTCTAGTGAGAATCCTCTGCGAAAAGTGCAAGGAACCCTATCTCCCGTCACAGAAAACAGTCGCCGCGCTCGAGAAGCTCGTCGCCCTCATCCCCGATGCCGGCAAGACTCCCAAGCCAGAGAAGATCGAGACCCTCTACCGCCCCAAAGGCTGCGCCCACTGCACCTTTACCGGTTACCGCGGCCGGAAAGGCATCTTCGAAGTCGTGGAGATGACCCAGACCGTCCGCGATCTCACTACGAATATGGCGAGCGAGCGGGAAATCTATGACGAGGCCCGTGCCCATGGCTACGTCACCATGGGTGAGGATGGTCTCATCAAAGTCCTCCTTGGCCTGACCACTATGGAAGAAGTCTGGTCCGCCACCGGCAAGGACGAGGCGCTCTCCGATATCTATGCCGAGTTCGAGGAAGAAGTCGCCGAAGAGGGCAGTACTCCCAAACCAGCTGCCCCGGAAACGGAAAAAGAAAAATAGGACGCGCTCGTCCCAAATAACCGTATAAAATGTTCGGGGCCCGGTCGGTATTTTACCTTCCGGGCCCTTCGTTTCACCACCACCGTTTGTCCCGATGCGGGTTGTGGCAGTGGATGGAGCGGTACACCGCTCCGAGGCGGCGCAGCCGCGCCTTGCGGGAGTCCCACTTCCTTCGCTTCATGGCGCCCCCTTGTGTTCTCGGCCGATCTTGATGCCCATATTGGCAGACTGGAGGACCAGGTCTCGGAGCAGTCGGTTCCAGGGTGGCAGATCAGGGTCACGTCGCACTCCATCATAGGGAGCGACTTCATCAAGCATGAACAGCACTGCGAGTTGCTTGAGGAGGTACCGATCCACAAGCTCGATGGTTGCGATCGTTCCCGCTGTGCTGTCGTCATCGCTCCACGCCGCGACGCTGTCGCAGATTTTCTGTCTGAGCTGCGCCTCTGTGCCATTTGGGAAAAAGGCGCACTCCAGTTTGCCGTCCGGATCGGAATAGACCCCAACCCAGAGGTTTATCAATTGGTCCAAGCATTTCTCCTCTGTTCCACTACCGGGGAACGATCGGCGCCTATTTGGCGAGTTGGAAGGAACTGATTCCGAAGTATAGCAAAGTGTTGTTCTTGGTTTTTGTCCAAAGAAAAATCCCTCAGCTGTAGACAATGGTCCTCTGGCATGGGAGCCGGAGGGATAGAAGAGTGTCGAGGTATAGCGCAGCCGGAACCACCCTACCCAGTCTTGACCCGCCCCGGAGGGCAAACTCATCCTGTGCTTGAGAAGAAAAGATAGTACTTCCCAAAATTGTCTACATGTGAGGGACTTCTTGCTCTCACCGAATTGTCAATGCCGTGCCAAGGGAACAAAAAACGGCTCGCGAACGAGGCCGGGTTGTGATGTTTATTTCATTGGCACGAAGTGAGATGATAGCACTTCCCAGGCGACCTGTCAAGACCAGATATCGTGGCTTATTTGAGCCTCTTTTCTGACCTCCCGCAAGGGTGGAAACAGTGATAAAATGAGTGGACGAGATACTGTTGCCACCTTCGGTCAGGACCCGCTCCATCAATCCCCGCTGACTATGCTCAATACCGCTACCGAAAAGGAAGAAGACAAGCTCCTCGATACCACGCTGCGGCCGCAAGCCTTTGGCGAGTACATCGGCCAGGAGAAGATCAAGCAGAATCTCGAGCTCTTCATACGGGCAGCCAAGAAGCGCGGCGAGTCGATCGACCATGTCCTCCTCTACGGTCCAGCCGGACTCGGCAAAACGACTCTCGCCCATATCATCGCCAAGGAGATGGGCGCGGGGATCAAGGTGACCTCGGGCCCCGCCATCGAGCGTGTCGGCGACCTGGGAAGCATTCTCACCAATCTCGAGCCAGGCGACGTGCTTTTCATCGATGAGATCCACCGGCTCAACAAGGTGATCGAGGAAGTGCTCTACCCGGCCATGGAGGACTACAAACTAGACATCATCATTGGCAAAGGACCGGCCGCAAGGACTATCCAACTCGATCTGCCCCGCTTCACCCTCATAGGCGCCACGACCCGGCTCGGCTCTCTCACCAATCCCCTCCGCAACCGGTTCGGCTCCATCCACCGGCTCGAGTTCTACACGGCCGATGAGATCGAGGAGATCGTCCGCCGCTCGGCCGGGATCCTCGGCGTCACCCTCGATGAAGGCGGGGCCAAGGAGATTGCCGGGGCGAGCCGCCGCACCCCCCGCGTCGCCAACCGGATCCTCAAGCGTGTCCGCGACTTCGCCGAAGTCCACCACGATGGCCACATCACCGCGCAGGTCGCGAGCGATGCCCTCGCTCTCTTCGAGATCGACAAACTCGGCCTCGAGCCAGCTGACCGGCACATGCTCTCGGCCATCATCGAAAAATTCAAGGGCGGACCAGCTGGACTCCAGGCGATCGGCGCGGTGACCGGCGAAGAGATGCACACCCTCGAAGACGTCGTCGAACCCTACCTCATCCAGCTCGGCTTCCTCGAGCGCACGCCTCGTGGCCGCGTCGTGACCGCCTCCGGGTATGCCCACCTCGGCCTCGTGCCGCCGTCCAATCTCCAGGACAAGCTCTTGTAGCATTTCCTCGTGGCTTCGACGAGAGCGGCCGTGTTTGAACGGAGAAATCCATACCAAGCCAGTCATCGCGAGGTAGTTTCCATACATCAGGCAGTGGTGCCCGCTCCGTACGGACGACTCGAGAGTACCGCGCGTTTTATGGATTTCGAGTACAAACACAGCCGTCCGCATAAACACGACTCGGTGGTGATATACTAGAGTTATCATACAAAAACTCATGCAAGCTTTTTTCGGTATTTTCTACCTCATCTTCTTTCTCGGGTGCATCACCGCGGCGCTTTTCATTTTGTTCCACCTCCTCCGCTACGCGCTCGACCGGAAGCTCGCGCTCTTCATGGGACTCCTCTTCACGAGCGTGACCATCATCCTCCTCGCGACCAATACCGCCCTCTTCTTCACTCTCCCCTTCGACGAACTCATCACTCTCCCTGGCCGCTCCCAGGGCCCATTCTCGCTATGACCAAAGACTTCAGCCGCTACCATTTCCAGGGCCAACGACCGACCGAAACGGTCATGGCAGTCATCCATCGGCATTGGTTCGATATCGTGACCCACTTCATCCTGATCGCGCTCCTCACCGGCCTTATCCTCGGCAGCTTCTTCATTCTCCCGGCGTTCGCGGCAGGTGATGGGCTCCTCGACAATCCCCGCTTCTTCCTCTTCATCCAGAACACGTTCCTCCTCATTCTCTGGATGTATTCGTTCCTCATTTGGATCGACTACTACTTCGACGTGTGGATCATCACCAATGAGCGCGTCATCAATATCGAGCAGAAGGGTCTCTTTGTCCGGGCCGTGAGCGAACTCAAATTCTCGCGCATTCAGGATGTCACCTCGGAAGTCAAAGGCATGATCCCGACCATCCTCAATTTCGGTGATGTCAAAGTCCAGACCGCTTCCGAAGAGGACTACTTCCTCTTCCGCCAGGTACCCGACCCGTACCACGTGAAAGACGTCATCATGGAGCGCCTGCGCACCGAGCGCGATGAGGAGATCAATCGCGTTGTCGCCGCCACGCAGACAGCCTCCCACCGTCCGCGTTCTTTCGGCGCCTAAGACTACAAGGGGGTTTTGAGAAATAGCCCGGGTGTGCTATTTTTTCTACGTTTACAGAGAAACGTAATTGAAGAAAAGGTTGCGAGGTTCGAGCAAAATTCGAGGAGCGATTGAGTACTGAACGAGATGTACGCTTAGATGTACTTCGAGTGAGGGACGGAAATCGCGGCAAAGAAGTTGGCCGAAGATCGCAACCGTAACCGTATGTCCGGACATTCCCATTGGGCCACCACCCATCGTGCCAAAGGCCTCAATGACGCCAAGCGCGCCGCTGTTTTCACCAAGTACGGGAGGAATATCATCATCGCTGCCGAGCATGGCGGGGGCAATCCCGACACCAACTACATGCTCAAGATCGCGATCGACGCCGCCCGAACGGTCAATATGCCCAAGGACAATATCGAGCGGGCTATCAAGCGCGGTACCGGCGAGCTCAAGGACGCAGCCAAGATCGAGGAATTCACCTACGAGGCCTATGGCCCGGGCCAGGTAGCGCTCATCATCGAAGCTGCGACCGACAATAAGAACCGCACTGTGAGCGAGGTGAAGTCCATCCTCACCAAAGGCGGCGGCAAATTCGTCCCGACCGGGGCCGTTTCCTTCATGTTTCGCCGGGTCGGACTCATCACGTTCTCGCTTGAGAAATATTCGGCAGAGACTTTGGAGAATGAAGCGCTCGAGTCAGGTGCTGACGATTTCTTCGCTACGCCCGAGAGCTTCGTCGTCGTGACCGCGGTCGACCAGCTCCAGTCGGTGCAGGAATACTTCAAGGGGAAGAACCTCGCTGCCGACAACGCGGAGCTCGGCTATATCCCGACCCAGACCGCCACGCTCCCGGTGGCCGATGCCGCTGCCTTCGACCAGCTCATGGAAACCCTCGACGACCACCCCGACGTCCAGAAAGTCTGGGACAACCGCACATAACTGGTGACCGTTATCAATAGCGTGTTGTACAATTCCGGTACCGTTCTATGTAAACACGTCCGCTATCGGTCCATATGAAAATTCTCGGCATTGATCCTGGTACAGCGACGGTCGGATGGGGTATCATAGAGGTGGTCAATGGGAAGGGTCCGCGTGCGGTCGCCTATGGCCACATCGCGACCGAGAAGTCGCTTCCCATGCCCGAGCGTCTCCAGGAGATCAGGGACGATCTCACCACCCTCATCAAGGAGTACCGGCCCGAGCGCGCCGCCGTCGAAGAGCTCTTTTTCCTCAATAACCAGAAAACGGCCATCACGGTCGCCCAGGCGCGAGGGATCATCCTCTTGACACTCTCGGATTTCGGCCTTAGTATCGCCGAGTACACACCCCTCGAAATCAAGCAATCCCTCACCAATTACGGCCGCGCGGACAAGTCCCAAATGCAGCAGATGACCCAGAAACTCCTCGGTCTCAAGACCATCCCGAAGCCAGACGACGCCGCCGACGCCCTTGCCATCGCTCTCTGCCACGCCAGCCGCTACCGGATGGAAGCCGCCAGAGCCAACAGCTAACTCTCCCGGGATACCCGCTCTCACCTCCGCCCGTCGCTAAGAGCTAAACCACTCTCGTATGTCCTACCACCCATTGGTGAATTTCTTCGTCGAAGCGGGGGTGCCGCTCGAGACGGTCTACCTCCTCCTCATGCTGCCGGTCATCGCGACCCTCGTCGCTTTCTCGCGCCAGATCATCGGAGTCAAGGCATTCGGCATCTATACGCCTTCTATCATTACTTTCGCCTTCCTCGCTTTCGGGGAGAAGGGTCTCAAATACGGGATCGCTATTTTTCTCGCCGTCCTCGGCGTGGGGATCCTCTCGCGCTACGCCCTCAAGTATTTCCGCCTCCTCTACCTCCCTCGGGTCGCCATCACCCTCTCTATCATCTCGCTCGCGATTCTCGGGATCCTCGCCCTCGGCGCCAGCCTCAAGCGTACCGGTCTCGCGGCAGTCGATATCTTTCCGCTTCTCATCATGATCACCCTCACGGAGAAGTTCGTGGCGACGCAGATCGAGCAGGGGTCCAAGACCGCGCTCATCCTCGCCGGAGAGACCTTGGCGATCTCGATCATCGGCTACTTCATCGTGAGCCAGGACTGGCTGCGCGACTTCTTCCTCCACTACCCGTGGGCGATCCTTCTCACGTTCATCATCAATATCGGCCTCGGCAAATGGACCGGCCTCCGCTTGATCGAGCTCATCCGCTTCCGCACCATCTTGCGGGCCGAGCGTTAGCCTCTTATGCTCTCCCTCCTGGCAGCCCAGAAGTCCATCCTCGGCATGAACGCGAGGAACCTCGATTATGTCCGCCCGTACAATCATGCGCGGGGGAAGCGTATCGCTGACCAGAAACTCCTCTGCAAGCGCATCCTCGCCGAGAAATCGATCCCTGTCCCCAAGCTCATCGGCAAGATCAAGACCTACCAGGATATCGAGCGCTTCGACTGGGCCAGCTTGCCGGAGAGTTTCGCTCTGAAGCCCAACCGCGGCTTCGGCGGCGAGGGCATCCTCGTGGTCTACGCAAGGAAGAAGAATGCTCCTGATGC
>CAYWVL010000029.1:1522-2609 GCA_964461975.1 uncultured Bdellovibrionales bacterium | reverse complement strand
CGAAATCTTCGACTGGGCAACACTGCCTGATAGCTTTGCCCTCAAACCAAATCGTGGTTTTGGCGGTGAAGGAATAGTGGTCGTTTACGCCCGTAAAAAAAATCGTACTGATGCCTGGGTCAAAGCCGATGGGAGCGTCATTACCGTGAGCGACCTCAAGGACCATATCCAGAACATCCTCGACGGCTCCTTCTCGCTCTCCAACAGCCCCGATATCGCGTTCTTCGAGGAGCGGCTCAAGCTCGCCAAGCTCTTCAAGCCCTATACCTACAAAGGCATCCCCGATATCCGCGTCATCATCTTCAACCGCGTCCCGGTGATGGCCATGCTCCGGCTCCCGACCGTCTCCTCGAGCGGCAAGGCCAACCTCCAGCAGGGCGCTATCGGCGTCGGCATCGACATGGCCAATGGCACGACGACGACCGCCATCATCGGCAAGGGCCGCCGAGTCGAATACGTCCCCGGCACCCGTCTCCTCCTCTCCGGCATCAAGATACCCCGCTGGAAAGATATCCTCACTATGGCCGTCACCGCCCAGGACGCGAGCGGGCTCGGCTTCCTCGGCGCGGACGTCGCCATCGACCGCGACCAGGGAGCCGTCATCCTCGAGCTCAATGCCCGGCCCGGACTCTCCATCCAGCTCGCCAACCAGGCCGGTCTCAAGGAGCGTCTCGAGCGGGTCAAGATCAAGAGCGTCGATCATGGCGTGCGGGTCGGTATGAATCTCTTCGGCGGCGAGATCGAGGAGAATATCGAGGAACTCTCCGGAAAACGCGTCATCGGGGCGGTCGAGAAGGTGAAGTTCGTCGGCAAGAACGGAGTGGAAATCGAGGTCGAGGCCAAAATCGACACCGGCGCCGACTCTTCGGCTATCGACCGGAAACTCGCCGAGGAATTGGGGTATGGCGACACCCTCGCTTATTTCGATACGATCGCATCGCCGCTCCCCGCCACGCAAGAGGAGGGGGAGAAACTCCGCGAGGCGCTCAAAGCACAGCATCTCTCGCCGGAGCATCCCGATCTCCGCGACATCGTCTTCGTCTATGCCGGGAATGGTGTCTCGATGCGCCCCAAGGTCGGCCTCACC
>CAYWVL010000029.1:0-1512 GCA_964461975.1 uncultured Bdellovibrionales bacterium | reverse complement strand
CCATGGTGATCGACAAAGAAGAGATCGCCGCGAGCCCGACGGTCGTCGACCGTTCGCACCTCCAGTACCGCGCCATCATCGGCCGCCGCAACCTGGGGAGCTTCCTCGTGGACGTGAGCAAACGCTAGCTATGAAAAAAATTGTTCTCACGCTTTATACTTCGCATGACGCGGGGCCGGATATTCCGTTTTCCGATATCAAGTACCAGCGCTGCTATGAAGCGCTCTATGCGCTGGCCGAAGACATGGGGCTCCATCTCTGCCGCGCCCCACTCAATTGGTACGACATAGAAAAAGACCTATTCAACGACTCCTGGGAATTCGTCAATGGCTCATGGCAACGTTCTGGCCCTATCAAACCAGACCTCGTCTACGACAAAACCAGCAGTCGATCCGATAGAGACCCGGTGCGCGAACTTATCATCGCTCGCTACCGTTTTATGGATGATCCGGCTTTCACTCGTTTTGCCAATGACAAGTACGAGATGAGCCGGGCACTCCCACAGTACTTCAAGGCTTATCAAAAATTTGGGGATGCCGCTGCCTTTGCCGCATTTCTGAAACAATTTCCCGGCAGCCGCCTCGTCATCAAACCCGTCAGTGGAAGTGGCGGACGAGGAGTACACATTGTAACTCGTGAGGAAGCTGCCCTACTCACGCTCGAATTCCCCGTCATCGTTCAGGAATTCATCGACAGCTCGCATGGGATACCTGGAATAACCGATACTTATCACGATCTCCGCCTAGTCTTCATCGGCGACGAGCTTGTCTATAGTTACGTGCGCACTCCAAAAGAGGGGTCTTTCCTCGCCAACATCGCCCAAGGAGGAAGTATGCGTATCGTCCCATCAGAAGCACTGCCGGAATCGCTTCTGTCGATTATTAGAGACTCTCAACGGCTCTTTGCGCGGTTTCCTCATAAGACTTACACGATCGACGTGATGTTTGATGAGCTAGCGAGACCATGGATTATTGAATTCAATACCATGCCTGGGATGTACTTCCCACCGGAAGCGCGTTCGACAATGCGGCGTGTTTATGTGAGGGTTTTGCAGGAGTTCCAAAAAGCCCTAGCCAGACCTCCTTTCATCACAGCCATCATTATTTCCACTCCGCGAGATATTGGGGACGATCGTGCCTTCAATCAGGATCGCCTGCGCGATGCGTATACTCGGTTTTCTGAAGTCGCTCTCCGCGAGGGTGTGCGTCTCTACCGCGCGGCGACCGATTGGTATGACGAAGCCAGCGGGTCGTTTCGCACCGCTTGGCACTGGAACGGCCGTGATTGGGTCGTTGTTCACGCTATCACACCCGACGTCATCTACGACAAAGCTGCTATCACACCCGAAACAACCCGCGCCCGGCAGCTTCTGGCGAAGCGGTATCCTATTATCAACCACCCTGAATTCTCAATCCACGCTGGGGACAAGCTTGCGGTTAGCATTGTCTTCAAAGAGTTCGCCAAGCCCTACCATCTCGTTACATCGACGCAAGAACTGGCCACTATCCTCAC
>CAYWVL010000028.1:0-11928 GCA_964461975.1 uncultured Bdellovibrionales bacterium | reverse complement strand
CACGTTTGAGACTGAACGAGAATGGTTCGCCATCGAGTGTGGCGGTTTCGGAATAGGTAGCGTCGGCCAGTTGTCCTGTGACAGGTTCGGATGAAACGAGCGTCTCATGCATGATGAGGTCTTTCAATTCAGCCTTCGCAAAGACAGCCTCTTTGCCTGTATAGCCGAGAGCGATGCGGTCCTCTACGTTGAAGCCAGCCTTCTTGCGGCCCTCTTGGATCGCCCGGATGATTTCCCGCGCCTCTCCTTCGAGCTTCAGTTCGGAAGTGATTTCTAAATTAAGTTCTGCCGTTGGCACATTTTCTTTTGGATCAACAATGATTTCCTTGACATTGATTTCATCCTTCATGATTTCCTCGTACTCCGCACCTAGTTTATGCCCAATAGTAACTGACTGGAGCGGCTGCCGAACTTTGATTCCTGCAGCTGCGCGCTTTGCAAGTGCATCATTCACAATAGTTCGCACTCCCGCCATTGCAGTATTAACACCTACATCAATCAAGCTCTCATCCGCAACTGGATAGTCCGCCAGGTGTACCGACTCTTTGCCGGTGAGGCCGCGATAGATCTCCTCCGCGAGAAAGGGCGTGAAGGGCGCCATGAGTTTGGCGAGCGTGACGAGGACCGTATAGAGCGTCTGGTAGGCGGCTTCCTTGTCGCCATCATCTTCACTCTTCCAGAAACGCTTGCGGCTCCGGCGGATATACCAATTGGAGAGATTGTCGACAAATGGGGTGAAGGCGCGCGTGGCTCGATTGAGCTCGTACTTCTCCATCGCGCCATTCACTTCCTGCGTGAGGAGCTCTAGCTCGGAGAGGATCCAGCGGTCGAGGAGATGGTCAGATCGGTTCGCATCGGCCTTTGGCTCCCAGTTGTCCACGGCCGCATAGGTCATGAAGAAGGAATACGAGTTCCAGAGCATGCGGAAGAGATTGCGCTGGATGTCGGAGAGGTCGCGCTCGGAGAAGTTGAGGTTCTCCGCGGCAACGACCGGCGACGACAAGAGATAGTAGCGGAGCACATCCGATCCGTACTTGTCGAGGATCTCCATCGGGTCCGGGTAGTTCTTAAGCTTTTTGGACATCTTGCGGCCGTCTTCGGCGAGGACGATGCCATTGACGACGACGTTTTGAAACGCCTTGGTCTCCTTGATCCCCGTCGCGATCACATGGAGGTAATAGAACCAGCAGCGCGTCTGGTCGACACCCTCGGCGATGAACTGAGCTGGAAACGCGGCGTCGAATTTCTCCTTGTTCTCGAAGGGGTAGTGCCGTTCGCCATAGGGCATGGACCCAGAGTCAAACCAGGTATCGAGCACATCCGGGACGCGATGCATCACTCCCCCGCACGTGGCACATGGGACGGTCACCTCGTCGACGATATGCTTGTGGAGGTCATCCACCTGCTTCCCCGAGAGCTCCTCGAGTTCGGCGACCGAGCCGAAGACTTTCATCTCGCCGCAATCGCAACGCCAGAGCGGCATGACGCTCGCCCAGTAGCGCTGCCGGCTGATAGACCAGTCGCGCGCGCCTTCGAGCCACTTGCCCCAGCGGCCGGCCTTGATATGCGTCGGTGACCAGTTGATATCCTGGGCGAGCCCGATCATCTTCTCTTTGCGTTCGGCAACGCGGACAAACCAGGACGAGGTCGCGTAGTTGAGGAGCGGCGTATCGCAGCGCCAGCAGTGCGGATAGCTGTGTTCGTACTTCTCTTTGGCAAAAAGCGTCCCTGCTTTGGCGAGATGCTTGATGATCTCGACATCCATGGCGGACGGATCTTCCTTGCTCTTCACTGGCCGACCAGCGAAATCCGTCACCTCGGCTTTCATTGTCCCATCCATATTCACATGCTGTACCCACGGGAGGTTTTCGCGTTTCCCGAGCTGCATGTCGTCCTCACCAAAGGCCGGCGCCTCATGGGCGATGCCGGTCCCCATATCGGTCGTGACGAAATCCGCATGGTAGATCTTCCAGCCGTTCTCGCGATGCTTGAGCGACTCATCCGTGGCGTAGTAATCGAAGAGCGGCTTGTAGGCTTTGCCGACAAGTTTCGAACCTTTGTATTCCTCAACAATCGAATACCCGTCCTCGCCAAAGATATTTTTCAGACGATCCTTCGCGACGATAAAGCGCACCATTTCACCGACACCCTGATCTTGCTTCTCTATGGTGACGTAATCGATTGCTTCATTGACCGCAAGCGCCACGTTACCCGGGAGCGTCCAGGGTGTCGTGGTCCAAGCAAGCACCGAGGTCTTCACCGTCTCTCCAGGCAGTTCAAACTCAGCCGTGACTGCAAGGTCCTTCACATCTTTATAGCCCTCGGCCACTTCGGACTGCGAGAGCGTCGTCTCGCAGCGCGGACAAATATGCATGGTGCGGTAGCTCTCGTAGATGAGTCCCCGGTCCCACAGCTCCTTGAAGACCCACCAGACGCTCTCCATGAAGTCGCGGTCCATGGTGCGGTAGGCGTTCTCCATATCCGCCCAGCGGCCGAAGCGTCGCATCACTTTCTTCCACTCACCCACGTATTCCAAGACTTTCGAGCGGCAGACCTCGTTGAACTTAGCCACGCCAAGCGCCTCGATCTCTTTCTTGTGGGTGATGCCGAGTTCCTTCTCGGCGATGTTCTCGATGGGGAGACCGTGGCAATCCCAGCCCCACTTGCGCTCCACCTGGTACCCCCGCATAGTCCAGTAGCGCGGGACGATGTCTTTGATCGTACTCGCGACGATGTGGCCGTAGTGCGGCGTCCCCGTCGCAAACGGCGGCCCATCATAGAAAACATAGGCTGGCTTCCCGGCCCGGTTGGTTATGGATTTCTCAAAGGTCTTGTCCTTTTCCCAGCGTTCGATGATCGCCTCTTCGAGCTTGGGGAAACTGACTTTGGCGTCGACTTTTTTGAATGGCATAAGTATAAAAACAAAAAATCCTTAACACGACTTGTGCTAAGGACCCTGAGTTTACTCGAAGGGTGGTACCACCTTGCTTCTCCGCCAACTGGCGGACTTCATCTGGGCTATGACGGGCCTCCCCGCTGGGTTCTACTCTCCGTCATCCGGCGGATTTTTTCCCATGGCTCCGAGGTGATAGCCTCATCAACGCCTTTCAAAATTGTAGAGCAAAGATACCACTTTTTGGAACCTCCTGCAACTCACTTCTAATGTCCGTTGACGGCTGCATTGGAATCGGCAACTCCCTCGAACACGTCGGGATTCTCCTCGCCCGCCACCTCAAGCACGCCCCAGGCTCCCCGGTCGAGGCGAGCCAGGGCATGATCCACCAAGATATACTTCCCGGGAACATCCAGATTGAACTCGACCATGGCCGCTCCACCCGCCGGCACCGTCGTCGTTTGGACGTTCTTAAAGAGAGCGCCGCCTACCGAGGCCTCGGGATAGACCGTATCGAATATCTCCCCGATCACGTGGAACGACGAGACGTGGTTCACCCCGCCATTACCGAAGTAGATGCGCACAGTCTCACCGACCGAAGCTTTCATCTTGCCATTGACGCCGCCCACCCGCCCGTTGAAGGTGATGTATTCCGCATCACCCGAGAGCATCTTGCCCGCATCGATCACTTGGAGTCCTTTGGCTCCCATTTTTTCCGACGTGTAGATCTCACCCTGCATAACATAGAATTCTTTATCGACTGTAGGCAGTCCAGCTTTTGGCTCGACCAGAATCATGCCATACATGCCATGGGCCATATGATTGGCGACATTGGGGTGGGCGCAGTGATAGACATAAAGGCCAGGGTTCATGGCACGGAAACGGAAGTCTTTGGATTCGCCCGGTGCCACATTGGTCACGACCGCTCCACCGCCGGGGCCAGTGACCGCGTGGAGATCAATACTGTGGTGATGGAGGCTGGTCGGATCATTGGTGAGCGTGAGATGCACCCGGTCGCCCTCGCGCACTCGGAGAAATGGTCCAGGCACGATACCATCGAAGGTCCAGTAATTCATGGTGACCCCTGGTGCGATCTCGGCGAGCACTTCCTTGGCCGTGATACGGATCTCGACTTCGCGCTCTCCTGCCAGGGCGGCTGGCCCCGTGACGTCCGGATTGGCGGCAATATCGGCTACTCGCTCGAACTGGCCAAAATGCGAGAAGAAAGCAAAGACGTTCTTGAGCGGGAGCCACGGACCCTCCGACGGGCCATAGGTCTTGAGCCCAAAGGGGTAAGCAAGTGTCTGTGGTACGCCCATCGGCACATAAAGGAAGAGGCAGGTGCCAAAGAAAAAGAGGAAGAGTGCCCAGGCCATGCCCCGAGAGTGGAGCTTGCGCAAGACCATGTAGATGAAAAGCCCGCCGACACCGAGAGCGATCGCCAACCCCAGTCCCTGGAGGAGAAGGTATTTGACGAACGAGAAGAGCTCGAACATAGCGCGTGGTAAAAAAGTTAGTTTCTGATACCGACGAAATCAACACTCGCTTCGAAACTGCGGCGGATCGCCTGAAACTCGTCGAGGGCGAACGGGTGGTACTCTGCAAAGCAGGCGTGCAGCGTATGGCCGGGTCGGAATGTCTGGAGGAAAAGCTGCTTGGCTCCAGCAGTGAGTTCTTGGAGTGCTGTGAGCACTTCCTTCGTATGCACTTCTTTTATCAGGGTCGCCCGAAACTCATACTCGACAGGCGAAGACCGCAGGAGGTCGATACTGTTTTGAATATACTCTGGTTTCGCCATCGGACCAACCAACCTCGGGTATTCGGCCAGCGAGGTCTTCACGTCCATGGCGACATAATCTACCAGCCGTTCATCGAGCAGTCGCTGGAGCATCGCGGGAGTCTGGCCATTGGTGTCGAGCTTCACCAGGAATCCCCGCTTCTTGATCTGACGCGCGAAGTCCGGTAGATCCTGCCAGATAGTCGGCTCCCCGCCCGAGACCACCACACCGTCGAGAAGTCCTTGCCGCTCTTCGAGGAAACGAAAGAAAGCCGCTTCGGGGATGAAGCTCGGCGCCAATGCTCTGACGCTTTCAGGCAAGACGAACTCCGGATTATGGCAAAAACCGCAACGGAGATTGCAGCCCGGCGTGAAAGCGATGCAGGCAACCTTACCCGGGTAATCCAGCACCGTGAACCTTTGGATAGCGGACAGTTTCATACAGGGCGGTATCGTTCGGTAAAGGCGGCGTTGGCTGCGGCACACTCTGTGAAGTGTTTCCTGGAGTAGTGCTCGGCCTTCTTGCCGATATTGAAGTGCGATACCGGCCGATGATAGCCCATCACTCGAGTCCAGATCTCGCAGCGGGTACGCTTGGACTGCGCGGACGTTGGGGCTTGATGCATAGAGTATGGAGTTAATGTAATTGAGTTATTTCGATGGAGTGGCGCTGACATACGTCTTCCGATACAGTTCATCAAACCGCTCTCCCGTAAGCTCAAGCTCAGCATCACATTTTGGACAGTAGTCATACTCACCCGAAAGATATCCATGCTTGGGGCAAATGGAGAAGGTCGGCGTAATGGTGATATAGGGCAGCCGGAAGTTGGTAAGAATCTTCTTGACGAGAGCGCGGCAAGCTTCGGGCGAGGAGAGGCGCTCGGTCATGTAGCAGTGAAGAACGGTCCCACCGGTATACTTGGTCTGGAGGTCGTCTTGAAGCTTGAGCACCTCGAAGACATCGTCGGTATACCCCACTGGCACCTGGGAGGAGTTGGTGTAATACGGCGCTTCGCTCGTCCCCGCTTGGAGAATATCGGGGAAACGCTTCCTGTCCTCCTTAGCGAAGCGATAGGTCGTCCCTTCGGCCGGCGTCGCCTCGAGGTTGTAGAAGTTCTTGGTCTCTTCCTGGAATGACTTGATCTTCTCCTGCATGAAGGTGAGCACTCGTTCGGCAAAAGCATGGCCCCACTCGGTTGTAATATTGTCCCGGTCGCCAGTGAAGTTCCGGATCGCTTCGTTGAGCCCGTTGATGCCGATCGTCGAGAAATGGTTCTTGAGATATCCCAAGTAGCGCTTGGTATAGGGGAAGAGGCCCCGATCGATCCACTCCTGAATCACCTTACGCTTGAGCTCAAGCGAAATCTTGGCGAGCTCCATAAGTCGCTCGATCCGATCGAAGAATGCCTGTTCATCGCCACGGGCCAGGTAGCCAATTCTGGCGGCGTTGAGAGTCACGACCCCGATCGAGCCAGTCATCTCGGCCGAACCGAAGAGTCCGCCACCGCGCTTCCTTAGCTCGCGGAGATCGAGCTGCAGCCGGCAGCACATGGATCGCACATCGCCCGGGTTGAGACTCGAGTTCACAAAGTTCTGGAAATATGGCGTCCCGTATTTGGCGGTCATCTCGAAAAGCGGCAAATTCTTTTCGCTCTCCCAATCAAAGTCCTTGCCGATATTGTAGGTCGGGATGGGAAAGGTGAAGGTGCGCCCTTTGGCGTCACCCGCGGTCATGATCTCGATGAAGGCCCGGTTGATGATATCCATCTCTTTCCCGAGCTCGCCGAAAGTGAAGGCAAACGGCTCGCCACCCACGAGGAGGCGCTTGTCGCGGAGATCGGCCGGGCAGTCCCAGTCGAGCGTGATATTGGTAAATGGCGTCTGCGTCCCCCAACGTGACGGGATATTGAGATTGAAGACGAATGACTGGAGCTGCTGGTGCACATACCGATACACCGTGTCACTCACGTACCGTTCCTCTTCGACTGTATCAGCAAAGGCCATGCCATAGCGCTCAATGTCGGACCGAAGTTCCAACTCGTACTTTTTCACAAACGGGGCCAGATAGGTATCGAAACTCGAGAACGCCTGCGCGCCGGCCCATTCGTTTTGGAGCGTGCCGAGAAAGTTCACCATTTGCGAGACAGCCGATGAGAGATGTTTGGGAGGGGCTGATTCAACTTTATTATCAACACCGTTAAAACCCTGTTCCAAAAGTACCCGCAGACTCCAGCCAGCACAGTAGCCCGAAAACATATCGAGATCATGGATGTGATAATCCCCGTTCCGATGCGCATCACCGACCGCCTTCGGGTAAATATGCGAGAGCCAGTAGTTGGCGATGACGTTCCCCGCCGTATTGAGGATCAGCCCGCCCAGTGAGTATCCCTGGTTGGAATTGGCATTGACTCGCCAATCAGAACGGTTGAGGTACTCCGTAATAGTTTTTTCCACTTCCACAACGACGTTTTTATCTTCGCGAGCCTCGCGCCGCTTCTCGCGGTAGAGGATATAGGCCTTGGCCATCTCGGCATAGTCATAGCAGATGAGGACATCCTCCACGACGTCCTGGACTTCTTCGACCGTCGGAATGGCATCGGCAAACTTGGCCTCGAGCTCGACCTCTACCTCCCGGAGCAGCGTCTCGACGACGGCAGCATCATGGGTGCCAACCGCTGCGGCGGCCTTCCCGATAGCCTGACGGATCTTATCCCCCTCGTAGTCGACGATGCGACCATTGCGTTTCTGCACCTTGTAGAGCGGCATAGTTCAACAGTACGTTTTTTATCTCGCACTCTATTAAACGGTAGAAAAACAAAAAGGTGTCAGCCGACACCTCCTGTACCTGATATTCGCGGCTAACCTCGGCTACGCCAAGGCCGTGCGGAGCTTCTTGCGGCTCCTTGAGAGAATAAGCTTGACTGCGTTCTCGGTCTTGCCGAGCCGCTCCGCCACTTCCCAAGCCTTAAAGCCGTCTCGATACGTGAGCAGCATCGCCGAACGTTCGATAGGCGAGAGTGAAGCGAGAAGCATCTCCAAGTTCTCGAAGTCTGGCACCGCGCCCATGCCGGCTACCGCCTCAAGTGTTTCCGGCTGCCACGCAGATGATTGGGTGGCGCTCCGGTAATGGTCGACGAGGAGATTGTGCGCGACATGGAGGAGATAGGTGTAATACGAGGCATTGGCTATCCGAAAGTGCGGCAATGCCCGAAACGCTCGCACAAATACTTCTTGAGTGAGGTCCTCGGCCTCCTGGAGAGAGGCCACTCTACGGCAGAAATACTGCCGGATGAGAGTGAGATACTTCTCGTAGAGCAAAGCAAAAACGGCTGGGTCGGCCTGAGCGGCCCGAATCAGAGGGGTATCCTCGAAGCGCCGGGCCAGCGCCATCTGGGTCGGCAGGATGAGCTCCTCATGGATGAATTGGCTGGGCGTCGCTTCGGGAGAGATCCGTTCAAGCCAAGCCGCGCTCTCGACACTCCCCCGAGCGATCAGGCAGAGAAAGCGTTGCCAAAGGCCAGGTGCTCGGTGCCACTCGCCCGCCTCGGAGAGAAATTGCTCATGAAATTGGCGCTCTTCCGCAAGCGAGGTGAGCTCTGGATGAAGCTCGACATAATACTCTGTAATTCCCTGACAGTTCTTGATAGGTGCGATTTGAAGTGTCTCCCAACGCCGCACTCCGGCTTTCGGTTGATTGTCGAAACGCCCAACAAACGGCCGAGTCTCGATACCGATCGTGTGCCAGAGCTGCGCATAGAAACTCCGCGGCATATGCCCGCCCCAGAGCTCCCCGGGTTTCTTGCCGATGATTTCTGCCACAGCATAGCCGGTGCGGCGCTCTACTGCTCGGTTGGCGTACAAGACGCGAGAGGTTGTATCGGTCACGAGGAAACCGCCGGGAAACTGGTCGAAGAGCACGGCCAAAGTGGAAGCAGACATACTTTCATTGTCAGGTTATCAAGCCGTCTTAAGCTCGTCTGCACGGTGAGCCGAAGCGTTTCGGTGGATGATCTCGTCATTCTTGATCGAGACGAAGAGCTCGTATTCGCTCTTCACATGCCGGCCGTAGTAGTCCAGGAAGTCGATCAAGACCGGCCGCTCTTTGAGCTCGTCGGCATGCGTCTCGACGAAGCGGCTGTACTGCGAGAAGGCGTGGTCCTCGAAGAGATAGTTGAGCTCCATCGAAGAGCGCGGGCTGAAAAGGTAGAGGATGTAGGAGGCCGCGGCATAGAAGAACGAGAAGAGCATGGGGATGACCGTGTGGCGGATAAGCCCGTCCTCTCCGTACTTCTTGGCGAGCTGCGAGAGCACCACGACATGCATGGTCTCATTGTCCTGCGAGATGCGGCCGAATTCGGACGTCTTGGAAAGCTCGATGGCTTTCTTCTCGTCCGAGTAGAAAAGCGTGAGGAGCGTGTAGCTCGCCACTTCCCATGACTGATACGGGATACGGGCAATCACTTCGACCGCTTTGAACTTGCCGTAGGACGGCTCATGGCCATAGACGAGGTTGCCGCAGGTCACGAGAAAGGTGCCGAGGATAGTCGGGATGAGCCCGACCCGGTAGCCATCGTACGACTTCTTGTATTCTTCCAGCGAATTCGTGGCCTCGAGCGTGGCGAGGAGTGCGTCATGAGCTTGTCTGTCCATACATCTATACAATCAGCTACTAAGATAACAAAACTATTGTACCATCGGGGGCAACTCGGAGCGAGCAGGCAGCTACTCAACTGCCGGTACGAATATCTCTGGTTTTCTCCCCTCTTGAATGATGCAGGCTGAACCCTTGCGCGGACTCCACCCATCCATTCCTTGCTCGGCTCCGACCGGCTCGCCCAAGAGCTCAGCATAGAATTCTTGGAGAATATCCTGATGCGAGACGATGAGCACATGCTTCGACTGGAAGGCTTGATTGAGATCAGCGAGAAAGGAACGGACGCGCTCGCGGATATCCATATACCCTTCGATGCCGAGCGCCGGCTCTCCAGCCAAGCGCCCGCCGTGGGCCTGGATGAAATCGAAAAAAGTCTCAATCTTCTCACCCTCAAAGACGCCGAAACGGGCTTCGCACAGTCGCTCGTCGAGAGAGAGCGGGAGCTTGAGCCGCTCAGACAGGATGAGCGCCGTCTGGCGGGTACGCAAGACTGGCGAGGCTACGATGAAATCGATCGGCTTGGCGTCCAGAAAAGCAGCCAGCTGCTCCACCTGCTCTACTCCTCGCGGCGTCAGCGTGTACTGGCCGCGATGATCCGCACTCAATACATCCTGGACATTGTTCCCCGCCTCGCCGTGGCGGACGAGATAGTAGGTGTTGGTGCTAAACCGAGCCTCCATACAGCTTGCCAATAGCCTGGACCGCGTGATAGATATCCATCCCGAGCGCGAAGAGGAAGACCGAAACGACCGAGACGACGATCTTGAACGCGAAGCCGAGCGCGTGCTCGTCCAGCTTCTTCTCTTTCTTCTGCTTGGTAGCCATATGTTTATTTGTGACCAGCCTCCACTCGCGCTGCGACGAGAGCAGCTGGCTCGATCGTGATTTACATCTGGTCCGGCGCGCTGACCCCGATGAGGCGGAGCGTCTCGGCCAGGACCACCTGCGTGGAGCGGACGAGCGAGAGGCGCGCCCCGGAAAGCTCGGGTTTCCCAGCGTCGATCACCTGGCAGTCGGCATAGAACGAGTGGAGCCGATCGGCGAGCCTGACCGCGTACTGCGGAAGCTGGTGCACTGTCTTCTCCTCGGCCATCCGCTCGATAAGCTCCGGCAACGCCATGAGCTCGCGCATGAGGAGCCGCTCCTTGGGGTGAGTGAGAAGGCCCAAGTGCTCGGTCGCTGGCCCCAGCCCCGCTTCCTCGGCCTTGCGGAGGATGCTCGCAAGCCGCGCGTGCGCGTACTGAACATAGTAGACCGGGTTCTTGTCAGAGCGCTCTTCCGCGAGCCCCAGGTCGAAATTCATGTGCGTGTCGGGAGAGTACATGAGGAAGAAGAACCGAGCCACGTCGTGCCCCACCGTCTCGATGAGCTCGTCGATGCCGACGACATTGCCTGCGCGCTTGCTCATCCGCACTTCGACGCCGTCCTTTACGAGCTTGACGAGCTGGACGATGAGGAAATGGATCTCGCCAGCGAAACCGAGCGCCCTCGCCGCCGCTTTGAACCGGCTGATATAGCCGTGATGGTCCGCGCCCCAGGTCTCTATGAGGAGCGTAAATCCCCGTTCCATTTTGTGGAGGATATAGCCGGCATCCGAAGCGAAGTAGGTCCGCGTACCGTCGCTCTTCACCAAGACCCGGTCCTTGTCATCACCGAACTCGGTCGTTCGAAGCCACAACGCGCCGTCCTGTTCAAAGGTGAGGTTCTTTTCTTTCAAGATTCCGAGCGCCTTGTCGACATAGCCGTCTTGGATCAGCTGCTTTTCCGAGGTCCAGACATCGAAGTGTACGCGCATCGTATCCTGGACGATCGGCTTGATCATTTCCTCGAGTACGATCGCCGCCCCCTGCTCTCCAGCAGTGCGGACATCGGTCTCGCCTTTGAGGCGTTCAGACAGCGTCTCGATATATTCGCCGCCATAGACTGCTTCGGCATCTTTGAGGACGCTGTGACCGAGCTTCACCACCTGCTCCCCGGCATCATTTACGTAGTACTCGTTGGTGACATCGTAGCCCGCTTTCTTCATAACGCGCGACAGCGTATCGGCATAGAATCCGCCGCGGCCATTGCCGAGGTGGAGGGGGCCGGTCGGATTGGCCGAGATGAATTCATTGTTGACCTGCGTGCCGTCCCCCTGCATGCCGCTCCCGTAGCGGCCGCCTTCTTTCAAGATATGCTCGATCGCGAGAGCATACGCCGCGTCGCTCAAATAGAAATTGATATGCCCAGGACCGGCGATCTCTGCCTTGGCGACTTCCGGCAATGCGAATGACTTCACAATGAGCTCCGCCACCGCCCGTGGATTCATCCCGGCCGGTTTGGCGAGGATGAGCGCGATATTGGTCGTATAGTCTCCGAAGCTCTCCTCGGTCGGCCGAGTGACGTGGATCGCTGGGAGGTCGATATGGGGAAGTGCCCCGCTCTCGATGAGCTGGGCCAGGACCTCCTTTAGTTTGAGGGAAAGCTTTTCTTTCATATACCAACCGTAGCGGAAATAAGCCGAAAAGTGAAGCCCGCGAGCAGCGCTCTGTCTCTGGCGCGTCTGACGGGATACGGGTAAGAAAAGTTTTTGCCGGGCACCCTTACGCGAAGGATGCCCGGCAA
>CAYWVL010000027.1:12038-13004 GCA_964461975.1 uncultured Bdellovibrionales bacterium | reverse complement strand
GACTGGACATAGTGGCATTTTTGTTGTATTCTGTCAACTACTCCGAATAGCCATTTCAAGCCACAATAGGAGTAGTCTTATGCCCAAAACCATCGCCCACAACCGACGCGCCAGCTATGACTACAGCCTCCAGGATCACTACGAGGCTGGTTTGGTCCTGACCGGCGGCGAGGTCAAGAGCGTCAAAACAGGGCATGCCAGCCTCCGAGGCTCCTTTGTCACCATCCATGACAACGAATTGTGGCTTACCAACGCCCTCATCCCCCGCTACCGCCATGCCGGGGCCAAAGTCCCCCATGAGGACACCCGCTCACGGAAGCTTCTCCTAAGGAAGCGCGAAATCGCCTCGCTCATCGGCAAAGCCCGGACAGAAGGCTTGACCTTGGTACCCCTGCGCTTGTATAGTAAGAGGCGACTTGTCAAGCTCGAGTTCGCGGTCGCCCGGGGCAAGAAGCAGCATGACCGCCGGGCCGATACGGCCACACGCGAGGCCAAGCGTCGCATCGAGCGGGCGATGAAGCAGTACTAGAGATTATGGAATACGTTTACGTATTACAAAGTCTCAAAGACCAGCAGTTGTACATTGGCCATACCAACAATCTAAAGCGGCGGTTTCAAGATCACAATAACGGCCAAGGAAAATCAACTAAGCTTCGAGCTCCATTCCGATTGGTATACTATGAAGCATGCCATGTTCTCGAGGATGCTCTCAAAAGAGAGAGGCAATTCAAGACTGGTTTTGGTAGAGCATACTTGAAAAGAAGGTTGAGTGATATCTAGTCCATCACGCCGACGTCGTTAAGCGAAGTAGTTGGGCCCGCCCGCAACGCTTCGCAAGCGAGCTTGCTCGCGTAGCGATGCGGGCGGGTCTAGCGGCTAGGACACTTGGTTCTCATCCAAGAAACTGGGGTTCGATTCCCCATGGGGCTACCAAAATTTATTCAGTTAATGCTAGAAATGGGACAC
>CAYWVL010000027.1:11674-12028 GCA_964461975.1 uncultured Bdellovibrionales bacterium | reverse complement strand
CTTTCAAAATACGCAAGCCGACCTTGAAGACATGGTCGTAAATCTCGTCTTCACGATGATAAACGCAAACTTCATCACCAAAGCCAAGAACGCATTTGCTTCGGCATTTGCTCCTTCTTTCGCTTTCGCTCGGGCCTAATCGCCTGATGCCATCGGACTCCTGATGCTTGGTACGGAATCTCCGGTGTCAAAACACCAAGCCGCCATGAGGCATTTTCTCTTCTTTGAGCCTCGGACGCGTATTGCCAAAGAAAACGTATCGGGAGGCTTTGTCCGCTTCTTACTCCCGATCCGTACTCAAAGCGGACTACGCTTGTAGACTATTTTGGAAAAACTTCTCTGGACATGGGTGCG
>CAYWVL010000027.1:0-11664 GCA_964461975.1 uncultured Bdellovibrionales bacterium | reverse complement strand
GATTCCCATCAACTCCACCATTTATTTACTCCACGGCTATACGTCGCCGCAGACACAATCGACCCAAACCGAAAGTCGTCGTCAAACAGCGCTATCGGATCAACGAGCAAATCACCGCCCCCGAGGTGGTCGTGATTAGCGAGACCGGCGAACAGCTCGGCGCCATGACGGTCGCCGCCGGCATCGCTTTGGCCAAAGAGCGCGAGCTCGACCTCGTCGAGGTGTCGCCCCAGGCCACCCCGCCGGTCTGCCGTCTCACCGACTACGGCAAGATGCAGTACCACCACGCCAAGCAGGCCCAGGCCGCCAAGGCCAAGCAGAAGAAAGTCGAGACCAAGGGCGTCCGCCTCGGCTACCGCACCGAGAAGCACGACCTCTTCTTCAAGAAGACCCAGGCCGAGAAATTCATGCTCAAAGGCCACAAGGTGAAGATCGACATGATGCTCCGCGGCCGCGAGAAGGCCATGGGCGACAAAGCCAAGGAAATCCTTCTCGCTTTCGCCGCTTCGGTCTCGGTCCCCCACAAGATCGAGGAGAACGTGACCCGCGGACCCCGGGGGTTCTCCATGACGATCGCCCCGGAGTAACCTCCCCTTGCCAGAAGGGACGAAGTACGCTAGAGTGATGTATCTCCAATTTTCGTAATCCTATGCCGAAGCAGAAGACCAATAAGGCCGTCGCCAAGAAATTCAAGGTGACCGGGAGCGGCAAGCTCACCCGCCGCGCCACCGGCCAGAACCACTACAATAGCCGCGACACGGGTACCGCTACCCGCGCCAAGCGCCGAGACTCTGGCATCGCCGTCCGCGCCGAAGAGATGAACCTCAAGAAAGCCCTCCCCTACGCGTAACCCTTCCTAAGCCGAATCTACCCCTATGACCCGAGTCAAGCGTGGCGTGATGACCAAGAAGCGCCACAAGAATATCCTGAAAAAGGCCAAAGGCTACCGCTGGGGCCGCAAGAAACTCTTCACCAAGGCCAAGGAAGCCGTCATCAAGGCCGGGAAATACGCCCGCCGCGACCGCCGCGCCAAGAAGCGCAGCTTCCGCTCGCTCTGGATCATCCGGCTCAACAACGCGCTCCGCGAGCACGGCCTGACCTACGCCAAGTACATCGCCCTCGCCAAGAAGAAGACCATCACCCTCGACCGCAAGGTCCTCTCGCAGATGGCGGTGGAACATCCAACGATTTTTGCGAAGTTTATTGAGTCGGTGAAGTAAAATTCATCGACCCGCCCGCAACGCATTCGCGTAGCGATTCGGGCAGGAAGCGTAAAGTAAAAACTGTTTGAAAAAGTTTGAGGCGGGCCGGGTTTCCGGTCCGCCTTTTCGTTTGTGCCGCGCGAGGAGACTAGCGCAACCATTTGCGAATCAGCCAGTATGGCCCGAAGGGATGTCGTTCCAGTGTGACACTGCACCTCCGGTTACGACACAAATCCTTGACCCAGAGGTACTCTGGGTACTCCTCGGGGGGCGTTCCACACACGAAATGCAATGTGTTCATCATTGGGAACGCACGGCCGATCAGGATATAGCCACCTGGCCGCACTAGCTGGATCATCGCTTCGAGATGTCTCGAGAGGCGATCGTACACGATGGCGTGATGCAGCGACGTCAATCGAAGATCCCCCGGCAAGTAGTAGAAGCCGAGTCCAGCCACGGGCTCAAAGGTCACCCAAGCGGGACGATGCCCCCGACTCTCGATGTGCTCGAGAAACCGAGAGAAATCATGCCGGCTAAAGATATCACCCTGCACAGGGGTAACCTGCTCGGGATACCAGCGCCTATCAATCGGCTGGAGTGAGAAGCTGTAGCTGGCTTGCGCTCCCCGAAGAAAAGTCCGGCCACAGATATCGACAAACACCACCGTCTCCTCTCGCTCGCGCAATGACCGGAGATAGTTTGCAATCACCGGGCTCCACCTCGGAACGCAGTCAAGGTAATCGAATGGATTGAGTCGATCGCATCTCGGTAGTGCTCCCCTGACTTGAGCCTCTCGGCGACTGTTGCGTGCAAACCACGCAGGACTGCCTTCATGTCTGAAATGGTGGCCGTTCTACCGGTTGGCATATGCATGCGCACTCCCCTTATCAAGGTACGAAAGGCCACGCTACCATGCCTCCCACGCTAAGTCAAAACCCCGCCAGGTGGCGGGGTTTGAGATCTGTAGGGTGCCGCAAGAGAACTACTGCGCGAGGTACTTCTCGATGACGGTCTTGAACTGGGCGACTGGCATGGCGCCGACCGAGAGCTCGCCGACGACATTACCCTTCGCGTCAAGCTTTCCGATGACGAAGGAAGGAGTACCCGAGACGCCGGCTGCCGAGCCATCGCTCATGTCCTTAGCGATCTCATCCTTGAACTTTTCACTCGTGGCACACTGGGTCACCGCAGCAACATTGACGCCGAGCGTCTTGAGGAGCTCATCCTGCTTCCCTTCGGCGAGACCCTTGGCATTGGACTGGGTCGCAGCGAAGTAGAGATCATTGAAGGTGAAGAAGGCCTGATCGCCCTTGGCCTCGCGGACGCACTGGGCGAGATTGGCGGCCTTGCTCGCCATCGGCTCATGGAATGGGAGCGGGTAGTCGCGGAAGGAGTAGACGGCCTTGCCGCTATCCACATACTCCTTCACGAGTTCCTTATAGGTGCTCTGGTGAAATTGCTTGCAGAACGGGCACTCGTAATCGCTAAATTCGACGATCGCCACCTTGGCCTTGCCTTTATTGCCGAGGACCGGATCGTCATCGAGCGTGACGGTAGCCTGCTTATCTCCGGCCGGGGCCTGGCCGGTCGGCTGGTTCTGGGCCGGCTGATTGCCGGTCGGTACGACGGCTGCGCCGGTCCCGCCGAGCTTGGGGACGCTCGTCAGCACGCTCGCTGCGACCATGAGGCTGCCGAGGAGGATCGCTCCAGCTATCGTCCAGGCGCCATTGGTCGAGGTACCGCACTGGCACCGACCCGAGCAAGAACCGCAACCTTCTTTGGCGCAGGCCTGGTGGTGCTCCCCGCCTGTCTTCACTTCTTCCATACATGGATGCTGAAAATTTACCTCTCTAGTATACCAAACCCGAGCCAGAGACCCAAAGCTGCCTCGCCTAGAGGAGCCGCAGCCATTCCGGGACGAAAATGAGGATACTCCCGAGGAGGAGCATGAGGAGGCCGCCGGCCAGATTGGACCATTTGGCGTAGCGGGTGGTGAGGTGGAGCTTCTCGGCGCCCCAGAGCGCCAGGCCGAAGACAACGAAATCATCCACCATATAGCCGAGGATATAGATGAGCATCAGGCCCTGGGTCGAGAAGAAGGAGAGACTATTCATCTCGAGGATCTTGGTGAAGGCCTGGGGAATGCCGATGGAGCAGGCGAACTCGATGACATTGACCGAGAGAGCGAGGAGGATAACGCCACCGGCGGTCAACCAGGTGAAGGGCTCGGTCGCGAGCCGCTTGATCCGGCCGGAGAGCTTGGCCCGCTCCTCGAGGTTGACGACTTTGCACGTGCCATCGGAGGTATACCACTCGTACAGGAAGAATACGCCGCCGCCGATCGCCAAGAGGCCGACAATGGGCGTCACCAAGCGATCAAGTCCGACGAAATCCCAGGTGGTGAACCAGACATTCAGGATGAGATAGTACATGACCGTCTCGGCCACGATGAAGAGTCCGGCCACCATGAGGAGCCGCTCGCGCGAACGCAGCTGGATGAGCACGAGGAGAAAGGTCACCAGAACCCACATGGCGCAGGGATTGAAGCCATCGATCAAGCCGAGGACTCCTGCCAAAACCGGAAGCGAGTAGCGCGTGACATCGATGACTCCGGCAAAGGGCACGCGGACGAGGAGGGGCTCGGGGCCGGGCAGCGCGCAGCCCTCGGTCTCATCGCAGGTACTGGCGATCTCCTGGCCCGCTGCAGCGCTTTCAAGGGTGAGGTAGCGCTCCAATCCCACATACGGTTTGCCGACTTCACCCCGGATCCGCTCGAGGAGCATGACCCCGGTCGTCTCGGGTGAATCGAAGCCCTGCATCACCTGGGCGCCGATGAGGATGACGGGGGTCGCCTTGGGGAGGTTGGCCTTCTCGGTCAGCTGATCAAACGCCCGGGCCCCGACTTCGGTCCGGATATCGCGGTAATAGACCTGAAACGCTGGCTCGCCCTCGGATTGGGCGGCTGTGAGAAAGGCCTTGAGATCGCGGCAGTGCTGACAGTCATCCCGCTCGAATACTTCTACGTAGACCGGATACGGCTCGTCATGCTCTGAGTGCCCCGGGTGAGCAAGCGCAAGCGCCGGCAAGGAGAGAGAGCCGAGAACGACTGCACAAATGAAGAATCTCTGGAGGTGATGAACCAATGAAGAGAAGGGGGGCATATCAGACTACCGGAGTGGTCGGGACAGACGGGGTGGTTGTCGGAGCGGCTGGCGTTTTGAAAAGCTGGTATTCCTGACTGACCCAGCCGATGGCCCGCACAAGCGGCGGAAGGAAATTGCGCCACGCCAAGAGCTTGGCAACGATATAGCCGGTCACAAGTATGGCCATTTCGATAAGAGCTACCGGATCCATCCCCTTGATGGTAAAGCGATGAATGACCGCCATGAGCGCCATGAGGTACACGAGTCGGTGGAGGAGTTTCCAGTTACGCCCGCCGAGCAGACGGTTGGCGAGATTGTTGGACGTGAAGAGGAGCGGCAAGGTGAGCGCGTACGCTATGAAGCCGAAAATGAGCGGCCGCTCGCCCCAGCCGAGGGTCGATGACGCGAACTGCTCCGCGACATAGGGACCGACCAGTGGATCGGTCAGGTAGCCGAGCCCATGCACGGTCGCCAGATAGCCGAACATGATGCCGAGCTCTCTCCGCAACCCCATGAGCTGCTGGAGGAGCCGGATACGGAAAATCTTGGACAGGGGCGAGAGGAAGAGGAGGGCAATGAGGAGATTGCCGCTCGCTTCACCGTATGCATGGCGCAGGTCGGGGAAGAGGAATCCGAGGAGGGTGAGGTGCGCAAGCGCCAGCAGAACCGTTTTGACCTGGAAAAAATGCCTCGCGAGCCAGGCACTCACCCAGTCATGGAGACGGAATGCGAGCTGGAGCATCGGACGAAGAGACGTCATACACAGTTTGCGTTTGTTATGAAATGGATGGGGATCAATCAAGCTTCAGAAAAAAGACGAGTACCACGGTAAGCACGATGACCTGGATGAGCCCGAACAGAAGGATAGTTCTCGTGCGAAGGGTGATCTCGGGCATATCACCCCTATCATACCCGGAACCCGAGCCTCCGACAAACACAAATTTCCCCGAACGCTATGCTAGAATAAAGGATATTCCCGCCTCCGCACTCATCCTCTCTCGGGAGAAAATCCTTCCCTTTTCTCATAGTGTCCGATAATCGAGGAAAATCCCATGTCCTCCCCGTCTCTCCAGCCGACCGCAGTCGCTCCCGCGCCTGTCCAGGCTTCTCAATCACCCGCTGCTCCGGACCCGTCGGTCAAGCCGCTTATCGAAGTCGATAAGCTGCGGATTCTCTATAACCAAGGCAAGTCCAATGAGACCCGCGCCCTGGAGGAAACCAATATCACCATCTATCCGCACGAGTACGTGATCATTTTCGGGCCCTCCGGTTGCGGCAAATCGACGCTCCTCTACTCCATCTCGGGACTCCAGCGAGCCACCTACGGCGAGGTCCGCATCAAGGGCAAGGCCATCTCCAAGATGACCGAACAGGAGGAGCTGGAACTTCACCAGAAGGAGATCGGGATGATCTTTCAGGCCTTCTACCTCATCCCCTCCCTCACCATCCTCGACAATGTGTGCTTGCCACGGGTGTTCCGCGGCGAGCAGACTGCCGTGCGGCGGAAAGACGGCTTTGCCCTCCTGCGGCGTTTCGGCATCGCCGAACAGGGCGATAAGATGCCAAGCCAGCTCTCGGGCGGCCAGAAGCAGCGCGTTGCCATCGCCCGCTCCATCGTCAACAGCCCCGATATCATCCTCGCTGACGAGCCCGTCGGCAACCTCGACTCCGAGTCAGCCCAGAACGTCTTGGACATCCTCAAAGAGCTCAATGACGTCGACAAGAAGACCATCATCATGGTCACCCATAACCCGGAACACCTCGTCTACGCGGACCGGGTCATCCACATGAAGGACGGCCGGGTCATCAAGGAGCAGGTCTTCAAAGAGAAGCGGCCGATCGTCAAGGAAAAGTCCGTCGAAGACGCCCTCAAGGAGAAATCAGAGGAGGACAGCGAACTCAAGCTCCTCATGAATAGTTTCAAGAACCTGTTGCCGCAGCAGATCGACATGCTCTTGATCCCGTTCAAGGCGAAGCAGCTCCTCTCGCACCTCCTCTCCGAGCTCTCCGAAGAGCAGGTCTCGATGGCCGAGGCTTTCCTCAAAGAGCTCCTCTTCCGCAATATCGACCGGCCGACCTTCGAGAGCCGGCTCGACCTCGATCTCGATCAGGGCGGCGCCGGCTGGAATCGTCTCCGCGCGGAGAGCTTCAGCCATCGCGTCCAGGAGGTCCTCGATATCACCCAGCGGATCCACGCGGCTCCTGCCGAGGCAGTCCTCTCGCTCTCGAGCTACCTCGAGCGCTTCTTCAAGCTCAAACTCTCGCCCGAACAGAAACTCCGCTTCCAGGCAGCCCTCAAGCAGCGTCTCGAGAGCGCCGTCGGCCAGATCGAGCTCGGCAGAAAGCTCGATAAGTCCCTCCAGCAGGGAGGCGTCGGCTTGCGCAGAGACACCGCCGAAAAAATCACCCGCGAGATTGAGATCATCATGCTCCTCAAGTACAGCTAGCCGCCTATGCGCTTCATCGATATCCTCAAACTCTCGCTCCGCATGTTCAAGGCGCGCACCATGCGTACGCTCTTGACCATTCTCGGCATGTCGGTCGGCATCGCCGCCATCATGTTCCTCGTCTCCTTCGGCTACGGACTCCAGCGCACGCTCCTCCAGAAGATCACCACGTCTGACGCTCTCGTGTCGCTCGATGTCACCGCGGGCCGAGACCAGGAAGTCAAGCTCGATACCGAGACGATCGAACGCATCCGCGCGATCGAGAATGTCACCGACATCATCCCCGCTCTCGAACTCGCCGGCCAGGGAAAATTCGATGAGCTTACCCTCGATGTGGCGACAGTCTCGACCGGCCCGAGTTTCCTCAAGAGCGAAGGACTCAAGCTCCTCCATGGCCGACTCTTCGATCCGGGGACGCGCCGCGAAGTGACCATCACCCGAGGGGTCGCCCAGGTCTTCGGCGTCGCGCCAGAGACGCTCGTCGGAAAGACCGTGGCCCTGACCCTCTTCCAGGGCGGGAGCGCCGGGAAACGCGGGACGAGCTATAACCTGGGAGAAGCCTACACCATCGTCGGCGTGGCCGAAGGCGATGAAAATATCGTCTATATCCCCATCGAGTCGATCCAGGGCGTCCCCATCGCCAACTACACCAAGCTCAAAGTGAAGTGCCGCTCGACCGATGTCATCGAGCCGGTGCGCGCCGCGATCGATGCGCTCGGACTCACCGCCTCCTCCATCTCGGAAACGATCGACCAGGCCAACAAAGTCTTCCGCGCGGTCCAGCTCATCCTCATGGTCTTCGGCATGATCGCGCTCATCGTCTCGGCGATCGGTATGTTCAACACCATGACCATTACCCTCCTCGAACGGACCGAGGAGATCGGCATCATGAAAGCCATCGGCGCATCCAAGAAAGACATCTCTCTCATGTTCGTGATGGAGTCGACCCTCATGGGATTCCTCGGCGCTCTCGGCGGCGTCATCCTCGGCTGGATCGGCGGCGCCGTCATCAACGTCGTCATCAACGCCATCGCCACCCGCTTCGGCGGCGAGGCAGTCTCCCTCTTCTACTCTCCGCTCTGGTTCATCCTGACGGTCGTCGGCTTCGGCGCCTTCGTCGGCTTCATGACCGGCGTCTTCCCAGCGAGGAAAGCGAGCCATATCGATGCCCTCGACGCTCTCCGCTACAAGTAGTCCGGATAAAAAATAAAAACCGCCCCAACAACGGGCGGTTTTTGCCTCTTTCCAAAAGCTATCCTGGAAAATTCTTGAGCTTCTCTTCAAGCGCATCGTAGTCGTACGGCTTCACTCTGAAAAAATCAAAGACTTTGTCCGATACCGGAATGAATGCGAATTCAGTCCGGGCTCTCTCCACATCTTTCGGACTCGCTGCAGCTTGCCGACCCATCTGGCTCTGTCTCAAGAGTTCTTCTTGGACCATTGTGATAAAGTGACGACCTGGATGACGGAGCACTTCTTTTTTCTGCTTGGAGAGAACAGACTCAATCGCACCGACAATATACCTTTCGCGCTGAACCTTCAGTGCATCTTCGTTCGGTTTGCTTTCATAAGGTGGGGTGACCCAGGCTTCAAAAGCCATATGTTAGAAAGTTAATGATTATATTTCACAGTATACACCTGGCTCCTCCCGTCTAGGTCCCGCGCGGCCGGTAGACCCAGATAGTCTCGTCAGCACCGTCACGGTTGGCCCGGGGCATATAGACGATCGACTTCACCTTGGCGTCATACTCGAACTTCTTGTAGGTGAGGCCGATACCGGCGGTCGGGTCATAGGGGGAGAAGGTCTGGCCGGAACCGAAAGGCGCCCGGGTTACGGTCCAGGTCGAGCTGGGACTGGCTGGGATCTCGATCTCATAAGCGGCCCCATTGTCCCCTGATACCCCTGCCAATACGATGCGGTTCGTATCCGGGACCCAGGTCGCGGCCGACCAGGGGTCAGCGATAGCGAGATTCTGACTCAAAGTCGCGGTCCCTCCTATCGACGGCTGATTGACCGAGACGTCCATCCACTGTACCTTGAGCTGCCCTCCCTGCGGGTACATGGCGACGAGCAAATTCCTCGACGGCACATGGAACATGATGCCGCTATCGAAGCCATCCGAGGGACCGAAATCGAATCCCGTGCCGGTGCCGGTCACGTACGTATTGGTATTGCGATCAAACCAGCGGGTAGCCGAGCCGCTGCTCGCCGCATAGTAGATGCGGTTCTGGGCCGGGACAAAGGCCGTGTAGTGGGGTGATGCACCCATAAACCCTCCCAGTCCGCGATTGTCCGTAATCCGCGTCCACTTGCGGTTCTGGCCATTGGCCTTCTGGAGCGACATCGTATCGAAGTCGATCTTGTGGGCGGCCACCGCACCCGCGTCGTTCCGGTAATTCACGGCCGAAGCGGCGATCTGGACGAGGGTGCCAAAGGTGGCTCCGCCATGCTCCGGCCCGATGATATCGCCGGAAGAGTAGCTGTGCGGAGCGCCCGGCTGGCCGTCGGCCCCTTCCATATAGGTCAGATTGAGGGTAGTCCCGTTGAAGTCTCCCACGCTATTGCTACCTCTATTCCCGGCATCTGTCGCAGTGCTCCCCGTCCACGGTGTCGGATCGGAGACACGCTTGAACGTAATCGCGTTCTGGCCATATTCGGCTACTGTCACGGTGTTGTCATTGGTCCCGGCATGGCCGCCGCCCCAGAAGACGGTCGCTCCATAGGTGCCCCAGTACGGATTTTTGAACGCGCCGCTATAGTCGTTGACAGTCTTCACATAATGGAAGGGGTCGTAGTACGGCGCGACTTGACTCTCGAACTGATTGGCAATCTTGCCATTGGACTGAGTCAAGACCGCTACTTCTCCGGCGGCCGGGACCCAGGCGGGAAGCGAAGCGGTTGCCCTCGTTGCTGAGCAGGAAGCGGTGGTGCCTCCATTGGAGCCGGCACAGTTCCAGGTGTAGGTCGAGGTATTGGTGATGACAGAAGAGGCGGTGCCTGTGGTGCAGAGATTGGTGGAGGGAGCGGAAGAGAAGGTCTGGCCATGGGAGGTGCCGCAGGAGCCGTTTACCGGGGTAGGGGCGCCTGGAGGTTTGAGAATAATGACCTGATTGGTGCCACCTGCGATCCAAGCCAGACTGTCGATAGCAGGTACGTAGAAGAAGCGTGTGTAATGCTCTGTGCTGCCGGTCCTTGCTGGCAACGTGGCGCCAGAAAGCGTCACCGTATCCACGGTCCATGTGCCAGTCTTGGCATTCGCTGGCGGTACGATTCGAGTAATCGTGTTCGCAGCCGAGCTTCCGCTGAAAGCATAGTACTTGCCGTCGCTGTAACGGGCCCATCGATTCATGGAATTCGGCAGCGTCCCGGAGACAGTCAGCTGAATCCAGCCTGCCGAAGGCTGGTCAGGATCGAAGAGCCAGAGGCTACTCCCTCCCCCGCCGTAGCGCAAAATATAACTGTCGTGCATAAAGGCACGATTGTAACCAGTCCCCAAGCTTGAGCTTGGCCAGCTGAAGTTCGGCGCCGTCGTTTTCAGGCTATTATCGTCCAAGTCCAGGTATTGGACGTTCTGGAAGTTGTGCAAGGCGTTCGGAAGAATCCATACCCGGTTGCGAGCCGAGTCGTATACAGAGTCGCTATCGAAATCGATGCGTGTTGATAACGCTGCGGTGAGCCGTGACCACATTCGAGTTGATAAATCAAAACGATGTGAGGCACCACTTGTCGCGGCCTCGATGCCGATTCCTGCCCGAGTCACATAGGCCACGCTTCCCTTGGACCCCGTGGGAAGATACACAAGATTCGCGTACGGATGAGGAGGGAGAGGCGTCTCCGTTCCTGTGTTCTCGTAATAGGGGGAACCATTCGATTGACTCGTCGAGAACGACCAGGGCGAGCTTGTCGGACGAGATACCCCGTTGGCATTGTCGAGACGACTCCATGTGGCATTGGCAAAATCAAATACAGCGGCGCCGTTGTTGTCAGGATGATTGTGACCGCCTGTTCCGACGAGGACATAGGCTCCGCGGTCAGAATATGCCGGTACAAACTGTCCGCCGCCGTAGCTATTGAACAGCGAGTACTCCCAGGCGGCTTGAGTCCATCCCTGATTGGTAGGAACGACATCCATAGCGGAGTTCGTCCCGATGGCTACCGCTTGCCCGGGCGATGGTAAGGCATATGACGCGCCTCCCCCCGCCGTCACCCCGTATGCGATCCCTCCCGGATTCGCCAGACTCCCATTGTTGGTAATGGAGACAGTCTTCTGGCCGGTAGAGGTGGGGGTATAGGTGAAGGTGGCGGTCGTCGTCGTGGCGTTCAATGTGAGCGTGGTGGGAGAGAAGGTGCCTCCTCCGCCATTGGAGGAAGGAGTGATGGTGATGGAGCTTGAGAGGGAGCCATTGGCAGAGACGGTGAAGCTGGTGGAGGCCTGGTTCACGGTGCCCGAGGTGGGGCCGGAGAGAGTGAGGGCGGTGGCGGCTGGCTGGGTGCGTGTTGCTGAGCAGGAAGCGGTGGTGCCTCCATTGGAGCCGGCACAGTTCCAGGTGTAGGTCGAGGTATTGGTGATGACAGAAGAGGCGGTGCCTGTGGTGCAGAGATTGGTGGAGGGAGCGGAAGAGAAGGTCTGGCCATGGGAGGTGCCGCAGGAGCCGTTGGTGGGAGTGGGGGTGCCGCTCACTGTCACGGTCACGCTATTGGTCGCCGTGCCGCTAGCCCCGGTACAGGTCAAGGTGAATATGGTGGTCGTCGTGAGCGCTGGCGTCGCGCTGTTACCGCTTGTACCGGCATCCGCCGACTGACTCCCGTTGCTGATGGTGCAGCTCGTCGCATTGGTCGAGGACCAGGTGATAGTGCTCGACTGTCCCGAG
>CAYWVL010000026.1:0-13235 GCA_964461975.1 uncultured Bdellovibrionales bacterium | reverse complement strand
ATACTGGGAGAAAAGCTACTTTCTTCTCTATGCGCATAGTCTCTCTCGGGGCGCTCGCCCTCTCTCTCGTGGTGCTTTCTGGCTGCAGCCTGGTGCCGCAGATCGGCAATCAGAATGCTGATCCGAGCGCCGGACGCAATCCGTTCCAGGCCAAGGCTGTTCCCGGAGCCATCTGGCGTTCCATCGACGGCGGCCAGACGTTCGAGCCCAAGATCACGGTCGACGAGAAGCGCCGGATCACCTCGGCCAATGTGCTCGATATCTCATTTGTCCTCCGCGATGCGAGCGGCGATCCCAACCCGCGGCGTGCCCCGAGCGTCTTCGTCGGGACGGTCGACAATGGTATTTTCCGGAGCGACGATAGCGGCGAGATCTGGCAGCCGCGCGACTTCCCGCCGCAGAAGGTCTATCGCTTCCTCGCTGATGCGGCCAATCCCGAGCGGATGTTCGCGACCGGGATCATCGGCGGCTTCGCCAAAGTCTTCCGTACCAAGGACGGCGGCGCTACCTGGCAGGATGTCTATACCGAGCCGGGAGCAGGGACAGTCCTCCTCTCTCTCACTCAGTCGCGACGCAACCTGGAGGAGATCTTCGTGGGGACGAGCGCCGGGACCGTGGTCCGCAGTCTCGATGGCGGTGAGACATGGAAGAACATCGGAACGGGTATCGATGGTCCGGTGACCGAAATCGTCTATGATGCCTCGATCGCGGGGAGGCTCTACGCGCTCGCCCATGAGAAACGGGTTTACCGCTCGGATGACGGCGGTCTCACCTGGTATGATCCGATCACTGCGGCCCAAGCGCTGGCCGCTGGCAATACGACCACGGCTGCTGCTCCCAAGCCGACCCCCTCTGGGATGATCGCGCTCGTCGCGGACCCGTATCGCTCCGGGACGCTCTACCTCGGGACGAGCAAGACCGGCATCTACCGGAGCGCAGACGGCGGCACAAGCTGGGACAAGCTCAATATCATCGAGAGCGCCGAGAAGTTCCCAGTGCGCGCACTCGCTATCAATCCCAAGAATTCCGACGAGCTCTCTTTTGTTGCTGGGCGGACCTACTATAAATCGACCAATGCCGGCGATACCTGGTCCGTGGTACCCCTGGATATCGAGCGAGATGTCTCGATCCTTGCCTATGACCCGTTTGATCCGACTATCATCTATCTCGGACTGCGGAAGTATTAGCAGTCTGTCTGAGCCGCTCTTATCCCTGTCACCAATCCGCTAACCTCTCACCTATGTCCCATCCACTGATCGATGCCAAGCAGGCTGATTTCGAAAAAGCTATCGCTCATTTCGAGAGCGAGCTCCAGAAGCTCCGAACCGGACGAGCTCACCCGGGCCTCGTCGAGGGGCTCCTCGTCGACTACTACAATACGGCGACGCCGCTGCGGCAGATCGCGAGCGTGACGGTTCCCGAGCCGCGCCAGATCCTCATCTCGCCGTGGGACAAAGGTGCGCTCACTCAGATCGAGGCGGCGGTACGCGAGTCCGATCTCGGTCTCAACCCGGTCAATGACGGCGTCGGCATCCGGGTGACCCTCCCGGCTTTGACCGAGGAGCGGCGCAAAGAGCTCGTCAAAGTACTCAATAGCAAAGCCGAAGAATCCCGGATCGCCATCCGCTCCATCCGCGAGGAGATCTGGAAGGACATCCAGGAGGAGGAGAAATCCGGGGCGATGGGAGAGGATGACAAGTTCCGCGCCAAAGACGATCTCCAGAAGGTCGTCGATGGGCACAATGCCGCGCTCGAGGCGCTCCGCGAAAAGAAAGAACAGGAAATCATGACGGTCTAACGCGCTATGCTTACCTTGCTCGTCTTCGTCCTCGTTCTCGGCGTCCTCATCTTCGTCCATGAGCTCGGGCATTTCCTCACGGCCCGCCGCCACGGAGTCAAGGCCGAGGAGTTCGGTTTCGGCTTTCCGCCACGCATCTTCGGCTTCGTTTTCGATGACTTTACCAAGAAGTATCGCTTCGTCCGGGGCAACGAATCGGTCGAGAGTCCGCACACGGTCTACTCGCTCAACTGGATCCCCCTCGGTGGCTTCGTCCGTATCAAGGGCGAAGACCGCACCGAAGCGATCGCCGCCGATCCGGACAGTTTCGCGGGGAAGAGCGCGTGGATCCGCTTCCAGATTCTCGTGGCGGGCGTCGTCATGAACTTCCTCCTGGCGTGGCTCCTCTTTGCGGCCGTCCTCATGCTCGGCTTCCCCGAGCAGATCGACCCAGCTGACCGCGGACGCTATGCCGAGACCAAGGTGCAGATCCTCCAGGTCATGCCCGGGACGCCAGCCGAGACGATCGGACTCCTCCCCGGGGATGTCCTCAAGCGCCTCGATACCACGCCGGTCAAGACGCTCGAGACGGTCACGGGGTATATCGGCGAGCACAAGGGCAAGGAGATCGCCATCACGGTCGAACGCGGCGACAAGACGCTCGTCCTCGCCGGGACGCCTCGGGTCGAGACGCCAGCCGGGGAGGGGGCGCTCGGCATCAGCTTCTCCGAGACAGCCATCGTCCAGTACGGCCCGGTCGAAGCGCTCGTGAAAGGCTTGCGCCAGACCTATCTCAAGACGATGGAAATCCTCTCGGTCCTCGGTACCATGGTCGGGAGTCTCTTCACCGGGACCAAGACGACCGTCGATATCGCCGGGCCGGTCGGCATCGTCTACCTCACCAAGCAGATGAGCGACCTCGGCGTCGCCTATCTCCTCTACTTCGCCGCCATGCTCTCCATCAATCTCGGCATCATCAATGCACTGCCGATTCCTGCTCTCGACGGCGGGCGCATCCTCTTCGTTCTCATCGAGCGACTCAAGGGGTCGCCGGTTTCCCAGCGGCTCGAGGGCTATATCCACCAGGTGGGGTTTATTCTCCTCCTCCTTCTCATGGTATGGGTCACATTCTACGATATCTTGCGTTTCGACCTCTGGGGAAAGTTCACGGGCTAGGCTGGATGCCCCAGAGCTTGCCAACCATGGCTTTGTAGAGCCTTATTTTTGAGTGCTTCTGGAGCTGCCGACCCCCTGCGCCTCTTCCGAGGGCGTAGGGGTTGACTTTTTTATCAAACTTTGCTATTGTGAGCCGTTAGTCTTATCACGCTCACACTATGCCCATGCATCCAGTTTGGCGTTCCATGCTTGAGAAGAAGGGGAGCATTCTCCTCGCCGGCGTCTTCGTCGCGGCCCTCTCGTTTTTCGTCGTGACGCTCGTCAGCCCGCGTTTCAAAGTGACGACGGACTTCATGGTCGTCCAGTCCGGGGCGCCGACCCAGGACTTCTACACGCTTTTCAAGTCGTCCGAATACCTCGGTCGCGTGCTCGCCGAATCCATGATGAGCGAGCGCTTCATCAACGCGGTCGTCGAGACGGGTCAAGTGAGCAAGGAATTTCTCCCGATGGAGAAGCGCGATCGGCTCAAGGCCTGGCGTGAGATGGTCACGGTGACGAGCAATGCCGACCTCGGCATGCTCTCGGTCACGGTCAAAGCCGATACCGACCGCGAAGCTGGCAGCATCATGCAGGCGATCGCCGAGACCCTCGTCAAGAAGAATATCGAATTCCGCGGCGGCGACGAGAAGTCGGCTGAGGTGAGAATCCTCTCGGGACCTATCTCCGAAAAGAACCCGAGTCCCAAGGAGCTCATCGCGATCATCCTGGTCGCTTTCGCAGCCGGCGCAGCGCTCATGTCGCTCCGGGTCGCGTGGCGTACCTATACCCGCGAATTCTAATGCGAACCAGAGAGGAAGGCTCGTCCTTCCTCTTGAGAGTTTCTCGGGCTCCGAGTGATTCTCAAGAGGACAGACCAGAAAAAGTACCTGAAAAACCTACTTACTCTCAATTCAACCTCGGAGGTAACTCAACGTGAAGCTGACAGCATTGGCAAGTCTCGTGCTTGCCTGTTACGTTGGCGCCGGCTGCTCCTCGCTCCCGTATGACAGCGGGTTCAAGGTGCGGACGGTCGAGACGACGGGACGCCAAGAGCCCTGGCAGAACAACGCGATCAATCTCGCGCCGTTCTCGCCTCAGGGTGTGGCGCTCGTGTATATCGCGCTGCCGCGGCCGATTCCGAACTTCTGGCGACAGGAGTTCAGCGACTCGGCTCGCGTGTATGAGATGAATGAAGGCGGCCGCAAGGTCTCCCGAATCCTCACGCGCGAGGTGTTCCGGGCGGTTGCCGTGGGCGATGGCCAAGCCAACACCTATGACGCCGTTTACGACCAGGGCCGTGGAGCGTTCCTTGTGTTCGCTCCGCTTGCCGAAGCCGAAGCCCTCCCGGGCCGTTCGCTCTACATCCTGTCCTCGGACGGGAAATGGGCGATGACGGTCCTGGGGAAGCAAGTGATGTTCGACCGGGGGTTCGCTCCCGATCGACTCACGCCCGAGTTCTTGGCCACGCATCGGTCCGTGATCACGCAGGTGATCCGGCTCGAGACGGCCAATGAGCACGCGCTCGGCATCCTCGACGAGCTGGTCCAGTCGTTCCCCGTGCCGTTTGCGGTGCGGGGCCGAGCGGAGCAGTATCGCGGCAAGGCAGACGTCGCCACCATTCTCGCCCAGTTCACTGCGGTCGAGCAGGTAGCAGACAAGCTGCTCTCGTGCACGAGCTTCAAGCTCGGGTCGGGAACAGCCGCCCTCTGGCCTTTGGTAGCGACGCTCTACGGCATCCAAGCCGGCACAGCGCTTGCCAAGGACGACTGCCTCAAGCCACTTCCGAGCGGACCTGTCCGCGAGGAGGTCGCCCCATGAGGTACCGCTACCCACGACTTTTCAACCCGTCCAGGGATGAAGCGTGGGTCGCTCCCATCGGCCCACCTTTGTTCTTGGGATTCTTCAACGATTCCATGGCTGAAGGAGGCCAATAGATGAATACTTCTCAAAGGGCCGGCGCTCCTTCGGGACCGCCGGGTACGACACCTGCGACGCCGACCACGCGCTCGCGCAAGTCCGCGGTACTGGGGGTGCTCGTCATCCTCATCATCCTGGCCTTGGGCGTTGGGCTGGCGCTCTGGCAAAACCGGACGATGCCTTCAACGGTTCGCTCGGTCTCCTTGGCGGCCAGTGCTACTGCGCAAGCAGCAAGCGCTCCGGCGGCCAGTGCTTCGGCACCGGCTGCTGCGGCGAGCGCTGCGGATCAAACCGCGGTCGCGCTCGCTGCAGCCGACCAAGCTTTGGCAGCTGCTCAAGTGCAACCTGTCCAGGCTGCTGATGCAACCGCTGAGCCTGTCGAGCATGACGTCGAGAGCGGTCAAACGCTCGGCGATGTCACCAAGCTCCGCAAGGACCTGAAGGGCCAGTGGAGGGCGCTGTGCTACGAGAACCGCAAGGTGCTCAAGTATGGCTGCCATGACATCCGGCCCGGCATGGTGCTCCAGCTCGTCATCAGCGAAGAGACCAAGGCAGCGATGCCACGGGCTCCGCGCGCGATGTTCGAGCATGGCCTGCGCCGGCCGCGGGTTCGTCCTCTGGCAGCGGCTACGCCTCGTGCGGCAGCTCCAACCACTCGTGCAGGTATCCGCCTGTATGAAGAAGTTGGGCGGGCACCGCTGCGCGACTGCGGCCGTATGAGTCCAGTGGAGTCGAGTGAGCGAGCATGGGTGAGGGCCGGTCTCTCGGAAGAGGACAAAGCCTATCTGCGGGCGCGCATCGACCCCAAGGGTCCGCGGCGCAACATCACCGTGACCGAAGGCTTGTACTTCATCCCGAAGGGGGTGGTGCTGCCATTCGTGACCTTCTGCCGCGGCGGCGACGTCGTGGCGGTCGGGCCGATGCTCACCGCGTGGAAGGATGGCAAGTCTGTCCCGTCGGAAAGGTTCGTCCTGCCGTCGGGCAAGGCCATGGCGTGGATGTGGGAATGCAACAACTGGGTGCCGGTTCCGGCGCCCGAGAAGGAGCTCCCGCCTCCGCCGCCGGTTGCGCGTACCACGCCGACTGACCCGACGCCTCCCGTTGATCCGACACCTTCGCCTACTCCACCGCTTCCTCCGACAGCTACTCCGAAGCCTGACAAGGGCTTGTGCGAACGGGTGGAGCCGGAAGCGGCGCTTGGCCAGCACCATGTGCCGCCCCAGAACGGCGACCGGGCACGCTCGGACTTCCTCGCCTTCCTCGTGGATTGCCAGCGCCGCCTCGCAAGCGACGATGGTTCCTGGGGGGTCGGGGTCAAGGGCAATGCTTCGCAGTGGAAGGGCACGGCCAATCGTGGCGCCGGCGGATACCGCGGGTACCAATGGCTTGCCCAGGGGTCGTACCGCGAGATCCTCGACGAGGGACGCAACTGGAACGTCGGAGCAGGAGTCGGACGACAGCGTGAAAGCTACCGTGAAGGCGCCTACGCATCCGAGACGACCTATCACCTCGTCGGCGTGACAGCGGCCTACAACGACTACCGGCGCCGCATGGCTGGTGAGACGTGGAATGTCGAGCAGCAGTACTTCGCGGGCATCACCGTCCCCACCGCGGCACACATGAGCCAGACCTGGTTCGGTCAGCCGACGGACGCAAGCGGCATGCCCCGCCTCAAGGTGGGTGTGCAAGCTGGCGGCCGCTGGTGGATCCATGAGACCGAAGATAGCGTGGTCTTGCCATACGTCGAAGCAGGGCTCTTTGTCCAGCATCCGACGAGCGCCTCGGGCAACGTGTTGGTCGGCATCGCCGATCGCAACCGTGTCTGCGGCATCGGCATCGGTGTCGACAAGGATCTCCAGAACAGTGGCGACGCCGTCGGTGCCTGGGGCTGGAACTGCGATCTCTTCCAAGGGGGTCGCGTGGTCCGTGCCAAGGCCCGTGAACGGCAAATCGTCGTCGATAACGAGGCCCGCGGTGTGCGCTTCGACCGCGCCAGTGGCGTGATGTACGTCACCGACCCGGCCAAGTTCGGCGCCATCGCTGCCCCGACAGAGTAAGTAGGCTATAGCCGACTTCCAACCTCATCTAAGTGGGAGCTCCTCACGGAGCGCCCAGCGTATGAGACTCCGGTCTCACGTTCGATAAAAAGGGTATGCGCCAAGTCCAAGCAATTGGAATGCGACATAACCGGCGAGCTTTGATGAAGGAAAGTAGGCATGTGCCTGCGACAATGTCGCATCATCCAAGGGCAGAACTTCGCGAGAAGTCCTGCCCTTGAACTTTTTTATACAGAATAGTGGCTTATTTAAGCCATGTTTTTGAGTACAACAGGGGTTGACAAGATCAGGTTTTTCAGTTAGTATGGAAAGTCATTTTCCGTCCGGGAGCCATTCCCGATCGGGGGTGGCAAAGCGTTTTTTCACAACCCTGGCGGGCCTCCCGTCATCGGCCTCAAAGGAGGGGCCACACATGAAGCGATTCCTCTCGCAACTCATCGCGGCGATCATCGCTGCGCTCCTGCCGGCCTTCGTGCTGGCGCAGCAGTCCAGCCAGAAGCACATGGCGGGCTACACCACGGCCACCGGCGCCTTGAAGGGCGGCAGCACCATGCCGCGCTTCTCCGGGCTCGAACCGGCCATGGGTACCCAGGCGCTCTCGACCCGGGTGAAGCGTCACGACTTCGATCGCGCCAAGGCCGAAGGCGCCCAGGAAGGAAACTTCCGCGACTTCACCTTCGGCCTCGACAACCTGAAGTTCTACGACGACAACGGAAAGGAGATCGTCGACTTCAAGGGCCCGGGCGCTGCGGCTTACCTGATGGGTCTCGGTGATGGCTACGGCAACACCGGTCCCTCGGTGAACCGGGTGAAGCCCGAGAACGCGACGGCCATGGCCGCCATCGGTGCCAACCTGGCAGTCGAATGGCGCGTCAACACCCTGGGCGCCGGCTGCCGCGCCTTCAACTTCTGGGCGCAGGAGGCCGGCAACGGTCGTCGTGCCTGGATCGGCCACCCGCAGTGGGCCGAGTCCAATGACTTGACCGGTCCCTACACCGTGCTGGCGGCGACCGACAAGCATCCCAAGGGGAACCCGAAGTTCCCTGCAACGATTGCCTGCTTCGACTACGCCAAGGCAGCCGTCGTGGCGCCGCTCGACAAGGCGGCCATGTCGCGCGTCATCCAGCCGCCGAGCCAAGGCGCGCCGGACCAAGCCGCAGCGGCCGCTGCCGCCAAGCAGCAGTAGGCGCTCGCCCACCATCTCCCTCCCGGGGCACAGCGTGCCCCTTCTATCGACTCTCGAAAAGAGCGCGTGAACCACGCGTTCGGCTCGAGGGTCGGTTTTCTTTTTCTTGTTATGTGTATTGACATATTTGAGTCTTTGTATTACTGTAAACAGTCATTACTAGGAGTGATTGCTCTTGGTTTTGGCACATTTTACAGTACTTTTTCACCAATCGGCCATACTGGCCAAACACGGAGGGTTTCCTCATGTTGCGTTCTATCCTGACGATCTGGCTGGCGCTTTGCTGCCTCATCCCGATCGGTCATGCCAACCCGGTCACTCGGGCCTGCTCGCCGGCTGAAGAGGGAGAAGCGATGCTCCTCAAGGTACCCCAGGGTGCCATCTGGAAGACCGAGCACCTGCACCCCGGTCGGCATGTCGCTCCGCCTGGCTACGCCACCGTGGTGGGCTGGATCAACGTCGCGACGGCGCTGCCCTGCGCCACGCGCGCTCCGGCCATGGTCGAGATCCGTGCCTGGCGTGTCATCGAGCACGTCGGTAGCCGTGATCGGGTGGTGCAGCAGGTCTTTTTCGACAGCCGCGACGATGCTGGCATCGGAAGCAACCTGTTCCCGCGCTGCGATCCCCACAGCCAAGCCAGCGACCCGTATGGCTGCCGCCCCAAGTGGTTCGGCGAGACGACCGGCACTAATGAGAAGAGCATCGTCCAAGAGACTGGACGCCTCTACCTCATCGACGCCAACCAAGCAGCACGCCGCAACTTCCACGCCTGGGGGAACCCGCGCGTCGAGGTCGTGGATCGTGGAGCCCGCTACTCCGTCGAAGTCGAGGCTCGGATCACTGGCCAAGCCAGACTGCAGCTCGGTACGGACTGGTGGCGCACCGCTTCCAATCCCTACACGGGCTGGGACGGCGAGTGCGAGAAGCCTGGTCGAAACAAGGCCGGCAACTGCGAGGCCTGGATCAGCCGCTGGCATGGCGATACGAATGGCAAGTTCGTGACCATTCGCGAGTCAGTCCGCTGAAGCGCTACGGGGGTCCGGAGAATGCATGCAGCGCATGCGCTCCGGACCCTCACATCATTTTGATACAAGAACGAGCAAACTTTTTGTTACACTCAAAGATATGTTTGGTATCATCGCGCGGCGCGTGGCACTCATTATCGCGGGACTGGTCTTTGTTGGGACGGTGACCCAGGTGGATCGGGACCGGCTCTACACGACGTGCCCGGCGGGGAGCGAGCGGTACGCTGAAACCATCCCGATTGAAGCAGGTTCCGATGACCCGGCTTTTTTTGCGGTGGAGACGATCGAGCCTTCGTACGCCGTGCCTGGGCGCATGCAATGGCTCGGGTTCACCCATGTGGTCGGGATGTTCAATGTGGTGACGTCCGAGGCCTGCGACCGGGGCGAACCGGCGACGATCGAGCTGCGCTCGCTCGCGCTCATCGAGGAGGATATCCGCACGGGTGACACGAGAGCGGTCGCGACGGTGACATTTGCCGGTGACACGCTGAATGGAGAGACCAGGCTCGAGCACCGCTTGTTCTACCGGAAGCCGTGGTTTACGTCCGGGGTTCCGGCGGCACAGCCTGTCATTGCAGCGATCGAAGACGGCGTGTACTGGCTCAATGCGCGCTTCGTTCCCAAGGCGATCATCCATGGCTGGACGACGCCGCGCGTACCGACCGAGCCTGGCAAGCGGTACCTCGTCGAAGCCGAGGTGCGCGTGACGGGAGCCGCGCGGATACAGCTCGGGATGGACTACTGGCGAGGAGCGCAGGCCGAGTACAATGGCTGGTCGGCAGGGTGCGAGACCTCCAATAATTGTCAAGCCTGGCTTTCAGATTGGCTCGGCGATACGGGTGGCGAGTTCGTCACCTGGCGCGCCCCGGTTCGGCCAGAGCGCTAAGACACTACGGAGAGATTGAGAAGCAACCCCGCCCGGTGCGGGGTTTGGCTTTATGAGGCGAGGGATTTCTTCTTGGATTCGCGTTCGATCGCGAGGAGGCCGCCGAGGAGCGCCCAGAGGAGCCACTGCACGGGGGTATTCTTCCAGACATTGTCCGAGAGGCTCGCGAGGAGGAGGGTGGCGATGACGAAGCCAGTTAGGGTCGCGAGGGTGCGGAGGCTATGGCTCGGCGTCTCGCGATAGATGCGGACGATGAGGCCGATGAAGCAGCCGAGCGTGGCGAGGAGAACGAGGATGCCGAGGTAGCCGCCCTCGACGTAGAATTTCACGAAGTCATTGTGCGGGTCATTGGAACCGAACCGGGTGCCGCGGAGCGCCTCGGAGGAGACTCGGAAGGTGTCCATGCCGCTCCCGAGCCACTGACGGTCTTCGAGCCTGGTCTTGAGCCGCATGTCATGCCAGAGATTTTGGCGCCAGGTGATGGAGCTGTCGGGGGTCGGGTTGATGGCTTCGAGGACGCGATCCTGGACGGTCGCGGAGAACGCGATGAGGATGAGGGGAAAGAGGATGAGCGGCGCGAGGAGGAATCTGGCCCGCCAGAGGGCGAGGAGGCCGAGGAAGACGAAGAGGGCGATCCAGGCGATACGCGCGTAGGTGAGGATAAGGGTGGTTACAAGGAGGACGAGGTAGCTCGCGATGAGGAGCTTCGCTTCTCTCGTCTTGGCATAGATGATGGCGTAGAGGGTCGCGAGCGCGATCGTGGCGAAGAGGAAGAGGCTATAGACATTGGGGTGGCTAAAGGTGCCAAAGATGCGCGGGATGGAGACGTTCTCATCCTGGAGGCCGATGCCGCCAGCGAACTGGTAGAACCCGAAGAGGATGGGGAGGATGCTCGAGAGGAAGATGGCATGGAGGAGGGTGCGGAAGTCGCGGTAGCGCGTGACCGAGACATAGGCGAGCGCACCGATAGCGAAGAGGTCAAACACGCGGATGAGCTCGGTCAGCGTCGCGCGGGGATCGATGGAATAGGTGAGGGTGAAGAGTCCCCACGAGAAGACGATGAGGAAAGGGAGGAGGAGCGGGAAATTGGAGAGTGCGCGGCGCTTCCAGACGATGAGGCAGGCGCCGAGGCAGGCGATACCGGCTCCCACGAGCTGGGAAAGCGAGAGGGTGATGTCGAAGAGCGTGACTGAGACATACTGGGCGGAGTAGTCGAGCGACATGCGGACGATGATGAGACTGGAGAGGAGGACGAGCGGGGCGCGGTAGAGGAGGACGAGCGCGACGACAGCCGCTCCGGGGAGGAGCGCGAAGAGCGGCGAGGCACCGGCGAGGAAGGCGAGCAGCAAGAGGAGGAGTGATCCGCTCATGAGAGCGATCCAGACGAGCGGCTGGCGCCAATCGAAGAGTGGGGAGGGCGAGGTCATAGGCTTAGCGGTCCCAGGTTACGGTAATGGTCATGGTGAGCCCGAGGAAGCGGTTTCTCGTGAGGGCGAAGTCAGTGATGCCGGCCTCGGCGAGGAGCGAACGGAGGTCCGCTTCGGAGAGGAGATGCATATAGTCGCCGGCGGCCCAGCCCTTGCCGATCGCCGTCGCCACCCGGTCAAAGCCGGACTTGGGGAGGAGGAGATGGAGGAGAGGTATCCGGGTGTGCACTTCGACGGGGAAGAGGCGGTTGGGCGTAGTGAGGTAGCCGCGGCGTGCGACTCGGCGCATCTCGCGGAGGAAAGCCAGCTGGCGCTCGCGGCCGCCGACATGCTCGATGACGGCATTGGAATAGGCGATGTCGAAGGATTGGTCGGCGAAGGGGAGCGCGGTGCCGTCGGCAGTCCGGGTCGCGATGCTCGGGTAGCGGGCCGAGAATTCCCGCCAGTCGGTTTCGAGACCGACCGCCGTGATCCGCTCCGGATAGCCGTAGAGCCGCTCGAGCATATTGTCATTGTCCGAGTACTCGTGGGTGTTGACGCCGATGTCGAGTACCGTCGTCTCGGGGCGCGTCTTGGCCCAGGCGATGAACTGGAGCCACTTCTTGGTGCGGCTCTCTTGGGAAATACGGCTCGCGATGCGTTCGATGAGCGACATAATACGCTATACTGGAGACGCAACATCCCAACGATGCGCGTACTCCTCGTCAACAAATACCATTACCGGAAAGGCGGCGCCGAGCGGGCCTATTTCGATACTGCTCGTATTCTAGCAGAAAACGGCCACTCAATCGCCTTCTTCTCAATGCGGCATCCGGAGAATCTCGAGACCCCGTGGAGCCGCTACTTCGTGAGTCACGTCGACTATTTGGCTGGCAATCAGCCGCTGTGGGCCAAACTTCGCGCTGCCGGACGCATCCTCTGGAATGCCGAGGCGGCCCGGAGGCTCGAGCAGCTCATCGTCGATTTCAATCCGCAGGTGGCGCATCTCCACAATACCTACCATCAGCTCTCGCCGTCGATTCTCTGGACACTCAAGAAACATCGCATCCCGATCGTTATGACCTTGCATGACTACAAGGCGGTATCGCCCAACTACAGCCTCTTCGTGCGAGGGAGCATCTGGGAACATACGTCAGGCTGGCGCGCCATTGTCGATCGGGCCGTCAAGAATTCGCTCCTGAAAAGCATGGTGTGCGCGGCCGAGCTCTGGCTGCATCGCTGCATCGGGAGCTATAGCCTCGTGAGCCAATTTATCGCCCCGAGCCGATTTCTCATCGAGAAGTACCGCGAGCTCGGATTCCCACACCCGATCCGATACGTGCCGCAGCCGCTCGCACCCTTTCCGAAAGCGCCGTCGGCGTATGGCGGAGGAGCGTATTTTCTCTTTGCCGGACGACTCTCGCCGGAGAAAGGCGCCGAGACGCTTCTCCGAGCGTTTGCCACGCTTCCCGAAGCTAGGCTTGTTATCGCCGGGACCGGGCCGAGTGAAGTCACTTTGCGAGAGCGCTACGGCACGCTGCCCAATGTGCGCTTCCTCGGCCACCTCACTGGCGAGACGCTCGAACGCGTCGGCGACGCTCTCGCCGGCCGGACGGGCCTCGACCCCGGCCTCGTACGCGTGGCCCTCGACCAGCGCGTGGCGCTCCGGCTCGTCGACGCCGCGCCGCTCGCGGGCGCGTGCCCGGACGACGCCTGCGGCGGCTGCGCCGTCTCCGCGTGCACCACGCGCGGCGCGCCGGTCGCGCTGACGCTGTCGCGAGGTCCCGCGACCCGCTGACGTGGACCGAGGGGTGGACGGGCCGGGC
>CAYWVL010000025.1:0-13621 GCA_964461975.1 uncultured Bdellovibrionales bacterium | reverse complement strand
TTCGGCCAAGACACCGCTCTCACCGAGCCGACATTCTTCTTTGTCGCTGTAGCGGCCCTCGTAGAAGAGCTCATGAAGTTCGGCTTCCTCATCCAGTCGCTCCGTCGCTTCGGGGACAGGCTCTCGACAGTCCCAGCGGCGCTCTTTGGTCTCGGGTTCGCGGCCGTCGAGGTGGGACTCTCCCTCTCCGCCAGCGGAAGCGCGTCGACGAGCCCCCTCCTCATGCTCAATATCCTCTTCCACACCGGTACCACCGTCGCCCTGGCGCTGGCTCTCCTCCGCTATGGAGCGCGAAGCCTGACCTCCTGGGGTATCCTCGGCGCCACGGCGCTCCTCCACCTCCTTTACAACCTCTCCCGGCTATCCGCCTAGCCGCTTATTTGCCGAGATAGGCGCTTTTTCGTATACTAGAATTGTAATGTGCCCTTCTAACTCCTCGCTATGACCAAACAAAAACGCTCATTCTTCGAGAGGCTTACCGGCGCTCGCGAAGTCGAGACTGCCGGCGACAGCTACCAAGAAAACATCAATGTCTACAGCCCGGCCGAGGAGCCGACCAACCTCCGCATGACCACCGGCACCAGCGAATACGCCGCCCCTCGGGAAGAGGAGCCGCGCTGGTCCGCCCCGAGCTACGCCGCCCCGGCGCCGGAAGCGATCGCTGAGGACAATGCGGACGGCCAACTGACCATCGACGTCTATCAGACCGAGAATGATATCGTCATCAAGTCGACAATTGCTGGCGTCAAGCCCGAGGATTTGGATGTCTCCATCAACAACGACATGGTCAGCATCCGCGGCGAGCGCAAGAACGAGGAGATCGTTGAGCACGGCAACTACTACTACCAGGAATGCTATTGGGGCTCGTTCTCGCGTTCGGTCCTCCTCCCTGTCGATGTGATCCCAGAGAAGGCTGATGCCGCGCTCAAGAACGGCATCCTCACCATCCGACTCCCCAAGGCTGACACCACCAAAACCAAGAAAATCCAAGTGCGCGGTTTCTAAGTAACGCGTGTCCGACCTGTCGCATGTTCTCTCTACTCCGTTCCATTCCAGCTTCGGCTGTGTTGAGTGTGGCGCTTCTCGGCGCCTCTTTTTTGCTGTGGCCGAACTCGAGTCACGCCGCGCCGTTTCCAGAGAAACTCTCCCTCGTCGCGGGCGACACCGTCCGCATTGTTGAGCCATCCCAATTCTCCCTCTGGTTCACGGTCGGGCAGCAGTCCGTCTTCCTCCCGGACCAGCAGCCCGAGATCGAGGCCGAGGAAACCGCTTGTGCTCGCATCCCGTACCTCTGCATCGCCTATGTCCCTCGGTCGCATCTCCGTCACATTGTGAGCCAGCCGACCGAGGTCCTCAATAAGACCCAAGCGAGCGAAGCGCTCCTGGCCATCATGGATGAACTCGAGCGTGATCCGGTCAACGCCAAGCTTTCGATGGACAATGACGGCCGCCTCACAGTCACCGCTGAAGCTGTCCCCGGACTCTCCCTCAATCGAGAATCGAGCCTCACCCGAGTCTTGGACCAGCTGGAGCGCGACCCGAGCCCGAGCGTCTCGGTCATGCTCGATGCGACTCTCGCTCCAGCGCGCGTCTCGAGCCGGACGATCCACGATCTCGGCCTCCATACCAAGATTGCCGAAGGCAAGACCAATTTCCGCGGTTCCCCCAAAAACCGCATCTTCAATATCCACCGGGCGATAGAACAATATGACGGTCTCGTCATCGCTCCGGGAGAGGAGTTCTCGTTCGTGGACTACCTCGGCGAAGTCGATGGTGAACATGGCTACCTCCCCGAGCTCGTCATCAAGAACAATCGGACCGAACCGGAATTCGGTGGCGGTATCTGTCAGGTATCGACGACAGTCTTCCGTACCGCTCTCAATGCCGGGCTCGAAATCACCGAACGGAAAAACCATGCCTACCCGGTGCAGTACTACCGCCCGTACGGACTGGATGCCACGATCTATATCCCGCGGCCCGACCTCAAGTTCAAGAACAATACCCCGGGTTCGATCCTCATGCTCCCCAAGATCGTCGGTACCGAGCTCACCGTCACCTTCTACGGCACCAACGATGGCCGGAGCGTGTCGATCGACGGGCCCCATATCCTCGAGAGCAATCCCGACGGGAGCATGCGTACCATCTTCACTCATACCGTCAAAAGCGCCTCTGGCGAGACGCTCATCAACGCCACCTTTCCCAGCAACTACAAATCCCCCCACCTCTTCCCTCATCCCGGGGACGAAGTGCTGACCGAGAAGCCCAAGAACTGGTCCAACCGCCAATGGAAGGAGTACAAGGCTCTCCGCTCCTAGTCATCTCTGGCAAGGATTGACTCCAAGAGATTTTTTCGCTACTCTAGAGCCACTGCCCTGTCAGTTGTTTTTTGTTTGGGTGCATAGCTCAGTCGGTAGAGCAGTGGCCTCTTAAGCCAACGGTCGTAGGTTCGATTCCTACTGCACCCACTTTCAGTCGGGAGTTCGCTTAACAGATGGGATGGGCTTAAGCCCCGATAGCTTAATGGATAAAGCAGGACTCTTCTAAGGTCTTGATGGGAGTTCGATTCTCTCTCGGGGCACCTGAGATTACCGCTTCGAATCCCTGCCTGCCGGCAGACAGGCTTCCGGGGACACGCTCAATACGCCAAAAGCACCTAGCGGGGTGGCTATCGTTCAATGGTAGGACAGTGGTTTGTGGTACCACGAATCAGGGTTCGATTCCCTGTAGCCACCCCAGTGGGTGTTTTTTGTTTGCTTGACAGGTTTGGCACCCTCCCCTCTCCGAGGGTGTATACTGGAGGCGTAACCCTTTTATGCAAGCTGTATGTTCATGCGTGAGTGTATGCGGGCAGCCTGGCTGCCGACGGTGGCGCGGGTACTTCTCGCACTCTTGTTTGTGGTGGGTGGGCTCAATATGCTTCTGAATTTCAGCGGGACGAGCATGTATATCGGTAGCCTGACCAACGCAAGTGTCGCGACGCTCCTCACGGTACTCGCGGTTGTCTTCAAGCTTGGTGGCGGCGTGATGCTCCTCGTCAACTGGCGGACCAGCCTCGCCGTCGAGATGCTCGTCGTCTTCACGGTCCTCGCTACCATCCTGGGGCACACGACCTTTACCGGCGACCCGATGCAGGACCAGATGCAGTACACCCAGATTCTCAAGAACCTGGCGATCATCGGCGGTCTCCTCCTCATGGGACGCCTGGCCGCAGACGAGAATCGCCCAGCACAGGCCTAGCTGTGTACTGTCGCCTTCCAAATGCAAAACGGCCCCGATAGGGCCGTTTTTGTTTCGGAGGTGAGCTTTGTCTTATGCGAGCACCTTGTCGACGATGCCGTAGGCCTTCGCCTCCTCGGCCGACATGAAGTAGTCGCGATCCGTGTCTTTCTCGATCTTGGCGAGCTTCTGGCCGGTATGCTTGACGAGGATCCTGTTGAGCCGATCTCGGACCTTGAGGATATGCCGCGCGTGGATATCGATGTCCGTCGCCTGGCCTTCGACGCCGCCGAGGACCTGATGGATCATCACCTCGGCATTGGGAAGCGCGAAGCGCTTGCCTTTCTCTCCAGCCGAGAGAAGGACCGAAGCGGCTGAAGCCGCCAGGCCGATACAGATGGTCTGGATCGATGGCTTGACGTACTGCATGGTGTCATAGATCGCCATGGCCGCGGTCACGGACCCGCCCGGCGAGTTGATATACATCTTGATGTCCTCCTTGGGATTCTGGGACTCCAGGAAGAGGAGCTGGGCGATCACCGTATTGGCAACCTCGTCGCCGATCGGCGAACCGATAAAGACGATCCGGTCCTTGAGAAGACGCGAATAGATATCGTAGGCCCGCTCGCCCATGCTCGTCTTCTCGATGACCATGGGCACGAGATAATTGTTGGTGAGTGGCTTCATAGGCATGCTAGAGCTGCGCAATAACGCCAATTAGAGCTTCTCGAGGTACTCCAGCGTCTTCTCATTGGTCAGGCGCCCGCGGACGGAGGTATAGAGCCGTCCCATGTCGATCTGCTTCTCGATTTCCTGCTGACTCTTGTAGTACTGGAAGATCTTGTTCATCTCGGCCTCGATGTCTTCGCTCGAAACCTCGATCTCATCCTCTGCCGCGATTTTCTGGAGCACCAGCTCAGCCGCGATCCGCTTCTTGGCTTGGGGAGTCCACTCGGCGCGGAGCTCCTCCTCGGTCTTCTTGAGCTGGCCCAGGTACTGCTCCCAGGTGAGTCCCATCATGGAGACTTGGCCCTCGAACTGACGGACCATGCGCTCGAGCTCCTCCATCACGAGGACCGCCGGATACTCGAGGCTGGCACCGCTGACGAGCGCATCGAGGATTTTCCCGCGCCATTCTTCTTTGGCGGCCCGGCGCTTCTCTTCGAGGATGCCGGTCTGGAGACTCTCCTTGAGCGCGGCGAGATTGTCGAACTTCCCCAGCCCTTTCACAAACGCGTCATCGATCACTGGGAGAGACTTCTCCTCGACTGACTTGAGCTTGACGGTGAACTGGGCGTTCTTTCCAGCCAGGTGCTTGGCATGGTACTCGGCTGGGAACGGGAGTTCAAAGGTTTTCTCTTCGCCGACCTGCATTCCTTCGACCGCCGTCTCGAATCCGGGAATGAACGCGTTGGAACCGAGCACGATCGCATGATCGGTCGCCTGTCCGCCTTCGATCACGACTCCGTCCAAACGGACGGTGAAGTCCACCTTGACGCTATCGCCCGAGCGAGCAGGACGCTCCACGGCGACATGGGTCGCGCGCATCTCGGCCAACCGTTTGATCTCGTCCTCGATCTCCTTCGGCTCGACGAGAGCGGTCTTCTTCGACTCTTCGGCGTTGATCTTCTTGGTCGCTTTCTTCCAATCCCCGAGGACGATCTCCGGCAGGACATCGGTCTTGATGGTGAACTGGAGCGGCTGGTCCGCGGCGACAGTGTCGAAGCTGATCTCGGGCCGGCCGATCGCCTCGGCCTTGGCCTCGACGAGCGCCTTGGGATAGGCTTCGTGGACCGCGTGCTCGGCCGCTTCGATGAGGATGGCTTCGCGCCCGAAGCGGGCCTCGAGCATCGCGTGCGGCACCTTGCCCTTCCGGAATCCGGGCATGTCGACTTTTTCCGCCATATGTTCGGCGGCGTGCGCCTCGTGTTTGCCCCAGGCTTCCCACGGCAGCGTGACCGTGATAGCGATGCGGGACTCAGGGAGCTTCTCTACCTTGACTTCCATACGGTGTGCGAGTGTCAATCGATTAGTCGTTCTTCATGAACTGCTTCTTGTAGAGCGTGATGGAGCGCTTCACGGCCGCAAGCGCGTCTTTCCTGCCTTTGTAGCCGTGAACGACCACCTCGTTCTTCTTGCCCTTGAGCACTTTGTACGTCTCAAAGAAGTGCTGGTACTCCTTGAGGTGGTGCTTGTTGATATCCTTGAGGTCTTTGACATCATCCCAGCGCTTGTCATCGACGGGAACCGCGATCACCTTGTAGTCGGAATCGCCGCCGTCGATCATCTCCATGATGGCGACTGGCCGGGCGTTGACAAGGATGCCGGGAGCCAAGGGAAAGGTGGAAAGGACGATCACGTCGAGCGCGTCGCCGTCGTCCCAGAGCGTCTGCGGCGCGAAACCATAGTCCACCGGATACGGAGCGGAAGAGTAGTTGGCACGGTCGAGCTTGATAAGACCGGTCTCCTTGTCGATCTCGTACTTGTTGAGCGAGCCCTTGGGGATCTCGATGATGACATTGATCTCGTCTGGGACACTGTCACCGACTGCTACATCATGCCAGAGGTTCATACGATTTGAAGTGAGCGAGTTAAGGGGTTGAGATATTCGTAGGTCGAGCGGACACCGGACCAGCTATTCTTTCTCTGCTTCAGCGGCGGCTTCCGGAGTCGCTGCCGCTCCCTCAACCGGAGCCGCGGCCACGTCGGCCGCGCCATCGGCTGGAGCTGCGTCGGTTGACTCGTCGGCAGCAGCTTCGGCCTCTTCAGCATCGCTCGTCACATCGATGCGCCAGCCCGTCAGCTTGGCTGCGAGGCGCACGTTCTGACCGCGCTTGCCGATAGCCAGGGAGAGCTGATCATTGGGCACTTTGACGAGCGCCTGCTTCTCTTCCTCGTCCAGGGAAACCGAGAGCACCTTGGCCGGCGAGAGCGCCGCGCTGATGAATTTCTCCACGTTGTCATTCCACTCGATGATGTCGATCTTCTCGCCGCCGAGCTCGTCGATCACGGCCTGGACACGGGTCCCCTTCTGGCCGACGCAGGATCCGATCGGGTCCACGCCTTCCTCGGTGGTCGCGACAGCGATCTTGGTGCGGCTCCCCGCCTCGCGGGCAATCGCCTTGATCTGGACTGTCCCTGCGAAGATTTCGGGCACTTCAAGCGTAAAGAGGTGACGCACCATCTCGGGATGGGCGCGGGAGAGGAGGAGGCCCGGCCCCTTGGGGTCAGACTCGACGCGGGCGAGGTACACCTTGAGGTGCTGACCGATGCGGTAGTTCTCCCCGGGGATCTGCTCCGATGGGAAGAGAATGCCGACCGACTTCCCCAGGTCGACGAAGACATTGCGGCCCTCGATGCGCTGCACCTGACCGTTGACGGTCTCACCTTCCTTCTCTTTGTATTCCTGGAACATAATCTCGCGTTCAGCCTCGCGGATCCGCTGGATGATCACTTGCTTGGCGGTCTGCGCGGCGACGCGGCCGAATTCCTGATGCGACTCGAGCGGTATCTCGATAAGGTCGCCGACAGCCGCACCCGGCTTGAGCGCCTCGGCATCAGCCACAGTCAGGTCACGCTCGAGGTTATAACGCGGGAGCTTTTCTTCGCTCTCTGCTTCGGCCACTTCCTCCACAGGAGCAGCCTCGACGGCCGTCTCCTCGCCCTCAGCCACCGGCTCGGGCACGGTAAAATCACGGACAGTCTCGTCCACCACTTCCTTCACGAGGAAGAAGTCGGCGTTCTTGGTCACCTCGTCGAACTTGGCGGTGATGACCTGGCCCTTCTTGGCGTAGTCCTTCTTGTAGGCAGCCGCGAGCGCCGCCTCGACGATCTCGATCACTTTCTCCCTCGGGAGACCCTTCTCATCGGCGATCTGCATCACCGCGCTTCCGAATTCCCCCAAGCGGCCCGAGAGGCTTTCGTTCTCGTCGTTGGCCGCTGCTTTTTTGGCACGTGGCATAGCGATAAAATTATGGCAATAATTACAAATTTCTGACAAAAAAAGCCCGCTTCCGCGAACTTCCCAGCACACTATCGTCTGCTCCTGGAGTATAGAGGAGAGCGCCTCCCCTGTCAATCGGGTACCACTCGCTCACACCCGTTTTTGACCATGCCCTGACACAAGCCAAACAGCCCATCCACAGGCCAAAATCATGGCTCAAACAAGCCTCAAAATTATACCTTAGTTATATTGACTTTTTTTACGTTTTATGCTAATATACTATGTTGCAAATCTGGTCAGTGTCTGTATGCAACTTGGGGGTAAAAACCCGACCTATTACAGGCACTCTTAACAACTGAACTCAACCTCAACTCAACAACTGGGCCATTACGGCCCTAGGAGAACGTCATGGAAGCAGTAGGCAAGTTTTTCCGCTACCTCATGAAGGAGGGGTGGATTTCGGGCGGGGACATGGCCGACTACGGCGCACGTTTCCTCCGATTCGCCACGAGCATGTTCGCCGGTAAGAAGGGTCCTACCCCTTCTTCGGGGGCTGCGACCAACGATAGCGCCACCAGGGCGACTCACGCCGGTGACCACGTCGACAGCTTCGGCAAGGCCGATGACCTCGGACTGATGGGCCTCATGACACTCTTCGGGGTGTCGGATAAGCCAATCAAAGCCGAAATGACGGACGAAGAAATCCGCGGCTTCGGGCTGTTCTTGGAGCAACTCACCGATGGAGAGGGGGCAGCCCTGCTCCGCATCATCGGCAGGGGTGGCAAGATTCCGGTTACCGTCAAGGTAACCAAGGAAGTCTCCGGGGAAAACCCGGGTGATCCCCCACGGCATGTCACCCACGAGTACGTGATCCAGGCGACACTGCCTGGCATCGCAATCATGCGAGGCATCGCCAAGAGTCTCGACGCTGCCAGCAAGACAAACCTGGCCAAGCGTCAGACCAAGGCCGCACAGTTGGCCACAACGATGCGCAAACTCGACATCCTCGACAACCTCGGGGATGACATGTCAGCAGCGTGGAAGTGGTTCACGGAAAAGTTGCCGTTGGAGCTCGTCTCCCCGGCCACCATCCTTCGCATCCACGAGGCGACACAACGAGTAGGCTGGAGGGCAACGTACACAATCCTCTACAGCCACGGCGGCCTCACGCTCCGCCGACGCATCACCGAAGCCAACGACGAAGCGACACGAGAACACTGGCAAGCCGAACTCCGCGATTTCGTCCTCAACGAAGTCGTGGCCCAGTGCTACCAGGCTCCGCGTAACCAACGACGAATCACCTGGGTCGGGATACTCGCAATCGCGAGTGTCGCAGTCCTCGTGATCGGCCTCATCATCGTCCCCATCTTCAGCTAGAAGGAGATCTCCATGGCAACACCTCGCTTGGCCGCTCCTGGCCCAGGAGCACCTGCCGGCATCCCGCCGGTTGTTCCCCCGGCTGGCGGAGGCGGCGTCCACGGCCCAGCAATGTGGCCTGACGACGTCCGTCCGCGAAACCACCACCGGGTGCGTACCTACCTCACGTGGGTGGCTATCGTCCTCGGCATCCTCGCCGGCCCCACGGCACTGGCCGCCATCTGCAACCGCTTCGGATGGACGGGAGCAATCTCCTACATCATGGCTGCAGTCGGCCTCGGCTTCGCGATTGCCCTGCCTCTCCTCGTGGGAGCGACGGGCGTCGTGGACCTCTTCCGAAAGCTGAAGAAGCCAAAGGAAGGGGCGACCGAGGCCGAGAAGGACGCATGGTGTGCCACGCACTGGGCCTTCGATCGGTGGTGCATCTTGTTCTTCGGATCCCTCATGGGTCCGTCGGCACTGATGATCCTGCCGCTTGAAGGCTACGGGAAGTTGGCAGCACTCGCCGTAGCCCTCGCCATCCCGACCATCGCCTATGCCATTCGGTACAGCGAGAAGATCTGGGTGATCGAGTACTTCGCCAAGCTTCTCGTCATTGCCTTCTGTACTGTCCTGGCCTACTGGCTTATCTCGGCGACCATGCCGAACGTCGTCCAGTCGGTCAAGGACCTCGCAAACAACCAGGTCATTGGTCCGATCATGCACATCCTGAAGAAGGCCGGCATGACCAGCGGCCCAGACCAGCTTGTTCGCGAGATCGAGGAAGAAGTCGCCAAGTCCAACACGAACAAGGTGACCACATGCCTCAACAAGCTCAAGCTGCAGGCGGCAGCAGGGGTCAACATCACCCCAGCCCAAACCGAAGCCTGCCACTCGCTCAACAAGAGCGAGTGGAAAGCAGCCAGCGGGGCCCAAAGCTCCGCCACGGCCAGCACGGCAACCGGTGCGGCGAGTCAAACCGCGGCAGCAACCCCCCAGTGCGAAACGCGCTGGGGTGGGACCTATATCCCGGGCACACACCTCAAGGCCATGGCCATCGAGGGATTGTGCGACGGGACGTACCAGGTCAAGGCTCCGGGCGAACGTCAGCAGGCATTCTTCGTAGTGCCAGCCGACCAAGACCAGGGCGCCAGCCGCTACACCCGAACCATGGATGCTTGCGGCAAGTACCAAGGGAAGGTCGTGTGGCAAGGTTCGCAGACAACCAATGCAGGCGGAGGCCACGGCATCCCGGACGCCAACAAGCCGTACGGAAGCTTCGTCTTCCGCTCGAGCGGGGTTGAGCAATTCCCCTGTGAAACCGGGGGCCGCATCGTCGTGAAGAACGGGCGACTGGAGGTGGACATCAACACCTTCCGCCACCCCGACGTCTACGGCGGCGCGGTGGGAAATCAGCCAGCCATCACCGATGGCATCAGGCTGACCCTCGAAAAAGTCTAGGCCAGCAACATCTGGCTCGGACTGAAACGGGCGCTAGCGACACAATCGCAAGCGCCCGTTTGATTTTTCTACGACATCTACTACTTTCTTTTGCCAGCAAAAGTTTTCTATTCATTTCTTTGCTCATCCAAAGAAACGAACCAAAGAAAGGAATGCCCCGTGCTTCCAGCTCATACCGTTCCTGACTACTCCCTCCGGAGACTGTATCGCGAGGGACTGATACAGTCTGTCCCTTCCAGTCGTAGAGGAACGGTTTCGCTTCACGCAATGGGGTTTAGAGAGGAAAGATTCACCTGTCCGCTGATGGTAGCGAGCATATATGTTCTGTTCTCGAGAGAGTACGACACGGTCAGTCTGTCGCGAGCGTGTCGCTCGAGAAAACAGGCAACATATCGTGAGCGAGAAGCATAGGACAGCACTTTACTTTGCTTCTTTCTTTGTGTGGACAAAGAAAGAAGATTGACGAAGTTGAAGAAGAAAGTTGACCTCCGATGAGAGGACGGACCCTGACTGGCGTGAAAAGATTGCCGCGGCTCCGCCAGCGGGCGGATCCTCGCAATGACTCTACTCGGGCTACGGCGTGAAGAAGGCGGCGATCTGGCGCACCAGAACCATGGAGCCGAGCGCTATGAGTATGCCGATGATAGAGTATTTGACGATCTTCTTGCCGCGGTCGATGCGATCCTCGTCCCCGGCCGCGAGGAGGTACATGGAGCCGCCGATGACGAGCATGATGATAGCCAGGATGCCGATGATGGTGAGGAGGAAATTGAGCACTCTCGCTGCAATCTCGAGAAGTGTGAGTGAGGTACCCACACCGGCTGGGAGGCTCGCCGAGCCAACGTTCCACCCGAGGATATTGGAAATCTCGCGGAGGAAAGCGGGGGCCGCAATGCCGAGCGCCAAGCCCACCATGGCTCCCATGATGCATTTCTTGGCTGTCTCCATGCGGCCGTCATTGCCAGCCGAGGTGACATAGAGGAGCGCTCCGATGATGATAAAGATCAAGGCCAGCATCACGATAAAGGTCTGGAGGAAGGTGAGGAGCGAAGTGAGGAGCTCGTTGACCGTGGTGAAGCGGAGGGGATTGGCAAAACTGACCGAGGTTGAACCGGGGCCGCCCGTAGGGGTAGCACCGGAGCCAGGACCACCGGTCGCATTATCGATACAACAGGTCTCACCGAAGCTGCAGGTACCAGCCGCCGGCCTTTGTGTCGCAGTGCAACCATTTCTCATGCAAGAGCCGGGGCAGCCCGTCGTAGCTGGGGATACACAGCAAACCGGCTGCGCTGCAGGACAAGTGCCATTGGGATCAAAAACGAGCGGCGAGGTGCAGCCTGTGTCGATACAGTTGCCCGAGCAAGGTGCAGCTTGAACAGGGATGGTCGGGACAAACGCGAGAAAGCTGGGGACCAGCCCGACGACGACCCAGAGGAAAATGCGCAATGACTTAAGCATAGTTTGTATTTAACGCTATTTCTAGTATACCCCCTAAAAGCCTGCCCTGACAGGCTTCAGAGACTCGCCTTGAGGAGACCATCCACGAACTGCACCACGACCCAGCCGGAGAGGGCAACGATGACGCCGATGATGGAGTACTTCATGTTGCGCTTGGCAGTCTCGGCTTGGGATTCGTCTCCTGCCGAGGTGAGGTACTGGATGCCCGAGATGACGAAGCCGAGTATCGCGATGAAGCCGAAGATGGCGAGGAGCCAATTGGCGAAGTTGGTGACGACTTCAAGTACGGGGCGCTCGGAGAGGCCGGTACCCGTGGGGAAGCAGAACCCAGCGACTGGCGTATAGCCATCGGGGCAACCCGCACCCGTCCCGCTCGCCGTCGCCGCGGCACGCTCGAGCGCTGCACTCCCGTCTGATCCTCTCGCGCTCTCAGCACCGCCTGTCTCACTCCCCGCCCGTGTTCCAGCGGATTCCGCGCTCCCCGTGAGTGAGTCACTCGAGCCAGTCGTTGCCTTGGCCGAACCCGTGCCAGCAGTCCCGGCGGCGGACCCGCCCGCCGCCCACCCGCCCGTAGGTGATGCTGGGGCGCTCGTCCCGCCGGTCGCGCTCCCGGTTGTCGAGGTGCCGCTCAAGCTGCAGCAGACTTCGGTCTTGTTGGCGCAGACCCCCGAGACGCGCTCCCTGGGATAGGTGCAGCCAGCTGCTTCGGAGAGGCAGGTGCCTGGGCAGAAATAGACGCAGCAGGCCTCTCCGTCGCCCGAACAGCTATTGGGAACCGAGCGTTCATTGGGCTCGCAGCCTTCGGTACGGCAATTGCCAGGGACGCTCGCGCAGTCACCGAGCGTCGTGGGGCCCGACCCGAGAGCCGCGGCGGGAGCCATGAGCACGAGGAAGAGCAAAATCGCCCCGCCATGCTTGGCCGCAAGGGAAGCGAGCGCAAGGACAGCAGGGCGACGAGGAGACATCATAGAGGCCGATGAAACGGGCGCCGATATTAGAGACTCGCCTTGAGCAAACTATCCACGAACTGCACCACGACCCAGCCGGAGAGGGCGACGATGACGCCGATGATGGAGTACTTCATGTTGCGCTTGGCAGTCTCGGCTTGGGATTCGTCTCCTGCCGAGGTGAGGTACTGGATGCCCGAGATGACGAAGCCGAGTATCGCGATGAAGCCGAAGATGGCGAGGAGCCAATTGGCGAGGTTGGTGATGATCTCGGTCACCGGTTTTTCAGAAAGACCGGTATTTCTGGGAAAACACACGCCGCCGATATTCTGGTAGTCGCCTGTACAGCCACTAGCCTGGGCAGTCTGGACTGTGCCAAAGACACCCACTGCTGCTACCCACAAGAGAAAAATCTGGCCGAGTAGCCACGTACTGCGCTGCCTTGCCATATCATTGCGTATGAGTGAAGTCGGCTTAGAAGAAGCTCTCGTTGAGCAAACGGTCGATGGCCTGGACCGCTACCCAACCGATAAGACCCACGATGACGCCGATAATGGAGTACTTCATGGCGTTCTTGGCCTTCTCCGCCTGACCCTCGTCTCCTGCCGAGGTGAGGTACATGAGACCGGAGATGACGAAGCCGATGATGGCGATAAAGCCGAGAATGGCGAGGAGCCACGAGAGGAACGAAGAGATGATATTGTAGACGGTGCCACCAGGAAGATTGAGACCGCCAGCATTGTCATACCCTTCTCTCCAACCACCGGCAGATACAAGCGAAGGCAAGACCAGCACCACGCTCGCAAGCCCAAAAAAGAGGCGCTTCATAATCGACGGCATAGTTTTTATGCGTGTTTAGGGATTGATTTCAGTATACCACTCCATCAATCTCCTGCAATCACGAAGTCGTAACTTCGTCAATGTATCTTCCCGACGCATGACTCAAGATACTCCATTGTCTTATGGAAAATATTCGTCCATTTCTTTTGCCACCAAATCTTTCTGTTCATTTCTTTGCTCATCCAAAGAAACGAACCAAAGAAAGGAGTGCCCCGTGCTTCCGATAGAGAGGATTGATACCCATGCCCTCCGGCGGCTGCATGCGCGAGAGACTAGATGCAGCCGTACTCCTCCGGTCATGGACCAATCCTTCTATCTCCCGCAATGGGGTTTGGAGAAAGAAGACCCCTTACCTACTCACCAGCAGTGGACAGAAGAGCCCGGGCCTACTACGCCCGCC
>CAYWVL010000024.1:0-13909 GCA_964461975.1 uncultured Bdellovibrionales bacterium | reverse complement strand
AGACGGCACTGGCGGTCCGTTTCTTTTCGCGTTTCTTTCTCTGGCAGACGGCGCTCGTGCTCCTTCTGGTCGCCTTCTATATCAGCATCTTGGGCGGGATTTACTTCCTCCTGCGACACGAGGCGATCGCTAACCGTGAAATTCTCTCGAGTTTTGATCAGTTCGATGTCGAGACCCGGAGACTTCTCGAATACCAGGAAGCCTTCAAGCGAACCAATACCGCAACAGATGATCTCTCCCGCTACTTTTCGCGGCATCTCGAATGGGGAAAGCTCTTCCGCCTCCTTGAGGAATTGACGCCGACCGGGGTGGTACACTCCAGCCTCTATACCAAGGATTACACGGTCTCGCTCGTCGGGCAGGCCGAGACCCGCGAGCAGTTCCTCGCTTTCGAGACAGCCCTCAAAGAGTCAGACTGCGTGAGCGATGTCAAAGTGCCGCTATCCAATCTCTTCAGCCAGAAAGAGCTCGATTTTCAGATCGATTTCAATATCCGTTCCGAGTGTCTCCGAAGCCTTACGCCATGACGACTATGAATCAACTGTGGTGGAACAAAATGAGACCGTGGGTCATCCAGACCGTCCTCATCCTCGTTATCGGAGCGCTCTTTTGGTTTGGCGTGCGTCCGCTTCATGGGCTCATACAGCAGGAGATGGACGAAATCCAGAAGATCGATGTGCTACGGGAGTATCGGAGCGAGGAACTCGCACGGCTTCCAGAGCTGGAAAAGCAGCACGTGCTCATACTGGACCGGGCTGACGAACTCGATCTCCTCCCATCCAAAGACGAGCTGGTGGTCTTTATCCGCGCCCTCGAACTCCTGGCTGAGGAGAGCGGAGTAGCCATAGAGATCGTTTCGCAAGACAATACGCTCCTGGAGAGCAAGGTAACCAGTCAGCCTGCCCAGTCCAAGTCGTCGAAGACTGATGCGGTCGCAGTCGAAGGAGAAGAGCCGGCTACGCCTGCCCCGGCAGCGAAGCGAAAGCCGAAAGCCGGAACGAGCGGGATTATCGACGCACTCCCGTTGCCGCACTATATCCGACTGACGATTACCGTGAAGGCGCCGTATCAGGCGGTGACGGAGTATCTGCACCGGGTAGAGACCATGCCGTATGCGCTTGAAGTTGTCGGTCTTTCAATCAAAGAGGCGAGTCAGGAGGACTTGCAGGAGCTCGAGGCGGATGCGTTGAGCGTGCCCGCTGGCGCGCCGACTCAGCCGCTGTCGCGTGCTGCGCTCGCGAGTCTGACAACCGATATCAATCTCGTCATTTACACTCGGGAATAGTATATGCTGCGAATTTCTTCTCAGATGCCCAATTGGAAGAATCTTACGAAGGTAGCGTTTCGTTTTTGGTTGCGTCGCTACAAGCTCTTCTTCTTCCTCTTCTTTCTGCTTGTGGCCGGTATCGGAGCGTATCAGTGGCGCTACAGTCTGGTCACTCATCGCTGGAGTCCGGAGGAGCGCCGGGCATATCTCGAATCCACGATCAAGGAAACAGTTTTCGATGAGAAGAAATTCCTCGAGACGCTCGAAAGGCGGCAGGCACTGGATCAGCTGCACGTTGAAGCGGTAGTGCCCAAGAGGAGCATCTTCCCTGGAGGGACGGAAAAAGACGCGCGTCGATAGCGCGTCCTGAGAGTGTCGCGATCGGCAGCTAGTCCAGGCCGAGCTGGATCTTCGCTTCCGGAGTCATTTTGGAAACATCCCATGGCGGCTCGAAGGTGAGTTTCACTTCGACGTCCTCGATTGACTTGATTTCCATCACCCGATCCTCGATCTCTTTCTGGATCTGGCCGAAGAGCGGGCAGCCGACTGTGGTCAGGGTCATCTCGATGCGGCAGACGCCTTCACGGGAAACGTGGACGCCGTAGATCAGTCCGAGCGCCACGATCGATACCCCGAGCTCGGGATCGAGCACGAGGTCGAGCTGTTTGAGCACCTGTTGTTTGAGAGTGGATGACGGCATACGGTGGAACAAAAAACTTTCTTCACAGGTTTCGAGGGAGAAGAAAGTTTTTGTTTTGAGAACGGGAAAATGTTTAGACCGGGAACCGGCTTCCTCGAGCGCTACTCGGGAAATATCTGCTTGCCGGTGGCGTCCTTGATACGAATCGCAGCGACGGGGCAGGCTCGTGCGGCGTTGAGGATGGTCTCCTGGTCATCCAGGTCGGCGGTCGCGAGGATGGAGGCCTTGCCGTTTTCTTCGAGGCCAAAGGTGTTGGGTGCCATAGCGGTGCACGGAGCCGAGCCGATGCAGGCGACATGATCGACTTCGACGGTCCAGCCGTTTTTGAGGGTGACTGGCCCGGCTGGCTTGCTCTCATCTTTCCATTGGGACATAGGACTGTTGGTTAGGGAGTTGCGAATTACGAGCTGGAGGCTTCTGCGTGGCAGCAACCGTCAGTTCGCGACGCGCAAGCACTTACGATGTTTGCGGGAGCGCTTTCTTCAGGGTCTCAAGCGAGAGGAGTCCGCACTTGAGCCGGTTGGGAGAGAGCGGAACGCCGAGGAGCCGGAGGATATCCTGGGGTTCAAAGGCGAGCGCCTCACGTACGGTCTTTCCCTTGGCGGCTTCCGTGAGGAGCGACGCCGATGCCTGGGAGATGGCGCAGCCGGCTCCAATGAACCGGATATCTTCAATCTTACCATCCTTGACTCGGATGTCCATGCGGAGCGAATCGCCGCAGGTCGGGTTCCGGGCGTCTCCCGTGTGGGTGGCGGCAGCAAGCGTCCCGTGATTTCTCGGGTTCCGGGAGTGGTCGAGGATGAGTTCGTGATAGATGGACATAAGGACGGTCTCGGGCGGCTAGGCGGAAAAAAGCTTGAGCGCGCGTTCCATACTGGCCATGAGTTTTTCAATATCGGCCTCGGTCGTGTAGACGGATACGGAGACGCGGGCAGACGCGGGGAGGCCGAGCGCCCGGTGGAGCGGTCGAGCGCAGTGCTCGCCGGCCCGGATGCAGATATCCTCTTCGCCCATGAGGTGTGCCAAGTCATGCGGATGGATGCCGCCGAGGGTGAAAGACAGGATACCGGCGCGGTCGTGCTGCATGCCGCCGAGGATGCCGACGCGTTCGTCGAAGGTCTGGCGGAGACGCGCAGCGAGGAGTCGGAGGAGCGATTGTTCATGGGACTGGATGGGAGCCACGCCGATCATCTCGATATAGCGGATCGCTTCGCCGAGCCCGATGATACCGGCGATATTGGGCGTCCCGCCTTCGATGGCTTCCGGCAGCGCTTTGTATTCGGCAGGAGTCGCGAGAGGATCCAGGATGGTGCCGCCGCCCACATTGACTGCACCGAGGAGCGCGAGACTGGCGGGTTTGCCGGCGAGGACCCCGATTCCCGTTGGTCCGAAGACTTTGTGTCCCGAGAACACGATGAAGTCCGCATCCCAATCAGCGAGAGAAACCGGAATATGTCCGACAGCCTGGCAGGCATCGACGAGCACGAGCGTGTGGGGAGCGTGTTGGCGGATGGTCCGGATGATAGCGGCGACCGGATTGATAAGGCCGAGCACATTGGACACAGCCGAAAACGCAAAGACGCGCGTGTTCGGGGTGAGCGACTGGAGGACGATATCCGGGGTGAGCGGTGCGTCGGTCGGGGACGAGAGGACGCGGAATTCAGAACCGGTCTTCTGGGCGAGTTCCTTCCAGGGGAGGAAATTGGAGTGGTGCTCGAGTGTGGTCGTGACGATGGCGTCGCCATCGGTGAGCTGTTCGCGGAGGCCGCTCGCGACGAGGTTGATGCCATGGGTCGCGCTTCCGACGAAGACGGTGCCGCGCGGTTCGCTCCCGATGAAGCGAGCGATCCGTTCGCGGGCTTCCGTGACAGCGAGCGTCGCCAATTCCGCGGTGGGGTAGAGTCCGCGCGAGACATTGGCGCAGTATTCCTCATAGTACGTGCGCATCGCCTCGAGGACCGCTCGCGGCTTCTGGGACGTAGCCGCCGAATCCAGGTAGACAAGCTCCGGGCGATTGGCAAAGATGGGGAAGTCGCGTTTACGGTCGAGCATAGAGCGTTTGGAGTTGATGATGGAGCTTCTCCATGAGCGGAGCGGTATCGATGCCGAGACTCGCGATCCGATCCAGGGCTTCTCCCATGAATCCTCGCGTGAGCAGCTCTTCTGCAGCTTCGGTCGTGAGTCCGCGGCTCATGGCATAGAGAAGCCGAGCGTCGTCTACCGGACTCGTCGTCGAGGCATGGTGGCAGATGACATCATCGGCGAGGATCTCGAGAGCTGGACGAGCGGCGGCCTCGGCATCGGGGGAGAGGAGGAGGGTTCGGCTCTCATGGCTGGCGTCGGAACGATGAGCCGCCGGCTCGATGCGGATAGCGCTCTCCGCGCGGAGGGCAGCGCTTCCGGAGAGGATATTCTTCATGAGCGACGAAGAGACGGTGCGGGGAGCGAGATGTGTCTGGCGGAGCGTCAGGGCATACTTTTGGCTCTCGCCTCCGATGAAAAAGGCGAAGACATGGGCTGTAGCGCCGGCGCCAGCGAGCTCGAACGCGAGGTCGCCGTCACGATTGAGCATGAAAAAGACGGCCTGCTCACCCTCGGCGAGCCGGTATCGGTCTTTGGAATCATGCGTGATATCAATGAGACGCATAGGCTTAGCCGATGGAACCTTTCATTTCCAGATTGATGAGCCGATTGAGCTCGATCGAGTATTCGAGCGGGATTTCCTTAGCGACGGGATCGATGAAGCCGTTGACGAGGAGCCCCTCGGCGTCTTCACGGCGTACTCCGCGCGAGGCGAGGTAGTAGAGCTTCTCCTCGCCGATGCGTTCGACTGTTGCTTCGTGCTCGATGGCGGCTGTCGCTTCTTTGACGCGCATGGTGGGGTAGGTGTCGGAGCGGGACTCGGGATCGACGAGGAGGGCGTCGCAGACGACCGACGCTTTGGCATTGGTCGCGCCTTGGGCGATGTGCACCAGGCCGCGGTAGGAAGTGCGGCCCCCGTCCTTGCTGATCGATTTGGAAACAACGCGCGAGGTCGTATCGGGAGCGAGGTGGAGCATCTTGGCCCCGGCATCCTGGTGCTGGCCGCGCCCAGCCACCGCGATCGAGAGCACTTCGCCCCTGGCGCCGCGGCCGGCGAGGTAGACGGCCGGATATTTCATGGTGACCCCACTGCCGATATTGCAGTCGATCCACTCCATGATGGCATTCTCTTCGGCGCGGGCGCGCTTGGTGACGAGGTTGTAGATGTTCTTGGACCAGTTCTGGACCGTCGTATAGCGGACGCGTGCGTTCTTCTTGACGAATATCTCCACCACCGCCGAGTGGAGCGAACTGGTGCGGTAGATCGGGGCGGTGCAGCCCTCGACATAGTGGACCGATGATCCTTCATCGGCGATGATGAGCGTCCGTTCGAACTGGCCGAAGGCTTCGGCATTGATGCGGAAATAGGCCTGGAGCGGGAGCTCGACCTTGACGCCTTTGGGCACGTAGACGAAGGAGCCGCCGGACCAGACCGCCGAGTTGAGCGCGGCAAACTTATTGTCATGAGGCGGGATGAGCGTCCCGAAGTATTCGCGGATAAGCTTGGGGTACTTCCGCACGGCCGTGTCCATATCGCAGAAGATGACACCTTGCCGCTTGAGCGCCGCGTCGAAACTCTCATAGACCACTTCGGATTCGTATTGGGCCGAGACGCCCGCGAGGAAGTTCTTCTCGGCTTCAGGGACGCCGATCTTGTCATAGGTCTCCTTGATCTCCTTGGGCAGGTCTTCCCACGATCCGGACTGGGTGGCGGTCGCCTTGAGGTAATAGGTGATGGCGTCGAAGTCGATCGCGGAGAGATCGGCGCCCCAATCCGGGAGCGGCTTCTCGAGAAAGCGCTCATAGCTCTTGAGGCGGAAGTCGCGCATCCATGGCTTCTCGCCTTTGATCCGGGAGATTTCTGCCACGATTTCGGCAGTGAGGCCGAGTCCGGTCTTGTGGACCGAACGCTCGGGCATGGCGAACCCGTAGCGGTAGTCGAAGTCGAATTCTGGTTGCTTCGCCGTGGACATAGGGTTAGGCCTGCCGAGCGAAGCCGGTCGCTTCGATCTTTTTCGCGAGGGCGAGCGTGCCGGTTCGGACGAGCTGGCCCGCCTTGAGGACGAGGACGCGGTCAGGCCGGACGACCGACGCGAGCCGGGTCGAATGCGTGATGTAGACCGTCGTCGTGTCTTTGGGGAGGCGCCGCTTGAGGAAGCGAGCGATCGTCTTGAGCGCGTCGACGTCGACCCCGGTGTCGATTTCGTCGAAGAGCGCGAAACGGGGAGCGAGGAGCGCCGCTTGGAGTGCCTCGAGTTTTTTGCGTTCGCCTCCCGAGAACCCGACATTGAGGGAGCGTTTGAGGAGTGCGGGCGAGATGTCGAGTTCGGCCGCGTACTTGTGGATGAGTCCGTGGAGCGTGAGCGCATCATAGCGTTTCTCGAGCGCGATGCGGAGGAGTTCGGAGACGGTGACGCCCGGGAGCTCCAAGGGGGTCTGGAACGAGAGGAAGATGCCGAGGCGCGCCCGTTCATCGGGAGCGAGTCGGGTGATATTCTTGCCGTCGAACACGAGTTTGCTCCCGCGCTGGAGCGTGTAGTGCGGGTGGCCCATGATGGCGGCCGCGAGCGTGGACTTGCCCGAGCCGTTGGGACCCATCAGCACATAGGTCGCTCCCGGCTTGAAGGCGAATGAGAAATCCGAAAGGATCCGTTTGCGGTCGGCCGAGACAGTCAGGTGGTCGAGAGTGAGCATAGGCGTTATTTGGATGAGCGGAGGATATGGCCGAGCGTGATCGTGGAGAGCGTGGCCTCGATCTTTTCTTCGAGCGTCCGCCACACCTGGTTGGTCTGGCAATGGCTGACTTGGAGGCAGGGGAGGACACCTTTCTCGGGCGGGACAAACATCTGGATCGGGCCGTCGAGGATGCGCAGCACGTCCCAGGTCGAGAGCTGATCGGCCGGCTTGGCCAAAGCATAGCCGCCGGCGATGCCTTTCTTGGCTTCGACGACGCCACCGCGGCGCAGCTCCTGGAGAATCTTCTCGAGGTAGTCTTCGGGGAGATGCTCGGATTGGGCGATCGCATGGATCGAGAGCGGCTTCTCGCTCTGGGCGAGCGTGAGCACGGCACGGAGTCCGTAATAGGCTTTCTTGGAAACTTTCATGCTGGTGTGACGAGTGGAACGGCCGGGCGCTTCCGGCTGTCGCTCGCTGATTGGATAAATCGGACAAAAATAGTCTGATTTAGAGAATACCAGGGTTGATTCCCCCTGTCAATCCTGGTAGGCTAAGGAGCGATATGCAGACTCTCGACCAGCCATACTTGGGATTCTGGGCGACGCTCCGGCGGCCGTTCTTTGTCTTGGCGCCTCTTGCCAACGTGACCGATGCGGCGTTCCGGCAATTCATCGTAAGGTATCGCAAGCCGGACGTGCTGTGGACGGAATTTGTCGCGGCGGACGGGTTGTGTCACCCCCGGGGTCGCGAGGCGCTCCTTCGGGATCTCACGTACAGTGACAATGAGCGGCCGATCATCGCCCAGCTCTTCACCGCGCATCCGGACAAGATGCGTGAAGCAGCGCGGATCGCGAAGGAACTCGGCTTTGACGGCGTGGACATCAACATGGGCTGTCCGGACAAAAATGTCATGAAGCAGGGCGCGGGCGCTGCCTGCATGAAGGATCCTGAAACGGCGAAGCACATTATTCTCGCCGCGATGGAAGGGGTACGGGCCGACGGCAAGGAACCGATTCCTGTTTCGGTCAAAACGCGTCTCGGGTTCAACCGGGACGAGATGGAAACATGGCTCCCGGTTCTCTTCGATACCAAACCGGCGGCGCTCACGCTCCATCTCCGCACCAAGAAGGAGATGTCCTTGGTCCCGGCGCATTGGGAGCGGATGGCGCGAGCAGTCGAGCTCCGCAATGAGTTCAGCCCGGAGACACTTCTCCTGGGGAATGGCGACGTGAAGAGTCTCGCCGAGGGGCGGGCCAAATGTGCCGAGACCGGCTGCGATGGTGTCATGCTTGGCCGAGGCGTCTTTGGCAACCCGTGGCTCTTCGATGAGGCCAAAACGAGTGTCACCGTGGCCGAGCGGCTCGACGCGACCATCGTACTGTCAGAATTGTTTACAGAAACGTGGGGCGATACCAAGAACTTCGAGCTCCTCAAGAAGCATTTCCAGGCCTATATCGCCGGCTTTCCGCAGGCCAAAGAACTGCGCGTCGTGCTCATGAACACGCATGCGGCAGATGAGGTAAGACAAGCGATCGAAAAGTTTTCCCGCGAGCATCCGGCGCTCTTGGCGCAGACAATCAGCTTGTACGCCTAAAGTTTCAGAAAAAAGAACAGCGCTCCCGTCGCACGATGGCGAGGGAGCGCGCGGTCACGCGGGACCAGAGGGGATCTAGGCAGCGGTTGTCACTGAGCATCTCGCGAGTTCTTCCCAGATACTTGCGAGACCGACCAGTAGCACAATCTGGCCGACGGGATCCTGGACATTGTCCGAGAAGATCTGATAGCCGGCGCCGGGCTCGACACGGCTTGGGTCAAGTCCGAGTGAATACGGTTCCTGGTCGATACGGAGCGTCCCATTCCTGCCGGCGCGCACCGACATCAGGTTGTGGGCCTGCGGGCCGCGAAACCAGTCGAGCACATCGGCGATGACCTGTTCGGCTTTCGAGAAAGAGTTCGGCGCGATGTCTCGGAGGATGGCGGCAGCGGTTTGACCGACCGTGACCGTCACAGGGAAGTTGGAGTCGTCGATTCCGCCAGAGAAACCAGTCATGAGCGCGAAAAGTTGCTGTGCTCGCTCGCCATCCCATGCGGGGTAGTCTGCTTGCTGGAGGGAGCGCAGGATCCAGTTCACGTTGAGGACGAAGGAGTACCCGGGCCAGCCCAATCTTCGCATGGTCCGCGCCTTCTGAAAGAGAACATGGACTTGAGTGTGGCTCACCCAATCGCGGGTCATGAGTGGGCCGAGGCGGATGCCTTGGCCGAACCCAAACCCTCGACTGCTCGCGTCGGAGCAGTCCGTGAAAGGCGTGAAACCGACAGCGTAGCGAGGGGCGACAATGTCGACCACGTCAGTATTGACGGGTGCCAGACTTTGCTCGAGGAAGTAGGGGAAGACGTGATTGTTGACCAAGAAGGTCACTCCCTGGATGGAGTTTCTCTGTCCGCCCCGGAGCGGGACGATGCGGTAGCCTTCGCAGAGGCCCGTTTGCCGAATGTCTTGCATGTTGAGCTCCAGGTTGGGAAAGGGCGATGATACTCGGGAGTCTTCCCGAGATTGGGCCAATTGTAGCAGGCGCCCCCTCTCTGTCAATCGCGGCACACGGGGCTTTGAAGGCTGCACGAGCGCTATGGTATACTGACTTCTGTCAGCCTATGAGCTTCCGTCAGCACCACAAGAAGATCTACGCCATCTGGGTCGTCATCTCGGTCCTGGCGGCTTTGTCTATGATCCTCTTCTTGGTGGCGCCGCTCTTCCTCTACTAACTCTCCCGAGCCTATGCGGTGGCGGAGCCCAAGCATGAGACTCATGGCGACCCTCCTCATCCTCGGGGGACTCTATATGGGGTACCGGAGCTACGAGGAGCATGCGCGCAATGCCGAGATCCAAGCTGAGATCGACGCTTTGGAGCGAGAGGCTGATCGGATCCGCCGCGAGAATGAGACGCTCGCCCAGAGAATCGCCTACTTCTCCTCGCCGGATTTCCAGGAGCAGGAAGCCAAGAAGAAGCTCGGGATGCGGCGGCAGGAAGAGCGCGTGGTGGGACTGCGGGAAGTGGCCGTCTTGCCGGAGGCAGGCAGCTCTCAGGCGTCAGAGGCTGATGTTCGGCCGGTCGTGTCCGATGACGAGCCCAATTTCAAGAAATGGTGGAAACTTTTCTTTGACTAAACACACACTATGGATACCGATACCCAGCCGACTGCTCCTCTCAAGCGCATCCGTCCGCGGACGCTCGCGCTTGGCATCCTCGGACTTTTGGTGGTGGTGATCACTGCGCTCTTCGTCGCCTACTATCGCCTGCCGGACACCTGGTTTGGCCGTTTCATCGGCGAACGTTTGCCGTTCCCGGTCGTATTGGACGGAGAGTCGGTCGTCGTCGACTCGCGGACCCTCACTGCCAATGTCGCCTCGATCAAGCGTTTCTACGAATCACAGGACTTCAGTCAGATGGGCATCCGGGTGGATTTCTCGACCGATGAGGGCAAGCGCCGGCTCAAGCTGCGCGAGCGCGATCTCCTCAACAAGATGCTCGAAGACGCGACCATCGAGCGGCTAGCCCAGGCAGAGGGTATCGTGATCACCGAAGCGCAAGCCCGAGCCGATGTCGAGAAGCGGCTCAAAGAGTACGGGGCAGCCGACAAGGTCGAGGCGACCATCGCCCGGCTCTATGGCTGGACGCTCCGCGATTTCGAAGCCAAAGTCGTCCTGCCGAGCCTCTACGAGGAAGCGCTTGCCGAGAAATTCGAGTCGCGCGTGTCACATGATGCGACCAAGGCGATGATTGACCAGGCAGCCAAAGCGCTTCGGGAGAGCGGGGACTTCAAAGCGACCGTCGAACAGTATTCCGATGGCCGGACCAAAGCGAATGGGGGCGACTTGGGCTGGTTTGCGCTCGATGAGCTCGCACCCGAACTCAAGGGAGCGGTGGACCTCGCCCGAGTAGGTCAGCCCACCGACGTCATCGAGAGCAGTCTCGGCTACCATATCATCCTGGTGCAGGAGACCAAAGTCGAGGAGAATCGGAAGCTCTTTCGTTTGAGCCAGGTCTTCGTCCGCAAGGAGAACTTCGTCGACTGGCTCATGGAGAAGATCCGGAGCGAACCGGTTCGGGTGCTCCATAGCGAGTATGTCTTCGATCGCGAGACTGGCCGGATTGATTTCCGCAAGCAGGAAATGAAGGATTTCGAAGCCAAGCTCCGGGCCAATCCTGATCAGGACCCGCTCTTCTTCTACTAGTTCCCCGGTTTCTTCCGCTGCTGTGCCAGAGCACTATACTCGGTCCGGGGGCGGGAGAATCGATTTCGATCATCAAGCGTTTCACATTAATACCTCGTTGCCTATGGATATCACCACTCCTCCTCGTCCGACAGTCAATGTGTCAGCTGCTCCAAGTGTTCCCACTCCGCTCCCGCGGCCGGTGGCCGAACGTCCCTATCGTACGCCCTGGGTCCTTATCGTCGCGGTCGCGCTCATCTCTGGCATCGTCGGCGGTCTCGCGAGCCGGGGCGGAGCCCTGCCGCATTGGATGAAGAGTCCCGTCAAAGAAGAACGACAGGAGGAGGCGCGTGAGCGCGAGGCGCTCCCGCTCCCTGCGGAAGACGAGCGCATTGTAACCATGGTCGAGGAGAGCACCAAGGCCGTGGTCTCGATCGTCATCACCAAGGACGTGCCCAAGTACCGGAGTCTCTTCCGCTCGCCATTTTTCGGCTTCCCGTTCTTTGACGAGGACGGGTCGGTCCCGCGGCGAGGAGAAGAGACCGAGCGTCAGCAGGTAGGGAGCGGTTCCGGCTTTCTCATTTCCGCCGATGGTTACGTGGTCACCAACAAGCATGTCGTCGATGACGATAGCGCCGACTACACTGTCATCCTCAATGACGAGAGCGAGCACTCGGCCAAAGTGCTGGCCCGCGATCCAAACAACGATATTGCCGTTCTCAAGATCGAAGGCGCGAGCTTCCCATTCCTCACCTTGGGCGATTCCGATGCGCTGCGGGTCGGCCAGACAGTGATCGCGATCGGCAATCCCCTCGGCGAGTTCGCCAATTCCGTCTCGCGCGGCATCGTCTCGGGTCTCGGCCGCAACGTGGAGGCCGGGTCGTACTTCGGCGAGTCGGAGACCTTGCGCGATATCATCCAGACTGACGCAGCCATCAATCCGGGCAATTCCGGCGGTCCGCTCTTCGATATAGAGGGCCGAGTGATCGGCATCAACGTGGCGGTCGCGCAGGGCGCCGAGAATATCGGTTTCGCCCTCCCGGTCAATTCGATCAAGCGGGTCGTGGATGAGGTCAAGACGACCGGCCGGCTCTCGACCCCGTATATCGGCGTCCGCTATGTCATCCTCAATGAAGCCGTAGCCGAGGAGTACGGGCTCGATGTCGACTATGGGGCGCTCATCCTCCGGGGGGAGCGCATGACCGATCGCGCCGTCGTCCCGGGATCGCCGGCTGACGAAGCCGGACTCATGGAGACTGACATCATCTTCGAGATCGATGGCGAGCGGATCGATACCGATACCACGCTCGGGAGCCTGATCGCCAAAAAGCGCGTCGGAGAGGAAGTGACGCTCAAAGTGTGGCATAAAGGCGAGACCAAACTTGTCACCCTCCGCCTCGAAGAAAGGAAGCAGTAGGGGGTAAGCAGCGTCGAACCAGGACAGCAGAGAGGGCATACGGGCCCTTTTTGTTTACAATGGACAGTGATCGGGAAGTACGCTATATAACAGGTGACAGTTGTCCGCCTCGCTTCCGGCGCCAGAGGAAGTGTTCTTTCAGAAGGAACCACTATGCGGTGTACTCATCAGGGGATCTTGAAGGTCCCGGGAGGAATTAGCTTCGCCGAGCTGATCACTCGGCCTGGTTATGACTGGGTCAATGACGCTATCAGCGAAGGGCTCTTCCCGGTGACTTGCCATCAGTGCACCGAGGTGGCTTACGCGATCGCAGCGTTTGACCCGGCACTCGAGGCGGTTTCTCAAGTCCGCGCCGAGATCCAGACGAGCGGCTGGTGGCCTTCCGAGGCCGGCCACCTGTTCGCCTACGGCTGCGAAGGCTTCGTCAACGAAGGCAGTCATCCGCTCATCGCGCTCGGGCAGACAGCCAAGGTAGCCGGCGTGGACCAAGTCCTTGCGATCTGGCACGGCATCGGTTGGCGGAATCTGGTTGTTCATCCTGTCAGTGGGCGCTGGCATCCGACCTACCGGGCACTCGTGGTCCGTCCGCTCCACTGACCGTCGAGCCTGGTGCACCGCACCGGCCCCCAAACCCCGCAGTAGTCCGAACGGACACGCTGCGGGCTTTGATTTTCTACAAGAAACTCTATTAGCACTCTTGCATCGAGAGTGCTAATTTGGTATATTCGGGGTGTGATAACTTCTCACCTATGAATATCCAGCATTTCACGCAGAAAAGCCAAGAGGCGCTCCGAAGCGCGCAGGAAATCGCCCTCTCGCGCAGCCAGTCCGAGCTCGCCCCGGCGCATCTCCTCTACGCGCTCCTCATCCAGGAGGGGTCGATCGTGCCGGTCGTGGTGCGGCGCCTCACCGAGGAGCATCAGGCGTTCCAGGGCCAGGTGCTCGATCTGGTCGAGCGTCTGCCGACCCTGTCCGGAGGCGCCACGGGACAGCTTGCACTCGCTCCCGAGCTCGGGCGCGCCTTCGACCAGGCCGAGAAGACCATGCGCACCATGCAGGACAAGTTCGTCTCGACCGAACATCTCCTCCTCGGTCTCTTGTCCGCGGCGCGGCCATTGGCCGAACTCGCGAAATCGTACAGTGTCACGCAAGACGCAGTCCTCCGGATCCTCCGCGAGGTGCGTGGGAGCACCACGGTCGAGAGCGATCAGCCCGAGGCGACGTACCAGGCGCTCGAGAAGTACGCGGTCAATCTGACGGCCTTGGCGCGTGAAGAAAAGCTCGACCCCGTTATCGGCCGGGACGAAGAGATCCGCCGCGTGATGCAGATCCTCTCGCGCCGCACCAAGAACAATCCGGTCTTGATCGGCGAGCCCGGGACCGGCAAAACCGCGATCGCCGAGGGTCTCGCCCAGCGCATCGTCTCTGGCGACGTGCCCGAGAGTCTCCGCGGTAAAGAGGTGATCTCGCTCGATTTGGGCAGTCTCCTCGCTGGGGCGAAATTCCGCGGCGAGTTCGAGGAGCGGCTCAAAGCTATCCTCAAGGAAATCGAGA
>CAYWVL010000023.1:14104-14339 GCA_964461975.1 uncultured Bdellovibrionales bacterium | reverse complement strand
AGCTCCAGCGGAAGAACAGAGGCCTTGTAAGACAACGGGCGAGGGTTCGATTCCCCCCGCACCCACGCGAACAAACACATGTCCGTCCTTTCACAGCCGAGGAACATCATGCTTCCAGTCAAGATCCTGCCCTTCCCCGAGGAGGACAAGAGCATCCTCATCCCCGCGCTCGACGGACCATGCTATGAATACGCGGTCGCGCTCACGAGCAATACCCAGTGGCCGCTGGTCGGCC
>CAYWVL010000023.1:0-14094 GCA_964461975.1 uncultured Bdellovibrionales bacterium | reverse complement strand
CGACGGGACGATCCGTCATGCAGGCGTGCGCCGACCGGACGGACTCATCCACGATGCTCGCGGCGCCATCGACGACGACACGTTCGCGAGCGCCTCCGTTGGCCAGGACCAGTCGTTCGAGATCCGTCCTATCACCGAGACGGAACTTGTGGCGACTCGCCCGATCGACAGAGGGTTGGTCCGTCACTTCTGTGCCGCCATCCCCTGCACCTGGCCAGAGCTCCCTCTGCCCGACAACCACCCGCTCAAGCGCATGGCAGCCTTTGCCGAAGCGCTGCGTCGTATCAGTATGGAGCACGGCATCTGCATCCGCGAAGCCTATCCCACTGCGCCAGTGCACCTTGCCATCGTCGAAGGCGATGAGCGGTATGTCCTCACCCCGACGATCGACGGCAGAAGCTACGTGCTCACGCGCGAGATCGTCCCATGCAGCGCATGACCAAGGGCCGCCCTCTTCTCGAGGACGGCCCTTCACTTTAGAACTGCAATTATTTCCGTATGCTGTCCTTCCCGACCCACGGCCGCAGGACTTCCGGGATGACGATGCTCCCGTCGGCCTCTTGGTAATTCTCCATGATGGCGATGAGGGCGCGGCCGATCGCGAGAGCGGTCGCGTCGTTCATGTGGACGAACTCGGTACGGCCATCGGCCCGCTTGACTTTGGTATTGAGTCGGCGTGCCTGGAAGTCGGTCATGAGATCCGACGTGTGAGTCTCGCGGTACTTCCCCTGCCCAGGGAGCCAGCACTCGATATCAACTTGCCGCGCATCAGGCTTCCCCATATCGCCGGTGCAGATCTGGACGACCTGGTAGGGAACCCCGAGCGAGCGCATGAGGTGCTCCTGGATGGCGACGAAGAGGTTTTGCTCATCGAGCGACTGCTCGGGGACAGTAAAGGATTCCATCTCCAGCTTATCGAACTGATGGAGCCTGAGGATACCCTTCATGTCCTTGCCATACGACCCGGCCTCGCGTCGGAATGCCGGCGACATGCCGATATAGCGCCGCGGCAGTTCCGCCTCTGCAAAGGTCTCATCCATGTGCATAGAGCCGAGGGTATGCTCGGCGCTCCCGATGAGATAGAGGTCGTCCGAGGGGATATGATAGCGCTCGTCGCGCGGATTGAGCCGTCCCATCCGCTCAAATGGATCCGGCTTGATAAAGACCGGCGGCACCACGGGAACAAATGGCGCATCCGAGACCGTAAGGCCGGCCTCACGTATGATCTCAGCCAGCCGTTCGCGACTCGTCAGTATGCCGAAGACGAACTGGACCAAGGCATACTGCAGGAGAACGAGATCGCCTTTGAGGTAGGCGAAGCGCGCGCCGCTCACTCGAGCCGCCCGGTCGGTGTCGATGATGTCGAGCGCGGCCCCGAGCTCCCAGTGCTCTTTGGGGGTAAAGGAGAAGGTTGTGGGCTCGCCGACTTTCCGCAGCACCACGTTGCCGCTCTCGTCCGGCCCGATCGGCGTATCGGGCGACGGAATATTGGGGATGAGCGCCATGAGCTCGTCGTAGCGGGATTTGATCGAAGTGAAGAGCGGCTCCTTGGCCTCGAGACGGGATTTGATATCTTTGCCCTTCTCGATCACTTCGGCGCGCTCCTCGGGTGTCTTTGCGCTACGGATGAGATCGTTGATGTCGTTCTTGAGCGACTGAAGCTCCTCGATTTCCTGAAGGAGCGCTCTCCGCTCACGGTCGACCGAGAGGAGCTCATCGACGTCGAGCTCGACTCGCTTGTTCTGGGCGGCCTCGCGGATGAGATCAGCATGATCACGGATGAATTGGATATCGAGCATAGATAATCGTTCAGGGGCGATAACTTAGCTATTATACCAGGCTTTGAGAGCATCGAGATCGTCCGGACTCTTGAGGAAAAACATGGGCACCCCATGCTCTCTCGCCCAGGCGATCTCGGCCTGGGTCCCAGTCGAGGTCTCCCACCCAGGCATGATGGCGAGCGCGTCGGCGAGCCGCTCGAGCACGATATCGGTAAACTGCTTGAGGGCCGCCTGCCCGCTCAGAGGCCGCGGCGAGAGCTCTTCCCAGTAGGCGTCATGCACATTGGGACTGTAGGCGACCATCCCCGCCTCGGCCAAGGCCCGCTGATACACCCGCGCCGTGGCGATGTTTTTCTCGATAGTCTCGGGTGTCCGATCCCCGCGGTACGGCCCGGCGATAAAGACGATTTTCATATTGTGGTCGCACCTGGACTCGAACCAGGGACCTTTCGGATGTGAACCGAACGTTCTAACCAACTGAACTATGCGACCAGCTTTCCTGTTGTACCCTACTTTGTATCTCCCGGCAAGCTCTTCATGGGTGGAAAAATGACCGTCTCGCGTATAGAGCGATCCATCAGGATCGCAAAGAAGCGCTCACTCATCCCGAAACCAAATGCTGGCGGCATGCCGTACTCGAGAGCCTCAAGAAAATCTTCATCAATCATTTGCGCTTCATTATCCCCTGCTTCGCGAAGTTTCATCTGTGCTTCAAACCGCTCTCGTTGATCGATTGGGTCATTGAGTTCGGCAAAGCCGTTTCCAAGCTCACTCTTCCCAGCAATGGGCTGCATCCGAAGGGTGCGACGAGGATTTATCGGATCAAGCTTGGCCAGAGGTGACACCTCAACGGGGTGACCAATCAAAATACAGGGTTGTATCAGCTTTTGGCGTACCGTTTTCTTGTAAATGGTATCAATGAGACGCCCTTTCCCGCTGGTGGGTTCGAATGCAATCCCCAGCTCATCAGCTTTTGCTCGCAACATTTCTACCGTCACCTCATCTGAAAGATCAATTCCAGTTTCATTTTTGAATTCAGTAAAATAATCTATTCGTGGAAAAGGTTTACTCCAATCAATTTCCTCGCCTTCAAAAGTCGTTTTGAGTGAGTCTCCAACAACACTTCGCACAATGGAGCGGTACAAATCCTCCACCACGGCACAGCCTGTTTCAAAGTCAGTATAGGCACTATAGAACTCCATGTGATCAAACTCCTGCAAGTGTTCGCGATCAATGCCTTCATTTCTAAACACACGGCCGATTTCAAATACGCGCTCATAGCCACCGACCAAGAGTCGCTTCAATGGAAGTTCGAGTGAAATACGGAGATAGAAATTCTGATCCAAAGCATTGTGATGGGTCACAAACGGTTCAGCCTCTGCTCCCCCAGGGATATGTTCCAGCACTGGCGTTTGCACTTCCAAGAAGTCTTTCCCGGCCAGGAATTGGCGCATGGTTTGCCAGAAGATGTTTTTCTTACGGAAGAGATCACGCGTTTCCGCGTTCATCACGAGATCAAGGTAGCGCTGGCGCAAAAGCTTTTCCTCATCTTTCAATCCGTAAAACTCAGCCGGGAGAGGCAAAAGTGATTTTGAAAGTATATTCCACTCTTCAACTCGAACACTCTTTTCACTTTGTTTCGTCAGAAAAACAGTTCCAGTAATGGAAATGAAATCACCAATCTCAATGGTTTCTTTAAAAAGAGCAAAAGAACTTTTATCTACTGGTGTATCAACTGGTGCGAGTAGCTCTTCAGAGAAAAATCCTTGCATTTTTCCAGTTCCATCTTCGATGTGAGCAAAAGCAATCTTACCCATGACACGCAGTGATCGCACTCGTCCTACCAGAGAAATTTTTTTATCCGCACCATTGAGCAAATCAAAATCTGCTAATGCTTTAGCAACCGTATGACTTCGCTTTGCTTTTTCAGGGTAAGCTGAGCCAAACTGCTCCCGCAGCTTGGCCAGTTTTTCGTGTTTGGTTTGCAGAATGTCTTCGCGCATATGACATCACTTTATCGGTTTTCTGGCTTATCGGCAAGCAAAACCCTCCCCGCAATGCTTCGCATAAGCGATACAGGCGGGCCCATCTCAAAAGAAAACCGGGTGTTACCCCGGTTCTTCGATTTATTTGACCGAAAGGATCTCGTACTTGATGGTGCCGGCGGGAGCAGCGACGGAAACGACATCGCCCTTCTCCTTGCCCATGAATTCCTTGCCGAGCGGCGACTCGCTCGAGATCAGCCCTTTGCTCGGGTCGACTTCATTGGAGCCGACGATTTCGAAGTTCATCTCCGCGCCCCGCATCTTGACGGTGAGCTTGGATCCGACTTGGACCACCGACGACTTCTTTACTGGAGCGGCAACGACCGACTCCTTGAGCTCGGCTTCAAGCTCGGCGATACGCTTCTCATTCTCATCCTGACGACGCTTGGCTTCGCTATACTCGGCGTTCTCGGAAAGGTCGCCCTGCTCTTTGGCTTCCTTGATCGATTCGGCGATCTCTTGGCGAACCTTGGACTTGCGTTCCTCGAGTTCGGCCACGAGTTTCTTGAGACCCTCTTCGGTAAAAACTTTAGACATGCTGGTCGATTACAAATTTAGGATTCTGTGTATTGGGATATCCGAGCGCGCGAGGCTGACTCCGGATAACGGAAGACACGATGCCACCCATCGTACTAAAACTGGCAGCCGCTGTCAATGGTCAGGATTAGGGCTTGTTTACGCCACGTTTATCAGGATTGAAGTACCATTCATAGAGCGCCTGGGTAATCGGGACCGCATGGTAGGTCGCGTTTTCCCGCTGGCCCTCGACGAGGACGACTACCGCGAGCTCCGGGTCCTCATAAGGAGCGAAGGATGCGAACCAGCCGTGGGTTTCTTTGCCACCCCCGAACTGGGCCGTCCCGGTCTTCCCTGCGACCGCTACCGGAAGTGTCTGGAGCGGCTGGGCCGTGCCCTCGGTCACTGTCTCGCGCATGCCTTCGCGCACAATTCTCATGATGCCAGAGTCAAGTATCTGCTCCCGGAGCACCATCGGCTCCTTGACGACTTCTTCGCCGGTGACCGCGCGGATCCGCTCGACGAGTCGCGGCGCATAGAGCGTGCCTCCATTGGCGATCGCCGCCGTCGCATTCAAGACCTGCAGCGGGGTCGTGGTGAGATACCCTTGGCCGATCGAGGAATTGTAATCATCGCCGATATACCAGCGTTCCCCAAAGCGCTCTTCCTTCCACGTCTTGGTCGGGAGAAAGCCGTCCTGCTCTCCGGGGAGGTCGATCCCGGTCGGGCGACCCCAGCCAAATCGCTCTTCGTACTCCCGCATCCGGTCGATCCCGAGTCCGCGGATCCCTCCGTAGCCGCCGCCGATCGAATAGAAATAGACATCGCTCGACACGGCGATGGCGCGGCGCAAGTCAGTGAACCCATGCGCTTTCCAGTCGCCGAAGAAGAAGCGGCCGACCTGAATGCCGCCCCGGCTCTCGATAGCCGTCTCGGGCGTGATGATGCCTTCGGCCAAGGCCGCTCCGGCGAGAATCGGCTTGATGGTTGATCCCGGCGGATACTCGCCGGCGATGGCGCGGTTGAAGAGCGGTTTGCGCGGATCATTGGCGAGCGCCGCGTAGTCAGCACTTGAAATACCGCGGGCGAAGAGATTATTGTCATACCCCGGGAAAGAGACGAGGGCTCGGACAGCACCTGAGCGAGGGTCCATGGCGATGAGCGCGCCCTTGTCGAGCTTGGCCTCGCCGAGAATCCGCTCCATCACGCGGGTCGCCTCCCGCTGCAGACCGGCATCGATCGAGAGCACGAGGTCATGACCTTTGACGGGCGGCACGGCTCCGAGCTCCTGCTTGACCTCGCCCAGAGCGTCGACTTCGATAAGCTGCTTCCCATGCACTCCCCGGAGCTCGGACTCGTAACTCCGTTCGATGCCCTGCTTTCCGATCGAGTCTGTCAGGAGATAGCCCTCATCTTTCCGCTCGGCATATTCTTCCGGGCGGATCTTGCCTTCGTACCCGAGGATATGAGCGAAGACCGATCCGTTCACATACTCGCGTTCGGCGGTCTTCCAGAGCGCCACGCCGGGAAAGGCCGCCCGCTCGGTGAGAAAGCGGATAACGGTCGACTGGTCGAGATTGGACCGGAGGAGGAGTGGTTCGCCCTGGAGCGGCGATTCCTGGAGCCGCTTCTCGATCGCAGACCAGGTCTCATCATCCGGCTCGAAGAACGCCTTGGCTGACGAGAGGAGCCGAAGCCGTTCTGCGGGGGCCGCCGGGAGATCACTCGGTACGATCACCGCGTCGAGACTCGGCTCGTTCTTGACCAAGGGCTCGCCGGAGCGGTCATAAATGATGCCGCGCGGCGCAACCAGGACGAGCGCCCGGAGGCTATTGCGTTCGGCCATCGCCTGGTACTCGGCGCCTTTGATGATATTGAGGTAGACGAGTCGCGCTCCGAAGAAGCCGAGCACGAGCACCGCGCCAGCGAGAAACACGAGCACAGGCGTCCGTCCGAGCGGCCACTCGAGGCGTGCCGCATCCTGCTCGGACAACGTCAAGACCGCATCATCGATCTCATACGGCAACGAGGGAGTAGGACGGCGGAAGAAGAACATAATCGGTGGAGGATCAGCTATGACGCAGACCGCGGAACTCGGAGAGGGAAGTGAAGTCGAGCCAGGCCTTGAGACGGACCGTCACCGGGAGGACGAGCAGGGAGATCGGGAGGACGAGCGCGCATTCGAGGAGCGTCGGCCAGCGGAATGGGAGCATGGCCATATCATACGCCACCACAAGCGCGATGAGCCAGACCGAGAGACTCAGACGGCTCTTCACGCCGAAATCGAAGTGCAGCCGCCCGATGAGGAGACTTGTCGCCCAGGCCGCGACGCCGACAAAGAGAACAGCTGGCGTCAGGTCGCCGCTTCGCATGATGTCGAATGCCACGGCGCTCCCCACGGCCCAAGCGACGCCCGCCCGTGACCCCAAGGCGATCGGCAGCGCCGCGGCATAAGCGAGGATGAATATCGGGACCCGAACCGATGGGAAGAGAATGTCGAGAAATGAGAGCTCGATCAGGATCCAGCCAGCCGAGAGGAGCGCGAACCAGCCGAAAGTGCGCATAGGCCATGGATCAAAAATCAGTAATCACGCTCATGAAGCGGAGCGTATCGGCCCGCACCGGAGGAACCAAGGGTGCCTGCTGGAACAGCTGGTCGCCGGAGAGACGGACGGATTCGATCGTACCGATGAGGAGTCCGCTCGGCAGGCCGTCATTGAGCCCGGCCGTGACGACCGTCGCGCCCGGTTCGAGCTTCTCATTGGGCCGGGCCAGATCGAGGAGGAGGCCGACGCCGTGATCGCCGCGCACCAGGGTCTGCCCCGCGACGCCTTCGACCATGGCCGCGACCAAACTCTCGGTATGCGAGAGGAGCCGCACCTCGGACGAGAAGGGATCAGCGCGCTCGATCCGACCGACGAGGACAGTGCCGCCCGAGACAACCGCCATCCCCGGAGCGATCCCCTGCTGCGTGCCGCGATTGATCCGGAGCCGCCGGGCGAGCCCCGACTCATCGCGAGCGATCACCTCGGCGGAGACCAGCTGGCGATCATCGCTTTTGGCCAATCCGACTTCGCGGCGCAGATGTTCATTCTCCTCCCGGAGGCTGACGAGCGCTGCCCGATCGGCCTTGAGCGCCAAGAGGTCCCGGGTCAGCTGTTCATTCTCTGCCTTGAGCTCGCGGATCGATCCCCAGAACCCGGTCCACTCACGCAGCTCGAAGGCGGTCCAAGAAAAGAGATTCTGGAACGGGAGCGTCACCGTCACGAAGAGGCGCTGCACCGGGGTAAGCCACCCGGCTGGCAAGAAAAAGACCGCTCCGGCCAAGACGGCGAGCGCCACGAGGGTCGCGAGCGGACGCTTGGACTGGGGGCGGGCGGAATGCAGCATAGCGGGAGTGTGCGAAATCAGATGAGCGGCTTCCCCTGCTCGTCTTCGATCAGGACCTCGCGCAGAGTCTCCATATCATCGAGGACGATGCCGGTGCCGCGCACGACGGCCGTCAGCGGATCATCAATCGTGCGCACCGGGATGCCCGTCTGGTTGGCGAGGAGCCGATCGAGCCCGCGGATGAGACTCCCGCCGCCCGAGAGCACGATACCGCGCTGCATGACGTCGGAGAGGAGCTCCGGCGGCGTCTCCTCGATGACCGTCTTCACATTGTTCACGATGATGCGGATCGAGCGCGACAAGGCTTCTCGCACATGCGTGTCAGTGAGGAGCACTTCCTTGGGGAGGCCGGAGACGAGGTCGCGGCCGCGGACGGCATACTTGAGCTCCTCCTTGAGCGGAAAGGCGCTCCCGATCGAGATCTTCACATCCTCGGCTGTCCGCTCGCCGACCAGGAGATTGAATTCATCGCGGCAGTAGCGGACGATATCCTCGTTCATCTCGTCGCCGGCGATACGGAGACTCCGCGCGATGACGACGCCGCCGAGCGAGATGACGGCGATCTCGGTGGTGCCGCCGCCGATATCGACCACCATAGTCCCGGCAGCATCGATGACCGGCAGCCGCCCGCCGATCGCCGCCGCCATCGGTTCGTCGATGAGGAAAGCCTGGCGCGCTCCGGCATTCATGGCTGCTTCGATCACGGCGCGCTTCTCCACTTCGGTCACGCCAGACGGAATGCCGATGAGAACGCGCGGCCGCCGAAGGAACTTGAAACTGCCTTCGGTCACCTTGGCGATGAAGTACCGGAGCATCTGCTGCGTGATCTCGAAATCTGAAACGACGCCGTCGACGAGCGGCCGAGTCGCGACGATATGCCCCGGGGTCTTCCCGACCATCTTCTTGGCTTCCCGACCGATAGCGAGGATCTGGCCGGTCCGGGTATTGACCGCGACGACCGACGGTTCATTGATGACGATGCCCCGGCCGCGCACATAGACGAGCGTATTGGCCGTGCCCAAATCGACCCCGATATCCTGGGTCAGCTGGCCGAAAAGTCGGCTTTCGAGTTGTTTCCACCACTCTTTGGGAGCAAATGCCATAGAAACCACAGTATGCGGAGAGCAACCTCCATAGTAGCGGAAAAGACGAGCCAGCTCAACCTCGGCCGAAACGCCGGAAACCGGGAGCGAAATTACTTGAGTCGGCGCAGTTTCCGCTCGGCCATCCGGAGGGAACGCTCGCGATACACGGAGAAATCCGTCACCGGCTTGAGCGTTCCGGCCTCGAGGAGATAGGCATCATCGATCGAAAGCCGTGATAGGAACGCTTCGTCATGCGTTACGAGGAGGAGCGTCCCATGATACTCGGCCAGGGACTCCTCGAGCGCCTCGATCGCTTCGACGTCGAGATGATTGGTCGGCTCGTCCAAGACGAGGACATTGGCACCGCGCGCGGCCAAGGTCGCCAGGAGAAAGCGTACCCGCTCCCCGGGACTCATGAAAGAGATCTTCTCCCGCGCTACTTCAGGCGAGAATTGAAAACGGGAAAGAAGGAGGAGCACTGCCTGCTCATCGAAGATGTGCAGTTCGCGAGCGAAGTAGCGGAGGGGCGTCTCCCGGAGCGGAAGGAGCTGATGCTCCTGCATGAGGTCGCCGATGAGCGCTCCCTGCCCGACCGTGACTCGTCCAGCCAGAGGCGCGATCGACTTGGTGATGGTCTTGAGCAGAGTCGTCTTGCCGCTCCCATTGGCACCGAGAAACTGCACCCGCCGTCCATACGGGATGCGGAGACTGATTTTCTTGGCGACAGGATTGTCCTTCCCATAGCCGATCGTGACGCCCGTAAGCGTAATCGACGGCGGCTTGAGGCGAGCTGATCGAGTGAGAGAAAACGCGAGCGGGGTGCGTTCAAACGGCTTCTCAAAGTGAGTGAGTCGCGCCCGCCGTCCCTCAAGCGCTTTCGAGCTCTGGGTGAACTTCTTGATCGCCCGCTCCTTCTTGTAGTTAGACGTCAGCTTATCACGATCCGGACCTTTCTTTTTTTTCGTCCGCTCGACCCACACCAGCTTCTCTTGGGACGAAGCATCCAACCGCTCCTTCTCGGCTTCCTGTTCGCGGTACTGCTCTTTGGCCCTTCGCAGCGCATGCGCCCGGACTGCCGCGACCGTGGACCAATTGCCCTTGGTCATGACGAGCGTATGCGTCGAGAGATCGATCTCGAGCACTTTCTCTACGATGCGATCGAGAAACGAGCGATCATGCGACGCGACGATCACCGTCCCGGGGAAGCGCTTGATGTACGCTTCGAGCCAGAGGAGCGCGGCGAGGTCGAGATTGTTGGTCGGTTCATCGAGGAGGAGAAGATCGACGCCGCGGAGAAGAACGCCCGCAAGCGCCACCTTGCGCTTCTCTCCGCCCGACAGCGTCGCGAGCGGCCGAGCGAGATGGGTTTCGGAAAGCGCGAGTCCAGTGAGAATACCGGCCGACTTCTCGGCGAAGCGGTAGCCGCCGAGCTTCTCATACGTTTCGCGGAGCGCTTCATATTCGAGCTGCTCCCGCTCGCTCTCCAAGTGCCGCTCGAGCGCACGCATACGCTCCTCGATCGGTCCGAGTCCCGCAAACTCCCGCAGGTACTCGAGTGTCGAGCGGCTCCCCTCCGCGACCGTCTCCTGCGCCAAGTAGCCGACCAGCGCCCCCTTCCCGAGCTGGAGTTCACCGCGATCCATCGGCTCGAGTCCGGCGAGCATCTTGAGGAGGGTCGATTTGCCGCTCCCGTTGGGCCCGACCAGGGCCACCCGCTGACCGCTCCCCACCGAGAAACCAGCGTTCCAGAAGAGACGCTTGGATCCGAAGCTTTTCTTGAGTTTGGTGACGGTCAGCATGAGAATGATTTTTCGCTTCTGGTTACTGATCGGATGAACCCGCAAGCCAAAGCAGATACATGATTATGCTACAAAATGAGATTCTTGTACAGGCCAAGGCCAGCGCTGGCACCCTCGTTGACGAAGCCTGTCGCTAATGGTATCGTGCAGCATCGAACCTTACCAATCAACTCATCCTCTCTAATGCCAGGAGGAACTCGTGATTACATCTACAGGCTTCGCCTGGCTCGACGCGCTCAATGAAGCCGGACTCGACATGGACGCAGTCACAGCCATGGTTACCAGAGGACTCGTGTCCCACACCCCGAACATGGAGACGTGCATCGCCATCATCGACTGCAAGATTGTCGCCAAAGGCTACAGGTACCCGACCGGACACTTGTGGGTCGAGTACGTGATCAAGTCAGACGGCACCAAGCAGGAATGTTATTGGTCTGGGGATCCCCTCCCTACCAACGACTAATCAATCCGCCGCGTAGTCGGCACGAGAAACGGAGAATGCCATGAAGAGAACCCTCCTTCCAGGCGACACGCTTTGCCTCGTCTTCAACCATGTCGGCGGCTGGCCAACCAAACGGGTCAAGGTCGAAGCTGCCGAAACACACTGCCTGACTGTAGGCGGTGAAGTCAACTCCTTCAACGGACTGGCCACAGTCCAACGAGAGGGCGACAAGTTGTGGTACTCGTTCTCGGTCTTTCCAGACGGCGTTGACTCTGACCGCTCTGAAGTGGTCGCGCTCCTCTACCTCGTCGCGCCAACAGTCAACATGCCCCATGGTGAGGAGGTCTGGTCGGAGCCGTGGGATCCGGACACCACCTTTACCGTGGCTCCGGACTGGTGTTCCCGAAAAGCGCTCCGTTCGCTGGAGAAGGCATGAACCCCGCACTCCTCGAACACTACAAGGCTATCGAGCGTGCCAGCGACGACATGCTCACTGCAGCGCGGGCGAGTAATTGGGACGAAGTCATCCGGCTCGAGGGTGTCTGCATCACCCTCATCTCGGAGCTCAAGTCGGTAGCCCAAGCACACCACAACCTGTCTACCGACCCCGAGGCTGACACCGCTGCACGGGCAGCGAGAGAGGCCAAGTTGGCCATCATGCAGCGCATCCTCGCCAATGACGCCGAGATCCGGGCCTTGGCCGAGCCCTGGCTCGCGAGCCTGGACCAAGCCACTGCCCGCCCCAGGCTCCACTGAAGCCTCCCTTGCCGTGCCACCGAGAACCATTCGGTCGCACGGCACTTGCTTTTTCTCTACCCTATTACCCAACGGAGTGAGGGAGCAGTGCAAGTTTTATACTTTTCTCCGAGCGAGGTGACGGAAAAAAGGATTCTTATCCTTTATAATGGAGTCAATGAAACATCCTAAGGGTTGACTTTTCGGTCACTCTAGTGTATGTTTCGATTTCGGTTTTTTAACAAATTCCCCCTCTATCGCCGCTTCGGCGGTACCCCTTCCACGAGGAAATTAGGATGTTCATGATTCCCATGTTTGACTTCATGGCGGTCATCGCGATCGCCTACGGCCTGTCTCCCCTTGTCGAGGGATATCGGCTGGGTTGGCACAAGCCGCCCCGTCCCTACCTCGAGACGGAGCGCGACTTCTTGGATCCGCGCCACGTGTGCCGTCCGGATCCAGAGGATGAGGACAAGCCTTCGCCGGATGCGTACCGAATTGACCCCAAAACGGAGGCCTCGCTCATTCCATATCTAGAGGCCTACCGTTGCGCACTTGCCGGTACCAAGGACAAACCTCGGTCGCCTCGTCCATCTGACACGGCCCAGACACTCCAGATCATCCCGCGATGGGATGGCAACGGAGGGGAGCCATGAAGGATGCACTCGCCTTCATGTCGGTGGCTCTTGTCCTCGGTGGACTCTCACTCATCCTGATCGGCTACAACGCCTTCAGACAATGGGTTGAGACTCTCTCAATCGGAGTGCGAGATACAGTCTCTACCATACGGGACTGCTTGCGCGACCACCGAGGCCTCCCCTCCCCGCCGCAAACGCCCACCCATGCCGATCCGCGCGGGCTGGCCAAGCAGCTCTTCCGAGCTGCGCTCCGTGACTTCATGGTCAATCTCGAGCGCTACGGGGTCCGAGAAGTCTTTCTCGAGTGGATCCGCGCCGACCGCCCCATCGACGGCACGTGCGACGTCTATCTGGTGACCCCAAGCGGCGTCATCATCGCCTTCGGCACCTATACCGGTGACGAGCGAGATGGCTGGATCGAAGTCCACTACTGTCCCGACGAGCAGGGCAACACCCGCTGGCCCACACCCCAACCCCAGCCCACCAAGGAGTCACGATGATTGCCACCTGCATCACCCTGGGAGTGCTGCTCCTCATCGCCATCATCTGCATCGTGCGACGCAGCCGTCGCCCGCCGGAGCAAGGCACCCCCTACCACAACATGTTGCTCACTCAAGGGGTCGCTGCCATCATCGAACGATGCGGTCCCGACGAGCCGCCGCCTCCAGCACAGAGGGAGATTGCTTGACGGCCACGCCCGTCACGAAAAAAAGCCGCGCTACCAGAGATGGAACACCATCCCGGCGCGGCTTTTGCATTTCTCTCCTATTTGACGAAACCGCTGCTAGAGGATAGGCTGGGGCATCGTCCCTTCCCAATTACTCCCGCTGCCCAAAGCAGCCGCCTCACCAGGAGACAGGCATGTTCAGTGAAGAAATTCGTAACGGCTTCTACCTGCTGGCAAGCGTCATCGGGATTGGCGCTGCGGCCTATGCTATCCTCTCGCTCCGACGCCTCTGGCAAGCAGACCGAGCCAAAGCAGCTCGGCATCAGGCTTGGCAGCTGGAGTCGGTGCAGTTTGCCGCTGCCTATGCCGCGTCACTGATGACGGAGGGCAAGGTCAAGCCGGACTGGCGTGAAGTCGGTGTCTGGAAGCACAAGCGACTTCCCGGAATCCAGTGGCGAGTCTATGACCCGCGCTCGTTCCATGAGTCGGTCACGCTCGCCGAGGGCTACTGGGACGGCAGTCTGACTCATGTCCGTCGCTTCCGCTACGAGGCCGAGGGCCTGGAGTCAGTCGTCAGACCCATCCTCTACGGCCACCACACACCCACCCGGACTGCCCGCTCGGTCTTCGCCTTTGCCCTGACCTTGGTCGGTCTGCCAGCGACTTTCTTGAGCATCGAGACCGGAGGCGAAGGTCCGGATGGTCTCGAGTGCTACTACACCGACAAGTCTGGCGGCGAGCTAGCAGCTCACGCCACCGGCCTGGTCCATGGCTCACCCGAGCAAGGTGCTATCACCATTCAAGCCGCTATCGACCTCGATGGCCGCCATCTCGTGAGCATCAATTCCAAACATCGACTCTTCCGCTACGCCCTCGTCGCGGATCGGTACCAGCTCACCGAGATCACCTGACCGAGGATCTCACGACCACTGGTAGACCAACGGCCGCGCCATCAGAGATGGAACACCATCCCGGCGCGGCTTTTGCATTTGGAGA
>CAYWVL010000022.1:8693-14518 GCA_964461975.1 uncultured Bdellovibrionales bacterium | reverse complement strand
GGCACCGCCCACTCGAGATTGGGCGGGAAGAAGCGCTGGTACTCGAGATAGACCCGTTGGAACTGGCCGATGCCGATGCCCCAAGGGAAGCTTGCCTTGGCTATGGCCCATCCCGACTCCCAGATCATGGACCGAGAGGCGAGCGAGGAGCGCTCATCCAGCTGAAACAGCGCCTGGAACTTGTCCGTCGGCACTTCCAGAACCACGCCGATGGCGAGCGCCAGTACGACTGCATACGCCGCCCAGCTCTTCCAGACCGCGCGCCAGCCGCACTGCCCCGCCCAGAAAACAGCTCCTCCCAGAACCGCCGCCGCAAGCGTTCCATAGGAACGGGTCAGGAAGAGCGCACCGATAATGCCGAAAGTCGCCAAGCTGAGAACAAAACGTGTTAGCCGACGATGGGCGCTCAAACGCAAGTACCCACCGATGATGACTCCCGGGGCGAGGAGCAGCGCGAGATGATTGGGCGAGCCAGCCGCCCATCGTAGGTGACATAGCCCGATCCGAAGGCCATGAGACTCGCCCCGGCGGTCGCCGCCAGGCCGAGCCACCACCCGAAGAGGATCACTCTCTGTTCCTGGAGAGCGAGCCTTCCGGCAGCGAGCACGGAAAAAAACAGTACCGGCAGGACGACGAAACTCTTGATCGCCCCGAGGAGACGCATCGGAAGCTCCTGGAGGAGGAAAGTGAGCAAGACACCTCCCACGAAGAGGAATCCTCCTCGGAGCGCCCCTCTCGGAAGAGCCGGCCGGGCTCCCTGGCCGAGTTTCGGCCAAACGGCCAAGGCTAGTCCCAGAGTCATGAGGAGCGGCAGCTCGGCCAAGTAGAACGGCCACCCTGAAAAAAGCCGCAGGTGCGCTATGGGGAAGAGCAAGAAAACGCTGCTCGAGAGTACGGCTCGCCAAGTCCAGTGCATGAGCGAAGGCTGAAGGATGGTGGCTCTATTGTACCCTTTTTGGCCATGTCTGGCTTCCCAGACGAGAAGCGCAAGGACTGCTGTGAGGAGCGTGGTCACATGGAGGGAGAAGAGGGCTGTCTCAAAGAGAGAGTGGGTGAGATAGACGAAAAGAGCTGCCACCGCACCCAGCGCCACGCCGCCATGCTGCCACGCCTTCCCCCAGGCAGCAAGGAGTGGTGCGAGGAGCATAGCGAGCCAGGCCAAAATCCCCAAGAGACCAAGTTCGACGCCGATATCCAAATAGAGATTATGTGCGTAATACGGAAGACTGTTCCCGAGCCAGGGATACGCGTACTCCGCATACTGCCCGAGGCCGAGACCAAGGACGGGCGCTTGCCCCCAGACCGAGAGCGCTTCCTGCCAGAGCGCAAAGCGTTCGAGACTCGAAGCATCCACAAGCATAAAGCTCGAAATGAAGCGGGAGAAAACCGGCCACCCCACAAATGCCATGAGCGGGATACCGCCCACTATCCAGACGAGTGCCCTGGCTGAAATGCGCTCCTTGAGATAGTACGCTCCCCAGATCCCGAACCCAGCTGCCAGTCCGATATATCCCCCCCGAGAGAAGGTGAGGAGATCAGCCGCGACGAGAACGAGCGTCGCCCCGAGCCACCAGCCTTGTTTCGTGGCGTGGTAGAGTCCGAGAGCAAGACAAGCGCTCATGCCGAAAAAGAACGCCGCGACATGCGGGTCAGGAAAAGTCGCGGTCACCCGCAACCAGGTCTCGCCGCCGATATTGACAAGAAGACTCGGGTACGCCGCTACCAATCCGCCGAGCCGCTCACCGAGGAAAAATGGGAGCCACTGTTCGGTAAGGAAATGGAAGAGCGTGCCGACTTCCCATAGCCATTGGAGCGAGAAGAATCCGAGACCGAGGAGAGCGCTCGCCACTGACCCGATGAGGAGCGCCTGGAGCAGCCGCGCCGCGAGAGCGTGACGAAAGGCCGCGTACCAGACGAGCGCAAGCGGCAGCATTCCGGCCAGGAACAGGCTCTTGCGGATCCATTCACCCCTCCACTCTGGCACTATCAGCACGCTTCCCAAGGCGATGGCCAAAAAACTGAAGCACGGGATGGCGAGAGTCGGGGGAAGCCAGCCTTCATGCGGCCTCAACACCGCCCAGACGGCCCAGCAGGCGATGAGGAGCGCGGCCGCGATCCGGAACCAGGGAATATCGATGCCCAAGGGGGGCACCGCTACCGCCCACTGGAACGGGAGGAGCAAGAGCAGCATCGAGAGGAAGAGAGCAAGCATAGTCAATTGGCCATCAGCTGGCGGATCCGCTGGAAGAGACGGACGAGGACCGCCTCCCAGTGAGGCCGGTAGCGCTCGAAATAGCGCCTCTGGCTCGCGTAGTAATAGTCCTTCTGGACAATGCGGCTGGCATGACTCGCACCGCCCTGGTGGATGGCCGTCAGGAACGGGAAACGCCAGACCGTCGCCCCCCGGTCGACTGCCCGGCGACAGAGATCGACATCCTCGAAGTAGAGAAAATACTGCTCATCAAATCCGCCTAGTTCATCGAACAAGGACTTGGGGAGAGCCAGGGCAGCGCCGCTCACCCAATCCGCGTGACGGAACTGCCGTGCCTGCCAGACCGGATGCCACGGCTTCCCAAAGAGCTGCTTCCACAGGAGACGCCAGAATGACGGGAAGCGCCCGGCGCTCCACGGTTCCTCGACAGAACCAGGCGTTATGAGACGTATCCCGCCGATCGAGCGCGGATGGGCTACAAACACGGCCTCGAGTGACGCTAGGGATCCGCTCGCATAGCGCGTGTCAGGATTTAGAAAGAACAGGAATGATCCTCGGGCGAGCCGCGCCCCCTCATTGCAGGCCTTGCCAAAGCCGAAATTCGACCCGAGATGGATGACTCGCGCCTGCTGCTCCCGGACGATGTGATCCACCTCGTTTTCTTCCGTACTATCGTTATTGACCACGATATACTCGGTGGCTACCCCGTGGGTGGCCTGCTGCCATGAGAGAAGCGCTTGTTCGAGTTGATGGCTGCTCTGGAAATTGACGAAGATGAGAGAGAATCGAGGGGTGCTCATAGTTGCTTCAAGGCGTCAGTATACGCCCGTTCCAGGGTCTCGGCAATCGGCGACGGGGCGATGAAACGCCGGACACGGTTTTTGGCGCGACGCAAGAAAAAATAGACTCGTACCCAGGGCCGCCAGAGAAGCGGGGTCTGGCGGAGGAAGAAGTACACGCCGCTCCGGACAAGCCAATAGAGCTTTTCCGGATTGGATCGGCTCGCCTCACTATGGGTCACCACGGCACGAGGGACGACCAGGAGCACTCCTCCCTGCCGGACCGTCCGCACGCTATAATCGGCGTCCTCGTAGTAGAGAAAGTACGCCTCATCCAATAGTCCGACTGTCTCGAGCGTGACGCGCGGGATGAAGAGCGCGCAGCCGGTCAAAAAATCGGTCTGGAAGGGCTGAAGGGACGCCGGGCGGGAATGCCTATGTATGGCGCGCATACGGAGCCAACTGATCCGTCCTCCAGCAAACCATGGCATGCCCGTCGGAGTCACGATGACGGGAGAGAAAAGATGCGGGCCTCGCTTGCCACGGGCGGCCTGTTTGAGAGCTGGGAGCGCGTCCGGAGAGACGGTCGCATCGTTATTGACGATCCATGCCGCGTCGAATCCATCCGCAAGCGCCCGACGCAAACCGATATTCATTCCCACTGCAAACCCGAGATTGGTGTGAGGCTCCGCTACCAGGATGTCAGGAAAACGCTGGCGGACGGCATGGAGCAGAGCGGTCTCGTTGCCATTGTCGACCACCAGGAGCTGGTCTCCCGGTTCAAGCGTCGGCAGGATGGATGCCAGGCAAGCGAAGAGTGTCTCCTCACCGTGATAGTTGAGAACGGTGACAAGCGTACGCAGAGCGGTCATAGGGGAAGCAATCAGGCAGGAAGTGGTTCCTGGGGCGGTTCTTCACGCTGGGAACTGAAGACGCTGGCGATCTCATCCGGGGTGATCGCCTTGAAGAGCCAGAGCGCCGTACCGTATACCAGGACCGAGGCTCCGCCGGCCAAGAGGAAGGGTCCTGGGGTCAGGACTGCGAGCGTGGCACCCATCGCAAGAGCCGAAAGGAGGATGGGCATGAGCCGGTCCGGCTTGGGAAAGAAACGAAGCGTCCGCGCGACGAGCCAGCCCGAGACGATCACCACGATGAGCTCGGTCAGGGCCGAAGCGATAGCAGCACCGCGGTAAGCGAGGAGCTCGATCAGGACGAGGTTCATGCTGATATTGACCGCCGCCACCCCGATCAGGAGAAACATGAGCTTCTTCTGGGCATTGCCGACGAGAATGAGCATATTGAAGTAGTGGCCGAAGAAGATGCCCGCCAGCGAGAAGGCGAGGATCTGGAGCACGCCAGCAGATGCCTCGAAGCCGCTTCCTGAAACGATAGCGATGATATCCGAAGCGAGGAAGACCATGCCGAGAACGATCGGGAGAACAAGAATGAGGAAGACTTTCGCTGTCTTATTGGCCACTTCCCGGAATTGGACCGCGTCGCTCCTATGCGTCCTCGAGAGCACGGGGAGGATGAGTCCGGCGAGCATGGCGGGGAAGAAGATGAGGTTCTCCATTACCTTGTAGGCCACGTTGTAGATACCTACTTCGGCCGCGGGGCGGAAAAACGAGAGGAGGATGGTGTCCATCTTGAAGTAGAGAAAGGTGATGATAGCCATCGCCCCCAACGGAAGCGCGTCACGCAGGAACTCCTTCCAGTAGGCGGTGTCGATCCGGGGCGAGAATCGGATGAAGGAGCGCGAGAGGAGGAAGGTACACACCATATTGAAGGCCATATTGGCCAAGAGGACCCCGACGAGGGCGGTAAATCCGAGATCATACCGTACGACGAGGTAGATCAGCCCGAGCTGGAGGCCTTTGCCGATGAATTCGACCATGGCGACCCGATCCATGGCGAGCCGTTTCTGAAAGACCGCGTTGAGCAAAGTCGATGTCTGAGCGAAAAGGAGGGCAAGGACCGCGATTACAATGCCCTCTTTGACCTCGAATCGGTAGTGGAGGAAGAAGAGCACGATAGGCGCCACGACGATCAGGAAGAGGCTCGCGGTAAAGCGCAGGGCAATCACCTTGCCGAGGATGTCCCGCTCCTTCGCATCCGGCTTGGCGATTTCCCGAGCCGTCATATTGGCCAGACCGAGATCGCCAAGCGCTCCGAAGAAAGCAAAAAATGCCAGTACCGTCGCGTACTCGCCGAAACCCTCCTGTCCGAGGTAGCCGGTGATGAGCCGGATGGAGAGGAGCGCGATGAAAACTGTCGACACTACCTTGAGCGCTGAGTTAAACACCACGTTGTAGGCAATTCTCCGTGCTAGTGCCATAGGCTCGCTTTAGTTGCGCACCATGCTCGACGTGCGGTTCCGTCCCGCCAGCGGGACTGTTTCAATCTTCACTTTTTTCGAACAAAAAAACAATGTTCCGACCAGTAAAGCTCGCTTCGTTGCAGCTTACCCGATAAGCTCCTCTTCCGGGAGCGCTGGATTGTCGCCGCGGAGCCGGATGAGCACCTTGCGTTCCTCGCCCATTCCGACGCTTTCGGTCATGACCTGCGGGTGGTCAGCGAGGAGCGTGTGGATGAGTTTGCGCTCATAGGCCACCATAGGCCGGAGGGGGAGGGGAAGACCGGTCTCGATTACTTCCTTTACCGCCCGGTTCGCTTCCTGTTCCAAAAAGCTCTTCTTTTCGCTGAAATAGTGATTGATGTCGAGCGAGAGCACCGCGCGTTCAGGCAGGTATTTTCGGGTGATGACGCGGAGGAGGTGGAGCAACGCCTGGAGATTGGCCCCGTGCTGCCCGATGAGAAGCTGCTGGCCGCTCGAA
>CAYWVL010000022.1:0-8683 GCA_964461975.1 uncultured Bdellovibrionales bacterium | reverse complement strand
GTTTCGACGCGGCGTTCGAAGCGCTGATGGCACAGGCCGCCGCGGCGACGGGCGACATCGACGACCTGCTGCGCGCCGCCAAGGCCGGTGTCGCGCTGCTGGTGGCGCTGGCCGACCTCGGCGGCGCCTGGCCGCTCGAAACCGTGACTTCACAGGAGAATTCCACCCGGTCATCCGGGAGAAGCCGTTCAGCGACGAGCACCTCGGCCGAAAAGCCCATCCGCTCGAGGAGAGCCTTGGCTTCAAGAGCGACTTGTTCACGAGGGGATGCGGTCGACATAGGGGTAGGATTAGGCGGGAAGTGCTGGCTTCTCATGGTGACGGAAGATGAGTTTCTGCTGTCCCCACGAGAGAAGCGTCGAAACGAGCCAGTAGAGTGAGAGAGCAGCCGGGAATTGGAAACTGAAGATAAAGATAAGCGCCGGCCCGAGGTAGAGCATCTGTTTCCCCATCATCTGAGCCATGTCCTGGGCCATATCGGGCTTTTCTCCAGGCTTCCGCGTGGGAGAAGCCATCTGGGGCATGATCATCTTGGTCTGGAAATACTGGGCAAGCGCGGCGAGTGCCCCCAACCACGGAGCGGCCTTGACGAGATCGATGAAACCGAACGCGATCGGCTCGACCGAGCCAGGATTCTTGATGAACGAATAGAGGTTGGAACCATCCACCTGGAACTGGTTATTGGTAAAGCTCACAATCACCTGGTAGAAGGCGATGAAGAACACGAGCTGGATGATGAGCGGCAGACAGCCAGCAAACGGATTGACCTTGTTCTCCTTGTAGCACTCCATAATCGCCTTGGTTTGCTTCTCCTTGTCGTCTTTGTAGCGATTCTGGAGCTCCTTGATCTTCGGCTGGATCTCCTGCATCTTCCGCTGCGATTCTATTTGCTGGCGAGACAAGCCATAAAAGAGCCCCTTGATGAGGAGAGTCGTAAGGATGATCGCCACGCCGAAATCAGCAAACGGGATGGCGTCATAAAAGAAGATGAGCGCATTATAGAGCGGATCGTAGATGAAGCCGTGGTAGAAGGCGCTCATAGTTTTTTGAGTGATTGGATAAGTCGAGACAGTGTCGTATCAAGAGAGGCGGCAGTAAAGGGAAGGAGGGGTGATGAGAAGTGGATCACGACCGCCCGGCCCAGAGGGAACTCTCCTTGGTGGAGCCGCACCCACGCGAGGACGCACCGCTTGTACCGATGGCGGGTTACCGCCCGAGGAAAAGCCTTCTGCTTGAAGGTTACCCCCACCAATAGGGTACCATTTTTCATCGGGAGGGAGAAACCGCCGACTGGCCCACAAAAAACCCTTTGTCCGCGCGAAAAAACCTGCTGGAAGAGTCCTTTCCCCCGCAATCGGTTATCGCGGCCCAACATACGCGGGACCAAGGTTATACCGCCAGGCGCTTGCGGCCCTGCCGGCGACGCTTCTGGATCACTGCCCGGCCAGTTTTGGTGCTCATTCGCTCCAAAAATCCGTGCCGACGGGCGCGCCTTCGAGTCTTTGGCTGATAAGTTCGCTTTGGCATAAACTCTTGTGTAAGAAGACGGCAGCAATTACGTTTGACGCCGTAAAGTTGAATACTGCCAATTCTATGCTACCAAAGAAGAAAAGTCAATGACTTTCATGGTCACCCCCAGGCCCCTGGGTCTTGTGAACAAATTCTCCACATTTTATGCACTTTTGACCCGTGATATTCCTCCTCTGGCGTGGTATACTGGCCTCTGACTCAGCTACCACAAAATACCCCTCTAGAAAGCCAAAACTCCCATGCCACTCTCTCATGAAGAGCTCTGGCGAGCCGTCCTCGGACAAGTCGAGCTCTCCATCTCAAAAGCGAACTTCATCACCTGGTTCAAGGGAACCTCGATCCTCTCTATTGATAAGGGGGTTGTTACCATTGCCGTCCCCAATGGATTTGCCAAAGAATGGCTTGAGAACAAGTATAATCTCTACATTTTGAAGGCGCTCAAGTCGTTTTCACAGGATATTTCGGAAATCCGCTGCTCGATTTCGCAATCTAATTCAGATAATAAGAGACAAAGTTCTGCTCCTGTCAAGAGTGTAGACGCGGTTAAGCCTTTTTTTAGCCAAAATTCCGCTAGCAACGATTTCTCCAGAAAGAAAATTGAGAATTCTGTCAATACTGCCCCGCCTGAATCGCCCGCCCTCTTCAAGAGCAATCTCAATCCTCGCTACACGTTCGATAAATTTATCGTCGCCGAGAATAATGAGTTGGCCCGCGCAGCCTGCTTCGCGGTCTCCCAGAATCTCGGACATCTCTACAACCCTCTCTTCATCTACGGTGGCGTCGGACTCGGCAAAACCCACCTGCTCCAGGCGCTCGGCAATGAAATCGTCAAGTGCCACCCCGAAAAACGCGTAAAATACATCACTTCAGAGCGTTTTACCGGGGAATTGGTAGATTCCATCAAGAATCAGTCAATCGATCAGTTCAAAGCAGCTTATGAGCAGATCGACCTTTTGATTATTGACGACGTGCAGTTTCTTTCCGGGAGAGAGAAGACCCAGAACGAGTTCTTCCACATCTTCAACGCCCTGTATCAGATCAATAAGCAAATCGTCATCTCGAGCGATCGGCCGCCAAAAGCCATCCCCACGCTCGAAGAACGCCTGCGCTCCCGCTTCGAAGGTGGCATGATCGCGGATATCAGCCGTCCGAGCCTCGAAACTCGCCTCGCCATCCTCGAGGCCAAGGCACTCGAGAAGGGAGTAAGCCTCGATCCAGCCTCCCTCCACTATATTTCTGAACATATCACCAACAATGTGCGAGAGCTCGAGGGGGCGCTTTCACGTATCGCGGCCTTTAGCGAACTGCAGCATGTGCCTATCAGTCTGACACTGGTCCAGAAAGTGCTCGGGGATACGATTCATCATAAAAAAACACTCTCTCCAGACGATGTGCTTGGGGTCATCACAGACTTCTACCGTGTCACCCGCGAGGATTTAGCCAAAAAGGGTCGCAAAAAAGAGCTCGCACACCCTCGACAGATGGCAATGTATCTCATGCGCACCGAACTTGAGTCTCCACTCTCCTCTATCGGGGCTTGTTTCGGAGGCAGAGACCACACCACGGTCCTCCATGCTGTGGAAAAGATAACGAAAGAGCAGGCGGCCCGGCCGCGTATCAAAGAAGAGCTGACGCAACTCCTTGATCGACTCGATACACTCCGTGGATAACTCTGTATAACCGTGTATTTCTCTTGGAAAAACTCTGCATAATCCCTCATTTATCAACACCCAGATTCCAACCACCCCACTTTCCCACAAACTTATCCGTATCCCTCCACGCGCTTATCCAGAATTTTATCCTTTATTCCAGCCATCATTCGCGCTTTTCACGATTTCCACAACCCTAATAATAACAATAATATATTTAAAGTAATTACTACTTCTCTATTATGCTCAAACTCTCTTGTACTCATGAAAACCTTCTGACGACCCTCGGATATCTCGAGTGGGTTGTGGGAAGACAGAGTCACCTCCCCATCCTCTCCAATATTCTCTTTGAAGCCGAGCAAGGGAGACTCTGTCTCTACGCCACCAACCTTGAGATCGGGGTGAAGGCGGAGCTCGGGGCCAAGGTCGAGGGTGAGGGGGGGGTGGTGCTCCCAGCCAAGCTCCTCCATCAGTTCGTCCAGAACTTGAGTCCGAAAGAGGTGATTCATTTCCGGCAGGACGGGAGCCGGGTAGTGGTGGAGAATGGCTATGACGAGATCTCGATCAATACCGTCGAGAGCAAGGATTTTCCGCTTATCCCAGAGCATGCGGGCGCCTATCCTATCCAACTCCCGGCGAAAGAGCTTGTTGAGACGCTCCGACGGGTCATTTTTGCGGTCTCCATGAATGAAAGCCGCATTGAGCTGACAGGGGTCTATTTCTCCGTTTCTGAAAGAGGGATACATGTTGCCGCCACGGATAGCTTCCGTCTCGCTGAAGCGACTTTTGCTAGCCAGGAGACGGCTCCCCAGGCCGAATTCGGTACGTATCTTAAAGAGCAAGGAGGAATAATCCTCCCAGTGGATACGCTCCAGGAATTGGTGCGCATCATTGGCGGAGGAGAGAGTGAGGTCTCGCTCGCTATCGAGGAGAATCAGGCCTTTTTCGAGGTTGGGGGAGTGAAGGTGGTGTCGAGGGTGATCCAGGGGCGCTATCCGGATTATCAGCAAATACTCCCCAAAGAGTTCCAATTTACCGTGACGGTCCCCAAAGAAGCCTTGGTCCGGGCGCTCAAAATGGCGACGGGGTTTGCTCAATACGGTTCAAGCGAAGTGAAGTTCCGGTTTCTCGCGGAGGCTGGCGCTGTAGAGCTCTCGACGAGCTCATCAGGCATCGGAGAGCAGAAAACGAAGATCATGCTAGAAGAAGCTTTTCCAGAGGATCGGGAGATTATCTTCCAGCCGCGCCATGTCCTCGAGGGGGTGAATGTCCTCGAGGGGGATCTGATCCGATTTCATCTCAACGCGAAAGATATGCCAGTCCTCTTGACCGGAGAGAATCCCAAGCGGCGCCTCTATCTCGTCATGCCGATCCGGAAATAGCCAGTGAGAGCGTATGCGTTCACTCCGTGAGCTCCTCCCGACAAACAGCCATCAAGAGCAGGAGAGGTCGTCGGACCGCGTATTTGACGAAAAGACAGTCTTCTTTCTCTTTGGACAGGTTATCGAGCGGGAGTACGGCAAGCGCGGGCAGGCGGCGATTTTCCCGACGAAGTATGCCGACAAAGTCCTGACAGTACAAACAAAAAGCCCCCTCTGGTCAAATGAGCTCTTCATTCAGAAAGGGGAGCTGCTTGAGAAACTTAGTGCCCAAATTGGCCAAGGGGTAGTGGAGGATATCAAAACCATCCACAGTGCGATACGAGGCAATGAATGAGTGATTGGGGCGAGGATGGTCAGGGCTTTCCCTGAGGAGTGCCTAGTAGCTCACCGAGACTTCCCCCGTGTCTTCAACTTGATTGCCAACGCGGTCTTCAAGAGTGACGGAAACATCGAGCGTGCTCCCGTTCTGACTCGCTGGGATGTCATAGGTGACGCGGAAGGGCTTGGCGGTCACTTCGCCGACTTTGTTGCCCTCAACTCGGAAGACAACCTTAGCAACGCCATACGGAGCATCACCCGAGGCTTCAAGCGTGAGACTGGATGAGTTGGTCGAACTTGGGAGCGAGAGAGCGATACTTGGACGATATTTCTTGAAATCGTCCTCGTCGCACTCCTCATCGGGGGCTTCTTCAGCGATGACGCCCTTCTGCTTTTCCTTCTTGTACCACTCCTTCACTCCCTTCTCCCAATTCTTGTATTGAGGGTCTTGCTTCGGATCCTCCGGTCGGGGCCCGCGCGGGTCGGAGCGATTTACATAATGGAGGATATCGTGGGCCTCGACGAAATCACGCTCCTTGCGCTCGCTCTCCGGGCAGTACTTGTTGGCGAGGCAATATTCGTCATCTTTTCCGGGGATCTCACAGACATCGAGATTCTTTTTCTGCTCGAGCTTCCCGTTGAGAAGCGGGGTTTCGATCCCTTTCCCTTCTTCATACTTCGGGAAGGTCTCTTTGGGATAATTGACGAGCACTTCGTCGAGGAAGGCGCGCCAGATCGGAGCGGAGACATTGACGCCGTCGGCGCCCTCGCGCATCGCGCTATTGTCATTGTTGCCTGCCCAGACACCTACCGCGAGCGACGGGGTAAAGCCGAGCACCCAGCCATCGCGGAATTCGTTGGTGGTGCCGGTCTTGGCGGCGACGTCGCGGTCGTCGAAGCGGAGCGGGCTCTTGTCTCCAAAGACGGGTGCGCGGTAACTATTGGTCGACATGACATGGCGGAGCATGGTGACGTATTTCTCATCGATGACGCGCTCTCCAGGCGTGTCGGCATAGGCCTCGAGCGTCGTGCCCCGGGCATCCTCGATGCGGAGGATGGCCGAAAGCGGCTGCTTCACGCCGTTGTTGGCAAGCGTAGCGTAGGCGTGGACATGGTCGAGGAGGCGTACTTCGCCGCCGCCCAAGACGAGCGAAAGACCGAGGCGGGCCGGATCATTGAGTCCTTGGATCCCGAGGCTCTTGGCGAGCTGAATCGCTTCGGGGACGCCGACGAGGTAGAGGGTCTTCACGGCGGGGATATTGAGCGACTGGGCGAGCGCCTCCTTCATGGGGAGCGGGCCTCGAAATTTCCCATCGTAGTTCTGGGGCTTGTAGCTCTTCTCCTCGCCGGCCGTGTCAAACTCGGTCTCGGTATCGTAGAGGATTGTTTCCGGCGTATAGCCCTTGGTAAAGGCGGTCAGGTATGCATAGGGCTTTAAGGAGTACCCCGGTTGGCGCTCTCTCGTCGCGACATTGACCTGGCCATCGATCGAGGCATCGAAGTAGTCTTTGGAACCCACCATGGAGAGAATTTGGCCATTCTTGGGGTCTAGGGCGACGAGGGCCGCATTGGAGGCTCTCCAGGCCTTGTTCTTCTCGGCGCCCTCGCGCACGGCCTTTTCGGCCGCCTGCTGCTTATCCCAGTCGAGCGTCGTAATGACACGGTAACCGCCTTCCTCGACGGCGCGGTCCCCGAACTTCTCCTGGAGGTACTCCTTGATGTACATCACGAAGTGAGGTGCCGCGATGATGTCTTTCTGGGGCTGGATCTTGGCCAATGTATCAGCCGCGATGGCCTCGTCGCGCTGCTCGGGGGTGATATACCCGAGGTCGGCCATCTTGCGCAAGGTGAAGGTCTGGCGGCCTGAGAGCGCCTCAGTACGCGATCCGTAGGGTGAGTAGTAGGTGGTCGCTTGGGGGAGCGCCGCGAGGAGCGCCGCCTCGTCGAGCGAGAGCTCCCGGGCCGACTTCCCGAAGAAGGTGCGGGCAGCTGCCTCGATACCGTAGGCGTTGGATCCGTACGGGATTTCGTTGAGATACATCTCGAGGATCTCGTCTTTGGAGTACTTGAGCTCGAGTTCGAAAGCGAGAATGACCTCTTTCACTTTGCGGGCGATGGACTTCTCGTTGGAGAGGAGGGCGTTCTTGACGAGCTGCTGCGTGATGGTCGATCCGCCCTGGGCCCGCTCGAGTGTGATGAGGTCCTTGAGGAGAGCGCGGGCGATCGAGGTGAACTTGATACCGAAATGGCTGTAGAAGTCCTCGTCCTCGAGGGAGATGGTGGCAAATTTCACAACGTCCGGGATATCCGCGAAGGGGATGACGGTACGCTTCTCCTCACCATGCACCTCATAGAGGAGGTGGGAGCCGGTGCGGTCATAGATCTTGGTGGACTCGACCACGATGCGGTCGCGGAAATTGTCCGGACTGGGGAGGTCCTTGGCGAAGTAGGCGAAGACACCCCCGACGAAGACGACGCCGACGAGCGCGAGCGCACCGAGCACCCGGAAAATCTTCTTCCATGGCCACTCACGCCAGGAGCGTCTGGGTCCGCCCGTCATGACGAGGTCGGAGGCCGGGTTGCGCCTGCGGAAGCGGGGACGAGAAAAGGCTTGTTTTGGGCTCCAATAAAGCATAAATAGCACTCTAAGGTGCCTTTGTTATAGCATGAAAGCCCGGTTTTTGGAAGAAATCAGCTCTTGCCAAGTTGAGAATAGGAAATCGACTCAAATGGCGCGAGTAGCTTTTTGAAGATCTGACCTTTGAGGAAGTCGAGCTCCTGCTCACGCTCGCGATTGTACGGGTAGGCACAGGCTGGATCGAAATAGCCAGGATGGACGACGAGTTCGCTGACCGAAAACTTTCTTGCCTCGAGCATGCGCTCTTTCAGTGTGTCGATCCGGTCCGGATGCCATGAGATGAAGTTTTCCGGAGTGGGAATCCCGGCGGATTTGAGAATGGCGCGATCCTCCGCGAAGCGCGAGCGGACGGGAAGATGGTGTCTTTGGGCTGCCAGCATCACTGCCTGAAAATGTTGGGGAGCCAAGTGCTGATGCTGATGCCCATCGAGATAGGCGGGGAGGCGGCCAAATAGATGTTTGAAGCGGGCAATTTGCGACCCGACTTCCTCAAGAGGTGAGGTTGGTTCGAGTTCGAGATGGAGCCCAAGGGAGATAGGAAGCGCCTGTATAGTCGCGGGGTTTAGATGAGGCCGGCGGACCATGATCGAAGCGCCGGTTATGACACCGGAGCGTGCCAACTCATGGACAGCCTGGTTGAACCGAGGGGACATCCCGTAGTCGTCGGCCGTTATGATGAGTCTTGGTGCGGACATGCTAATTTCTTCAAGCTGCCTGCTTAAGCACATTGATGATAGCAAGGTAAAGGTCCTCGATATGCGGCCGCTCTGATTCGTCCGGATAGAGCCCTGGCATGGTGTTGAGCTCTACTATCCATGGTCTACCCGAAGGGTCGAAGATGAGATCAATCGTATAAATCTTCGGAGAGAACTTTGCGTAATAGGCCTGGACAGCGGTGACTATTGGCCAGACAGGGGCGGGGATCGATTCTTTTGGAATCATGGTCTGAGTGCCTCCTTGTGACACGTTGGCAAGAAAACTGCCTGCCTTGGGTGTGCGGTAATAGGCATAGAGGAACTCCTCATCTGAATAGATGAGTCGGAGATCGTGGAGTCCATGCATGACGCCGGGGATGCCGGCGCTCGAGTCGACGAATTCTTGAACAAGGGCTGGGTAGGTGACGAGCGATGGCAGATCTTCTTTGTTTGCGACGATAACCCCTTCGC
>CAYWVL010000021.1:12109-14561 GCA_964461975.1 uncultured Bdellovibrionales bacterium | reverse complement strand
GCTTCTCCAGGAGGGGAAGGTGGTGGCGACCAAAACGTGGTCCGAGAGTCGGGATATGGGCCGGCAGCTTTTCGAGGCGATCCAGGGACTGCTCCAGGCCCACGGCTTGCAGCCGGCTGACATCGCAGATTTTCGGCTTGAAACCGGGGTTTCGGACAATTTCACGAGCGTCAAAATTGCTCAAACCGTGGCGCAGGTATATAATTGGAGTGTCAGTGTGCAAGCCAAAACAACCAAAAATAGCTAAATTTGTCTGACCGAGGCCCGCGAGAGCCGCGAGTTTTTGTACTCTGTTGACAAGTTTTGGCTCATTTGATAGGGTAGGAAGTACCTTTGCGAAAGTTTTCGATTTCACGATTGAGGTCCGTCGAAACATTGCAGCAGGTACCGGGAATCTCTTCAAAGCTCAAGGTTGGGAGCTTCGAAGACGTTCTCGGGAGCACAGGCTCGACGGACTCAAAAGCTTAAAGTACGGGTGATGTATCGAGGGCTTTTCGGGACACAAGTAATCCAATAGTTCCCTACTGGACCGGCTTTCTTTTTCGCCAAGGAAGCCGCGGCCGTGGGCGTTTTTTCTATGACCAAGGGCACCAAGGGTTTGCGGGTGAAGGATGCGATCGGGACGAGCTCGTCCCTCTCGAAGCGGAAGTTTTTCAAGAATCGGATCACGGTGTCTTTGCCGGACCTGATCGAGGTCCAGACGGCCTCGTACAAGTGGTTCTGGGACAAGGGTCTCCAGGAGCTACTCGATGAGATCAACCCGATCGGGGATTTCGCTAGCAAGGACCTCGAGCTCACGCTCGACCAGTACTACCTCGACGAGCCCAAGTACTCGACCACGGTCGCCAAGGCCAAGAATATCTCCTATGAGGCGCCCCTCCGGGCCAAGGCGACCCTCGTCATGAAGAAGACCGGCGAAGTGAAGGAGCAGGAGATCTACCTCGGCGAAGTGCCCCTCATGACCGAGCGCGGTACCTTTATCATCAACGGCGTCGAGCGCGTCGTCGTTTCGCAGCTCATCCGTTCCCCGGGTGTCTTCTTCACCATGGAGTACCAGAAGGGGAAGAAGCTCTTTGGCGCCAAGATCATCCCCAACCGCGGCGCCTGGCTCGAGATCGAGACCGACCTCGACGGCGTCATTTCGGTCAAGATCGACCGGAAGCGCAAGCTCCCTATCACCACCCTCCTCAAGGCGTTCGGCCAGACCGACAAGGAGATCCGCAAGGCCTTTGCTGATATCGACCAGGGCGAAGTGAAATTCATCGAGACGACCCTCCTCAAGGACTCGACGAGCGATCGGGGTGAAGCCTATCGCGAGGTGTACAAGCGCCTCCGCCCGGGCGACCTCGCCACCGAGGAGAACGCCAAGCAGATGATCGACGCCATGTTCTTCAACTTCGAGCGCTACGACTTCGGCGCGGTGGGTCGCTACCGGCTCAACCAGCGGCTCGAGGTGGACAGGAAGGATATCGAGGAGAACCGCGTCCTCAATGTCGAGGATCTCGCCCTCATCATCCGCGAGGTGATCCGCCTCAACAATGATCCAGAAGGCAAGGCCGATGATATCGACCACCTCGGAAACCGCCGCGTGCGCGCCGTGGGCGAACTCATCCAGAACAAGCTCCGCGTCGGACTCTACCGCATGGTCCGGAATATCAAGGACCGCATGAGTACCTGCGATGTCGCGACGGTCGTCCCCGGGCAGCTCATCAATCCGCGTCCGGTCGCGGCCTCGATCAAGGAGTTCTTCTCGAGCTCCCAGCTGGCGCAATTCATGGACCAGGTCAACCCGCTGGCCGAGCTCGAGCACAAGCGCCGCCTCTCCGCGATGGGTCCTGGCGGTCTCACCCGCGAGCGCGCCGGTTTCGAAGTGCGTGACGTCCACCACAGCCACTACGGCCGCATCTGCCCGATCGAAACTCCCGAAGGTCCGAACATCGGTCTCGTGGGACATCTCGCTACCTATGCCCGCGTCAATGAATACGGATTCCTCGAGACGCCCTACCTTATCGTCAAGAAAGAAGTCGAGGCAGTCGCAGCCGAGCTCGAGCACCGCATCCTCGCCGAGGCCATCGCCGGTTGCAAGGTTGGCGAGATGCTGACCGCGGAGACAGCCGCCAAGGTCGCCAAGGAAATGAAGGGGAAGCAGGTCAAGGTGAAGCCGTTTGTCACGCTCGAGATCGAGTACCTCAACGCCATCGTCGAGGACCGGAAGTCGATCGCGCATGCCGGCATCGTCCTCGATGAGCATCGGAATATCGCCGAACCGATGGTCGAAGCCCGCGTGAAGGGGCACCCGGAAACGATCGAAGCCGACACCATCGACTACGTCGACGTCTCAGTCAAGCAGTGCATCTCGATCGCGACCGCTCTCATCCCGTTCCTCGAGCACGATGACGCCAACCGCGCCCTCATGGGTTCCAACATGCAGCGCCAGGCTGTCTCCTGCGTC
>CAYWVL010000021.1:265-12099 GCA_964461975.1 uncultured Bdellovibrionales bacterium | reverse complement strand
GCGCCGACCATCGGCACCGGCATCGAGGACAAGGCCGCTCGCGACTCCGGGCAAGTCGTCCTCGCACTCGAGGCTGGCGAGGTCGTCGAAGCAGACGCCGAGCATATCGTGGTGCGCTCCAAGGCCCCGGCTGGCGCCAAGAAGGAGTACACCGACCGCGAGTACGCTCTCCAGAGTTTCGAAAAATCCAACGCGTTCACCTCGATGAACCAGGTGCCGCGCGTCACCAAGGGTCAGAAAGTCGAGAAGGGCGACCTCCTCGCTGACGGCGCCTCGACCGAACATGGCGAACTCGCTCTCGGACAGAACATGCTTGTCGCCTTCATCCCATGGGAAGGTTTCAACTACGAAGACGCTATCATCCTCTCGGAACGCGTCGTCCAGAAGGACCGCTGGAGCTCGATCCATATCGAGGACTTCTCCATCGATGTACGCGACACCAAGCTCGGGCCTGAAGTCGTGACTCGCGATATCCCCAATATCGGCGAAGACCGGCTCAAGCATCTCGACGAGAACGGCATCATCCGGATCGGCGCCGAGGTCTCTTCGGGCGATATCCTCGTCGGCAAGATCACGCCGAAGGGCGAGGGCGACCTCACAGCCGAGGAGCGGCTCCTCCGCGTCATCTTCGGCGAGAAGTCGCGCGACGTGAAGGACTCTTCGCTCTACCTCCCGCACGGGGAGCACGGCAAGGTCGTCGATGTGAAGATCTTCTCCCGCGAGAAGGGTGACAAGCTCCCGATGGGCGTCTTCGAGCAGATTCAGGTTTCGGTCGCCCAGCTCCGCAAGATCCAGGTCGGTGACAAGCTGGCCGGCCGCCACGGCAACAAAGGTGTCATCTCGCACATCGCTCCTGTGGAGGATATGCCGTACCTTCCGGACGGCACCCCGGTCGACGTCATCCTCAATCCTCTGGGTGTCGCGTCGCGTATGAACATCGGTCAGATCCTCGAGACGCATCTCGGCTGGGCGGCCTCTCGCCTCGGCTACAAGGTGGCAAGCTCGTCCTTGGACGGTGTTTCGGAGACGGATATCAAAGCGCAGCTCAAAGAAGCCAAGCTTCCCGAGCACGGCAAGATCCGCCTCATCAACGGCAAGACCGGCGAGGCCTATGACAATGAGTCGACCGTCGGCGTCATGTACATCATGAAGCTCAACCACCTCGTTGACGACAAGATCCACATGCGCTCGATCGGGCCGTACTCTCTGATCACCCAGCAGCCATTGGGCGGCAAGGCGCAGTTCGGCGGACAGCGTTTCGGAGAAATGGAAGTGTGGGCGCTCGAAGGGTATGGTGCGGCGCATACGCTCCAGGAGATGCTCACCATCAAGTCTGACGACGTCTTGGGCCGCTCGAAAGCGTACGAATCGATCATCAAGGGCGAACCGATCAAGAGCCCCAATATTCCGGCTTCCTTCCACGTGCTCGTCAACGAGCTCAAGGGCCTCTGTCTCAATGTCGAGCTCAAGGGAGCCAAGACGGTGAGCGAGGGGGACGAAGAAGATGATCTTGAAACCGTCTAACGCTTACCCCTATGACACAACCAATCGAAAACATTACCAAGGTGAGCGACTTCGACTCAGTCAAGCTCACGCTCGCCTCGCCGGAGGATATCCTCCAGTGGTCCAAGGGCGAAGTCACCAAGCCTGAGACGATCAACTACCGCACCCAGCGCTACGAGCCGGATGGTCTCTTCTGCGAGCGCATCTTCGGCCCCTCGAAAGACTGGGAGTGCTACTGCGGCAAATACAAGCGCATCCGCTACCAGGGCATCGTCTGCGACAAGTGCGGCGTCGAAGTGACGCGCGCCATCGTCCGGCGCGAGCGCATGGGCCATATCAAGCTGGCTACGCCGGTCTCTCATATCTGGTTCCTTCGCGGCGTCCCGTCCAAGATCGGCCTCGCGCTCGGCATCGGTCCGCAGGATCTCGAGCGGGTGATCTACTTCTCGGCCTATGTCATCACCGAAGTGAAGGAAGACCTCAAGGAGCAGTCGCTTGAGGCCTTGGAGAAGGAGTACAAAGCGAAGTCAAAGGAGCTCCGCGCCGAAGAGAAAGACGAGGCCAAGCTCGAGAAGATCCTCGAGGACCTCAAAGAGCAGTATCGCTCCACCAAGGAAGACATCAAGAACCTCCGGCCGTACCAGATCCTCTCGGAAGTGGAGTACTTCAACCTCTCGAGCCGCTTCGGCCAGGTCTTCACCGCCGGGATCGGCGCCGAGGCTGTCCGCAAGATCCTCGAGAAGCTCGACATCAACAGTCTCGTCGAGGATCTCAAGGGCGATGTTTCTGAGGATGACTCGCTCGATCAGAAGAAGCTCCTCCAGCGCCTCAAGGTGCTCCAGGGGTTCGAGAAAGCCGAACTCAAGCTCGAGTGGATGCTCCCGACCGTCATCCCGGTCATTCCGCCGGATCTCCGCCCGATGGTGGCCCTCGATGGAGGCCGCTTCGCGACGTCGGACCTCAACGACCTCTATCGCCGCGTCATCAACCGCAACAACCGTCTCAAGAAGCTCATCGCGATCGGCGCGCCCGAAGTGATCACGCGCAATGAGAAGCGCATGCTCCAGGAGGCAGTGGACGCGCTCTTTGACAACTCCGCCCGCCGCGGTCAGGCTTCGACCGCAGCCGCGACCGGTCAGCGGCGCCCCTTGCGCTCCTTGGCTGACGCGCTCAAAGGCAAGCAGGGACGCTTCCGCCAGAACCTCCTCGGGAAGCGTGTCGACTACTCCGGTCGCTCGGTTATCGTGGTCGGTCCCAAGCTCAAGCTCTACCAGTGCGGTCTTCCCAAGAAGATGGCCTTGGAGCTCTTCAAGCCATTCATCATCAACAAGCTCATTGAGAAGGAGCTGGCGCACAACGTCCGCACCGCTGGTCGGATGGTGGATGCCGAGACCGAGGAAGCCTATGAGATCCTCGACGAAATCATCCCGCACCACTACGTGCTCCTGAACCGCGCTCCGACCCTCCACCGTCTCTCGATCCAGGCGTTCCAGCCGGTCCTCATCGAAGGGAAAGCGATCCGTCTCCACCCGATGGTCTGTACCGCGTTCAACGCCGACTTCGACGGTGACCAGATGGCAGTCCATGTCCCCTTGACCGTTGAGGCGCGCGAAGAGTCGGCCACGATCATGCTTTCGTCCAAGAACCTCCTCAAGCCGGCTTCGGGAGAGCCGATCGTCTCGGCGACTCTCGATATGGTGTTGGGTTCGTATTACCTCACACATATCAAGCCGGGAGCCAAGGGCGAAGGCCGTGCCTACAGCTCGATGGACGAAGCGATCCTCGCGTACGAGGCCAAGGTCGTGGCGGTCAATGCCAAGATTCGGCTCCCGTGGCAGGGCGCGCTCATTGAGACTTCCGTCGGGCGAGTGCTTCTCAATGACGTTCTCCCCGAGGAGCTCCGCTTCGTCAATGAAGAGATGACCAAGAAGGATCTCCGCGCGCTCATGACCCGCATTCTCGAGACCTTGGGTCAGGACGAGGCCGCTCGCTTCGCTGACCGTCTCAAGGATCTCGCGTTCCGGGCCGTCTCCAAGTCAGGCATCAGCTGGGGCATTGACGACCTCAAGGTGCCGGAGGCGAAGGGGAAGCTCATCGCTCTCGCCGAAGAGAAGGTCAAGCTCGTCAAGGACCAGTACAACATGGGTCTCCTCACCAATGATGAGCGCAAGAACCGCGTCATCGAGATCTGGAATGAAACGAAGAACGAAATTACCGATGCTGTCCGTGAATCGCTCGACAAGGAAGGTCCGGTCTACTCCATGGTCTATTCCAAGGCTCGTGGTTCGGAATCCGTCGTCGTGCAGATGACCGGTATGAAAGGCCTCATGGCCGGCCCGACCGGTGAGACGATCGAGCTCCCGGTGAAGAGCTGCTTCAAGGAAGGCTTCAACGTTCTCGAGTACTTCATCTCGACGCACGGCGCCCGCAAAGGTATGGCTGACACCGCGCTCCGTACCGCGACTGCCGGATACCTCACTCGTCGTCTCGTCGATGTGTCACAGGATATCATCGTCCGTGACGAAGACTGCGGCGATACCGAGGGCGCATTCCTCTACCGCGAAGATTCCGATAAGGTCGGCGTCTCGTTTGCCTCGCGAGTCGAGGGACGAGTCGCCATGGAAGCGGTCAAGCATCCTGAATCCAAAGAAGTGATCGCGAAGAAGGGGGCACTCATCACCAAGGCACAGGCCAAGGAGATCGAACGCGCCGGCATCCCGCAGGTCAAGATCCGCACCCTCGTCACCTGCCGCTCGCAGCGCGGCGTGTGCCGCAAGTGCTATGGCTTGGACCTCGGCCGCAATGCCCTGGTCGAGCTTGGCGCCTCGGTCGGTGTCGTCGCTGCTCAGGCGATCGGCGAACCGGGTACCCAGCTCACCATGCGTACGTTCCACGTCGGTGGTGTCGCCGGTTCTGACATCACCCAGGGTCTCCCACGTGTCGAAGAAATCTTCGAGGCCCGTACCCCCAAGACGGAAGCGATCCTCTCGGAAGTGGATGGCCAGGTGAAATCGATCGTCAAAGAGACCAAGGTCGTCAAAGTGACGGTCCTCGGTAATGACAAGCAGGAGTACGAGTACTCCGCCCCCGTCAATGCCGCGGTCAAAGTCAAAGTCGGCGATCTCGTCGGCCAAGGCGCTATCCTCTCCGAGGGTCACGTCGACCTGAAGAAGCTCCACGAGGTCATGGGTCAGGAAGCGGTCCACCGCTACATCATCCGCGAGATTCAGGAGATCTACGCCAGCCAGGGTGAAGGCATCAACGACAAGCATATCGAAGTCATCATCCGCCAGATGTTCTCGCGCATCCGCGTCGTCAATCCCGGCGACACTATCCTCCTCCCGGGCGATATCGTGGAGAAGGACCAGTTCCTCGAGGCCAATAGCGAGGCCGAAGCGACCAAGGGCGAGTCGGCGACCGGCGAAGCCATGGTGCTCGGCATCACCAAGGTGGCGCTCTCGACGGAATCCTTCCTCTCATCGGCCTCCTTCATGGAGACCGCTCGCGTCCTCATCAATGCCGCTGTCCAGGGCAAAGAGGACCGCTTGCGCGGACTCAAGGAGAACGTCATCATCGGACGCCTCATCCCGGCCGGTACCGGTTATCGCGAAGGTCAGGAGAAGCGCTAAGCTTTTCCGCAGACGCGAGAAGAACAGCCCTCCCCGGGCTGTTTTTCTTTTCCAAGGTATCGCCGTGCTAGAATTGGGGCACCTACATTTTTTGGAGCGCTATGCACGAAATTCCAGGACGGCAGAGTGACGGCTCGACCCAGAACGCGGCGGAAAAATTCCTCCAGTCGGTCGCGGAGGCCCCGTTCTTGCCAGAGGATCCTTTCCGGCCGAAATTCGAGTGGCGAGACGTTGCGACTTGGCAGGAGGCTGATCGTTCGCTCCGGCAGCTCGAATCCATACTTGCGGCATCATCCAGTCTCGCGCGTTGGATGAGTCGCGATACAGGGCGGGTTGCCGAGCGGCTCGCTGTCTCGTCTGACCATGCCGAGGAGCGGCGAGAATTTGAGACGAGAAGCGCGGCCGAACAGCTAGCCAAGCAGCTTGCGCAGTCACCCTTCTATGCTGCCTATCTCGCTGACTATACGCCAGATGAATTGGAGCAGCAGCTTGCAGACGAATGGCGTTTGGCGGCCGAGTCTGGCGATAGGGAAGCGGTCGAGCGCTTGAGAGAGCAGGTATCGCGAGTACATGAAGCAGGGGAGCGGCAGCTTGATGAGCTCTTTCGGCGCGAGCATCCGGAGGGGGCCTCGCGCGCGTGGCCGAAGCGGCTCGCGTATCAGACACTGGCCGAGAATCCGCGCCTGTATGAGCAGGAGCGCGAACCGGGATCCGAGCATCAGGAGCTCGCCAACGCAGCTGATTCATTGAGGGACTTCCTACCGAAAATCGGAACTGATGGCCAGCTCGTCGATCCTGAGCCTGGACTGGCCCAGCAGTACATGGATAATATGGCAGCATATTTTGCTCGTTCTCCCATCTATGCCCACTACGTGCGGCAGGGTATGAGCCCTATCGAGCTCAAGCGACGGCTCCGCCATGAGTTCCAGGCGGCGTTTGACATGGGCGAAACAGGCCTGGACGCTTTGGAAGCGGCAGCCCAAGGAGAAAGCGAGGCCGTGCTTGGAGCTTGGGCGCGTCGTGCTCGCAAAGACGAATAGCCATGAGGGGCGCAGCTGGTTCCGAGCGCTGTCGGTAGGCAGTCGAGGAAACGCCTCGGTGTGGTAAAATGGCGATATTGGAGTATACTCATCCCGTTATGCCGACATTCGAGCAATTTGACGCGGAGGCTTTGAAAAAAGCGGACGAGAAGGCCGGTGGTCTTGAGCTGGCGCCGCTCGACGAGGCACCCGAAGCAGCTCAGGCCAAGGTCGTTTCCGAAGCCGCACCGGTTGAGCCGCCCACAGGAGAAGCGCTCGATATCCGCGCCGAGCCACGCGAGACTCGTACGACCGAAATCCCGCCCACGAGTGCTTGGGGGAGAGGGTGGCAGAAGTTTTCCGAGGGCACAAAGAAGTTTCTCAAGGCAGCCTACGAGAAGGTCACGAGCTCTGAACCGGTCCAGAATGCCATGGATCGGATACGGATCCTTCGGGAAGACGTCGAGGCTCGCTTTGTCGAGCCGCGTCTCCAGGGGTCGCAGCAGAAAGAGAGTGCTCGGGCGGCCGAAGCAAAGCGTTTCGACGAGGCGGCCCAGGCCGGGGAGGAGCGACTGAAAAAACTCCAGGAGCAGATGACGAGTCTCGGGATGACCGTATCCGAGGAGCATGTCCGTATGGCTCAGGGAGAAATAGCCGAGCAGCGGAAACTGGCCGACGAAGCTCGTGGCAAGGGGGGCGTCCAGAGTATCGAGTCGGGTCGTTTGCAGGCCGAGTTTCGGGAGCATCAGGCGAAGCGCGAAGCGGCGATGAAACGCATCAATGATCGCGTCGAAGCGAAGCAGGAGGCCAACCGAGAGGCTATTGAGAAGCTTCGACTCAAGGAAAAAGACGTCATGGATGCCAAGTTGAAACTTGAGGCAGTTTCGAGAGAGCTCCTCACGGCAGGAGGTCAGCTGGCCCAGGAAATTCCCAAGCTGAAGGGGGCGAGCAAGGAGCTTTATGAAAAATCGCTCAAACAGATCAGTCAGAAGACCCGCGAACATGCCGCGACCCTCAAGAAGCTCGGGGCGCAGCTCAAGGATATCCAGGACGAGATCCGTGATCTCGGGGATCGCAACCGCAATCTGGAAGCCCACAAAGTCGGCCAAGAGAAACGTGAGCCTCAGGCGGAAGCGTCGGTTCCGGAAGGAGCGCCGCAGCCAGGAGCGCCCGCAGCCGAAGCGCAGGTGACGGCTCCTCCAGAGGCGCCGGCGCCTGCTCCGGCCGCAGCCAGACCTGCGCGGCCAAGTATGATGGCGATGGAATAATTGCTCTATCCTGATGCGCTATGCGATCCCCCAATGTACTCCCTGACCAGGCCGCCATCGACGCCCTCTTGGCGCGTGCGACGGAGGCCAATGATGTGGCCAATCGGGTTGCTGATGAAGCAGGTAAGGCTCTAGCCCAGGTTGTAGCCGACAATACTCTCGCTCAGGCGGGGCACGACGCGGCTATCAGCGAGGCAGCGGCTGAAGCCGAGGCCTCGATGGCTGCTTTCATCACCCAGCTAGAGCAGGGGACCGAGGGGAAAGCCTAGCACCCTTTCCTGCCGTTGCCTGTCCAAAAGCCCCTGTTTGAGGGCTGTTTTCTTTCTCGGGAGATGCTAAAATGAGGGGGTAGTCGCTAATGATTTTCTCTATGAGTATCGAAGATCCGTCACGCATCCCCGCTATCGATCGCATCAATGAGGTCCGTCCGGGAGGCAGGCGGGAGGATGCCGACGCGCAACGGGCCAAGCAGGTTGCGGCTTGGGAGGCGAGACTGGAAGAAATAGAAGCAATTTTTCAGGCAGGGGGAGCGATGGATTACGAGGCGCTCGTTGCGGAAAGACGCTCCCTCAAGCAACAGTTGGCGGCGAATGGAATTGATCGTGATCAGCAGGAAGCCGCTTGATTTTGTTTATGGGACGCAAAAAGAAAACCGAAGCCAAAGCTGAAGAGGAACTGAAACCAATTCTCGGGCCCGAGGCCAAGCGGGGGATCGTTGCCATCCTCCTCTTCGCGCTGGCTATTCTCTTCTTCCTCGGCTTCATCGGCCAGGCCGGAGTGTTCGGCGACACGCTCGACGAATGGCTCGGCATAGCGGTCGGGTGGAGCCGTTGGCTCTTGCCGCCGCTTCTCGCATTGGTTGGCGTCATGCTTTTCCGTCACCGAGAGACGGACTTTCGTGACATCGTCAAATACACGGCGCTTGCGATTGCCTTCGTATCGGTCCTCGGCCTGTCCCACCTCTTTCTTGGCGACACCAAGAAAGAGCTCGAACGGGTCGCGGCGGATGGCATGGGCGGCGGATATCTCGGTTATTGGCTCGTCGTGGGCATGAACAGCGCCATGGGCAAAGTAGCGAGCACGGTGGTCCTTCTCACTTTCTTTGCCATCGGCGTCATTGCCGCCTTCAACGTCTCGCTCTATACCTATCTCGAGAAAATTCTGGCTCGCTTCAGAGCGCCAGCCGATGAAACGTCAGCCGCGGAGACGATTGAGGGGGAGGCGGCTGCCAATCCAGAACCGCAAGCCCCGGCCGCGCTCTCGCTTGAACATGCTTTTGATCAGTCGGCGCCAGCCGAGGAGTCAGTCGCTCAACCGGCACCGACCGCCGCTAACCTTGAAGATCAGAATATCGGGAAAGTGCGTTTTGTCGGAGATGAAGACACATCGGGCGTTGCCGAGAACGAATCAGCCTCTCTTGATGACGCGTCGGGAGAAGATGAGAGCGTCCTGGTCCCCGCGTATATCCGGCCCAAGCGTCCTCGCATGAGCCGCCGTTGGGAAACCCCGCCGGCGGATCTCTTGGCAGCTTCGGAGGAGACCGGCCGCGGCGGCGATATCGCCCAGAATCAGGATATTATCATCCGCACGCTCAAGTACTTCGGCATCGAGGTGGAGCCGGGCGAGGTACAGGAGGGACCGACTGTCACCCAGTACACCTTCCGTCCGGCAGTCGGCGTCAAACTGTCGCGCATCACCGCGCTCAATGATAATCTCGCGCTCGCGCTCGCCGCTCACCAGGTGCGTATCGAGGCTCCGATTCCCGGGAAGTCGCTCATCGGCATCGAAGTGCCCAATAAGACCAAAGCGACGATTCGCCTGCGCAACTTCTTCGAGTCAAAGGAGTTCCGCGGCCGTTCCTCCAATCTGACGCTGGTGCTCGGCCAGGATGTCTCCGGCCGGATGATCTATGCCGACCTCGCCAAGATGCCGCATGTCCTCATCGCCGGCGCGACCAATTCCGGGAAGAGCGTGTGCGTCAACACGTTCATCCTCTCGCTCCTCTACCAGAATTCGCCCGAAGATCTCCAACTCATCCTGGTCGATCCCAAGCGTGTGGAGCTCTCGCTCTATCGCAGTATCCCGCACCTCAAGACCGATGTGATCGTCGATAGCCATAAGGTGGTCAATGCCCTCAAGTGGGCGCTCGGCGAAATGGAACGCCGCTACAAAGTGCTCGAGGGCGTCGGGTCGCGCGACCTCTTCTCGTATCGCGAGAAGCTCCTCCGTGGCGAGAAGAAACGGACGTTTGATCAGGAGACCAATACGACCAAGGAAGAATACCTCGAACGCCTGCCGCAGGTCGTTATCGTGATCGACGAGATGGCCGACCTCATGATGGCTCATGGCAAGGAAGTAGAGGGCCTCATCGTGCGTCTCGCCCAGAAGGCGCGCGCGGTCGGACTCCACCTCGTCCTTGCGACCCAGCGGCCGGAGGTCAATGTCATCACCGGACTCATCAAGGCCAATATCCCGGCTCGCATCTCGTTCCAGCTCAAGACGCAGATCGACTCGCGCACGATTTTCGGCACCGGCGGTGCCGAGAAACTCTTGGGCCGCGGCGATATGCTCTACTCATCGGCCGAGGCCTCCAGTCTCCAGCGCATCCAGGGCGTCTACGTCTCCGAGGACGAAGTCAAGAAGGTAGTACATTTCCTGATCGATCAGAAAACGCGGAACGGATGGGACGAGATCGGGGAAGATATCGGCGCGAGCGACAAGGCGCCGAGCGAGACTGACGCGATCCCGCTCAATCTCGATACGCCGCTCGATGCGGATGATGATGAATCCATCTACAATGCGGCCAAGGCCCTCGTCATCAAGACGCAGAAAGTCTCGACGACATACCTCCAGCGGTATCTCAAGATCGGCTACCCCAAGGCCGCCCGCATCACCGATATGCTCGAAGAGCGAGGCATCATCAGTATCGAGGAGAATAAGCGGCGGACCGTGCTCGTCCCGCGCGAGGGCGGCGATGGCGCTCCGGCCGCACCCCAGTACGGCGACGATCCGATGGCTGACCAGGTTGCTCGAGACAAGTGGCAGGCCTGACGCACCGCCGATAATACACAATCCGAACGAAAAGGTACGAGGGGAGCCGTTTGACGTGCCGGCTGATCTCTCCTATGCTACCTTGTTAGTCAGAGAAGCATTTTCGATGTGTGGTTTTTTCTTTTTGAACATGGTATGTCCGATGGATTTGTCCGAAAAAAAGTCGAATCGCTGACACTCGGAGAGAAACTGATCAAGCTCCGCAGTCAGTATCGCATGAGCCTCGCGGAGATTTCCAAGGCGACACGCATCCAAGCGAAGTATCTCGAGGCCTTGGAGAGCGGGGACTACCGGGGCCTTCCGGCTGAAGTGTATGTGCGGGGATTCCTCCGCAGTTACGCGCGCTATCTCGGCCTGGAGGATGACGCTTTCGTCAAACTCTACGACAAGGAGAAGCACATCCGCACGCACCTTGGACAGACGGTGACCGAACGGAAACAATCGTCCGCGGCCGTGCTCCAGCAAGCCTGGGTGGTGACGCCGCGTACCCTCGCGCTCGTCGCCATGGCGGTAATCCTCCTCGGCACTTTCTGGTACCTCTTCCGTGAGCTCCAGTCGTTTGTCGCCGAACCCCGCCTCGTCATCACGAGTCCGACTCCCGATACAGTGACCAGCGAGGGAGTAGTGGCAGTCACCGGTGAGACCGACCCCGGAGCCCAAGTGAACCTCAATGGGGAGCCGCTCTTCGTCAATACCACCGGTGGATTTCAGGAGCTCCTGACGCTCCAGCCAGGGGCCAATACACTGCGTATCTCAGCGACCAATCGTTTCGACAAGACCAAGGAAACCGTCATTGTCGTCGAAAATAGCGCTGTGCCCGCTCAGCCCGAGGCGGATTTTGCTTCAGTTGAGCTGTCGGTTGCCCGCAAGGTAGAGCGCGTCTCAATCGAGCTCGACGGTGTGGTAGTATGGAATGGCTCCTGGGACCCTTCGAAACAGGAGGCTTTTCCCGTCAAAACCGGCATTACTATCGTCACGAGCGATCCCGGGAGCACGCTCCTCCGCCGTTCCTCCGCTCTCCCTGAGCCGCTTGAAGCGGGAGTGACAGAGGAGAAGACGTATACGTACACCCGGGAAAATCTGCTGGCGTCTCCGGAATCCAATACACAAAATCCAGCCGGCGAGTAATCATTATTTCTTCACCTAAGTCTATGGCCAAGGACAAGTCAGGCAGTGACGCCAAGCGGAGCATCGATGCCATCGTCGATGAGATCAAGGGCAAGTTTGGAGAGGGCATGATCATGAAGCTCGGCGATGTACGCAAGGTGGATGTCGAAGCCATCCCGACCGGATCGCTCTCCCTGGATATCGCGCTCGGTATCGGCGGCGTGCCGCGGGGTCGCATCGTCGAGGTCTATGGTCCG
>CAYWVL010000021.1:0-255 GCA_964461975.1 uncultured Bdellovibrionales bacterium | reverse complement strand
AATCCTCCGGCAAGACGACCTTGACGCTGCATACTATCGCCAACGCCCAGAAAGCCGGTGGTGTCGCGGCCTTTATCGACGCCGAACACGCGCTCGATCCCGAATATGCCAAGCGCATCGGCGTCAATGTGAACAATCTCCTCATCTCCCAGCCGGATTCCGGAGAGCAGGCACTCGATATCGTCGAGACACTCGTCCGCTCCAATGCTGTCGATGTGATCGTTGTGGATTCCGTGGAGGCTTTGGTGCCCCGGG
>CAYWVL010000020.1:0-14781 GCA_964461975.1 uncultured Bdellovibrionales bacterium | reverse complement strand
AAGGCCAGAACCGCGAGAAAACCCAGTCCCAGCGTCACCCCACTCACCGTCAGGGCTGCCAAAGTACGCATCGAGCCACCGACCGTCACCAGCTCTAGAGGCGCCAAGGATGCCCGGATTGCCGTCGGAATCCTTGATCGGGTCGTGGAGACCCACAATGTACGAGATACCCATTTGTTCCATTTGCCTGTCCGTGACGGATTCACGGATGCGGGGCATCAGACCGGCAAGTGGTTTCTGGTAGCCAAACTGCTTGGCGTACGCCTGCAGGTTCGCCATCGTGCAGTTCTGCTTGATCTCGCGGCCGAGGACGATGGCTATCCTGTAGACCTTGCCCTCCTCCAAGCGATGCTTGGCATCGTAGGAGTCGGGTCGGTTGGAGATGAGGCACTGCCTGGCGAAGTCGTCGACGCAGAAGCGCTGCTCGGTGAGAAGCTGGATTTCCGCGGTGCTGGTTAGGGTGCGGCCTGTCACTTCGACGAGGTAGTGACCGTGCTCGTTCTTGGGAAAGACGAGTGGCTTTGGCTTCACCTCGAGTTCGTCGCGGAGAAGCGCTAGCCAGCCCGAGATCCCGCCGAGCTTGTTGATCGCGGCTTCGACTTGGTCCAGACCGACGTCAACGTTCATGATGGATTTCTCTCTTGGCTAATTGCCAAAGAATTACCTCTGCCGGAGGCACGGACTGTGGCATAGATTTTGCCAGAGCGAAGAAACTTCTCAACTAGAAACCTCTTCGCTCTGGCAAAATCTGCTTTATACGGTACGAATTATCATTGTACACTTTTTCTTTGTTTTTGTCTATAGTTTATGTCCATAGTGGCTTACTTAAACCTTGGTTTTCTCAACGATCAGCTGGCCGCAGGCGGCAGCGATATCGGCCCCCATGGTGCGGCGGCGCGTGACATCGACGCGCGCGTCGAGGAGGCGTTTCTCGAAGGCGATGAGCGCCCGACTCTCGCTCGTATTGTACTTGCTCTTGGTATCGTTGTACGGGATGAGGTTGATCTTCACTTTGCCTACTTTGCGCGCGAACTGGATCAGCTTGTCGGCATGCATGGGAGTATCGTTGACGCCCGCGAGCATGACGTACTCAAACGTGAGGTGGCGGCGACGGCTCGCGAAGCGCTTGAAGTACTCTCCGGTCCAAGCAGCAAGATCATCGAGGAAGCCTGGGTAGGACGAGGGCATGATATTCCGGCGCGTCTCGCCGTCGGCGCTATGGAGAGACACGGCGAGGCGGACCGGCGGCCAGTCCGGATCGGTCAGGAGCTTGCGGAGCATCGGGACGAGACCCACGGTCGAGACTGTCAGCCGAGTCGGGCCCATTGCGGTGGAGCGCAAGAGCGTCTGGAGCGAGCTCTTCACATTGTCATAGTTGGCCAACGGCTCGCCCATCCCCATATAGACCATATTGGTGATCGTCTGGTCGAGCGCGGGATGTGCGGCAAGGTAGTACATCCAGAAGCGGTACTGGTCGACGATCTCGTCGGCCGAGAGATTCCTCGTGAAGCCCATCTTGCCTGTAGCGCAAAACGTGCAGGCCATCGCGCACCCGACCTGGGACGAGACGCAGATGCTCCAGTGGCCGCGCGAGTTTTGCATGAGAACCGTCTCGATCATTTTGTGATCGCCTGTTTCGAGGAGCGCCTTGTAGGTATCACCCCGGGTGCTCGCGAGGACGTGCTTCTCCGCGAGGGTCATCCACGGGACGGCTCGCTCCAATTCGGCGCGCACATCTTTGGGGAGTACCGACACGGCATCCCAGCGGGTGAGCGTCGGCGCAAAAAGCGCCTCCTCGACTTGGCGCAAACGGTAGGCCGGGTGGGCGGAGAGGAGCTGCGACAGCGCAGCCGATCGATGGGTGGGAGTCGAGATAGACATAGGACAACCGACTCTACCACGAAAGCACGAGCGGGTCAACGAGAACTTAGCGGTAGGACTGGAGCAGGGTCTCGAGCTTGGCTGACGCGCGTTCCTCTCGGAAAAGCGGGGTATTCCCCGATCTGACGAGCGTCTCATAGGTGGGACGGCCGGTCTCCTGATAGATCACGCCGAGGGCGAATTTGGTCGAATCGAGCGCGATCTCGAAAGCTTTGGCTTTGTCGCTCCGGTCATGGCTCGCGTCGAGCGAGTAGGTATTGGCTTTGAACCACTGATAGGTATTCTGCTTATTGAAGACGACGCAGGGCTGGAAGAGATCCACCAAAGCATAACCCTTATGCTGGATCGCTTCTTTGACGATCCTGACCGCCTGGACCACGTCGCCCGCAAAGGCACGCGCCACAAAGGTCGCTCCAGCGGAGAGGGCCACTGCGATCGGATTGAATGGTTCGAGGACGACGCCGTTGACTTGGACCGGCGTCTGCATCCCCTTCTCACTGGTCGGCGAGGCTTGGCCCTTGGTCAGACCGTAGACCATATTGTTGTGGACGACATTGGTGATGTCGGGATTGCGGCGGATGGTGTGGAGGAAGTGATTACCCCCCTCGCCATAGGTATCGCCATCGCCGCTCTCGACGAGAACCGTAAGCGTCGGGTTGGCGATCTTGATGGCGGTCGCCGGCGGGAGCGCTCGGCCATGGAGCCCGTTGAAGTAGTGGACCCGAAGGTAGTGCGGCGCTTTGGCGGCCTGACCTATCCCTGAACAGATGACAGCTTCGGTCGGCGGGATATCGAGCTCTGCCAAAGCCGTCTTCATGATATTCAAGATGGGGAAATTGCCGCAGCCCGGGCACCAGGCGATGTCGGTCTTGTGCGGCATGTCGTAAAGTTTCTTGTCGAGCATAAGGGATGTGCTAACTTATGGCCTTGAGCTTCTTCACCACATCTTCCACTGCGAACGGATTGCCGTCGTACTGGAGGACGCGTTCATGGACCGTGAGGCCGTACTCTTGCTGGAGGAGATTGGCGAACTGACCGGTAGCATTATTCTCGACAACGACGACCTGGCGCTTGCCGAAAAGCTTCTTCCCTGCCGCGGGCAATGGGTATACCTGCGGGAAATGCACCTGGGCCAGCGAGGTGTCGCCAAGGATATCGAGCGCTTCTTCGACCACGCCCTTGTTGGACCCCCAGGTGACGACGAGCGTCTTGGCTTTCTTGGCGTTGCCGACGACGACCGGGGGCAGAGCGACGGAACGCAGCTCCACGAGTTTACGCAGACGCTTCTCATGCTGTTCGAGACGCACCGCATGACTCTCCGTGATATGAGCCGCCGTGTCGTGCTCATCGCTATCCACCCCGACGAGTCCCGTCCCAAACCCCGGAATCCCGCGGGGTGAGACGCCGTCTTTGGCGAGAGCATAGCGCTCATACGCCGATGTCGTCTCGACGATATGCTGCGTGACAGGCAAAGTCTTGAGATCGGCCTCTTGCACCGTCGTGACGCTATCGAGCATGAATTGATCCGTGAGGACGACCGCCGGAATCTGGTATTGGTCCGCCACAAGAAACGCCTGCTGCATCGCCTGGTAGCTTTCTTCGGGTGATCCGGGAGCAAATATGGCGCGCGGGAACTCGCCGTGCCCAGCGTAGAGCGCGAGATTGAGATCGGCCTGCTCGGTCCGCGTGGGGAGCCCGGTCGCCGGCCCTGGCCGCTGGCCGATATGAACGACGATCGGCGTCTCGATCATCCCGGCGAGGCTCATCCCCTCGCTCATGAGAGCGAAGCCGCCGCCCGACGTCGTGACGACCGCCCGCGCCCCCGCATACCAGGCCCCGAGACCCTGATTGATCGCAGCGATCTCATCCTCGGCCTGATCGACAACAACGCCGAACTCCTTGCCCTCTTTGGCGAGGAAAGTGAGGAGTCCCGTACCAGGAGACATCGGATAGGAAGAGATATAGTTGCATCCTGCCGCGAGCGTCCCCAGGCCCACGGCATCGATCCCCTCGATGAGGAGCTCGGGTTGCGCCGGCTGATTCCGTGGCACGCTGATCTCGACACCTTCGACGAAAGCGATGTGCCGGCCATGAGCATAGCCCTTCTCTGCCGCTTCGATATTCTTCTTCACTACCTCTTCGCCTTTTCGGGCGAAGTGAGTTCGCAGGAATTCATGAAAGGTCGCTTCCTCGGCCTGGAGCATGCCGAGGACGACTCCTACGGCGACGGTGCTGGTATAGATCGGGTGGCCGAGCTCGCTCGCGAAGCGGGTAAACGGGATATCGACGACGCGACACTCGGTCTCGCAGACCTTGGCCTTCTCGCCGATGATGATGGTCGACGAGTCGACCCGATGCTCGAGGTGCGGCACGACGTCCTTGTCGAGCGCGAAGAGGAGGTCGATCCTCTTCACGAACGCACGGCGCTTGGTGCTCGTCAGCCGGATCTCGGTCGAGTTGGAGCCGCCACGGATCCGCGACATATACTCTTTGGACGCGAAGACATGGTAGCCCTCGCGCTTGAGGACCTGCATGAGGAGCGTCTCGACAGTCTGCACGCCTTGCCCGGCTGCTCCGCCGAGGACGATAGAAATATCTCCGGTAAACCGATGCATGTGGGTATGCGTTTTGGTATTGCTATACTCTCCAGTATATCACTGACGGCGCGGCTGTCGGCGAACCGAAACCTTACTCCGCTTCGAGCTCCCGCTTCACCACAGTAAACTCGTTCTCGACTTCCTTGAGGCGTTCTTTGCTCGACTTGATCAAGGCGACGCCTTCTTTGACTTTCTCAAGCGCCTTCTCCACGTCGATCTCCTCCTGGTTCTCAAACCAAGTACTGATGGCTTCCAGCTTGCGGAGCGATTCGCTCAATGATTCTTTCTTGGGACTCATAGCAGGTTTAGTCATGGATCACATCGGTCACTTTGGATTGTAGCGTCCCGCGGGCGAGTTGTATACGGAGCTCATCGCCGACCGCGACCAGAGAGGCATCGCGGACCACCCGCCCCTCCTGGCGCACCAGGCTATAGCCCAAGCGAAGCGCCCGCTCCGGATCGAGCGAACGGAGTCGCTCGGCCAGCGAGGCGACCCGATCGGCTGTCCGGGAGAGCGCGTGCTCGGTCTGGGCGAGCCACTGGCCCCCTCTGCTCTCGAGACGGGCCGCCACTTGCCGGCAGTATTCGGGAAAAGGCGCGATCGTTTCCCGGAACTTCGTCTCTGCTTCGGTCACGGCTAGGAGGACGCGCTCGAGAAACGTTTGGAGCGAGGTTTGAGCGCGTGCCACGTCCTCCCGAGCCGAGCGCTCCGTCGCCTGTATGATTGCCAAGAGACCCTCGCGCTTCCGGGCGAGGTCGATGCGTGCGGCCTCCCATGTGTCCGATAGCGCGCGCGCCGTCGCCGTGGGAGTCGAGACCATCGCGTCAGCCGCCAAGGCCGCGAGCGAGACATCACGCTCATGGCCGATCCCAGCGAGGACCGGGATGGCCGAACGCGTCACCGCTTCGACGAGATACTCGCTATTGAACGCCTGGAGGCTTTCCAGGCTGCCACCGCCACGGACGATCGCCAAGACGTCATAGCGTTCGGGGTTCGCATTGAAGTATTCGATCGCTCGGACGATCTCAAAGACTGCTTTCTTACCTTCGACGAGCGTCGGGTAGAAATCAACATGGATGCCGGCACGGACGAGGTTCATGGTGAAATCTCCGAGGGCCGCTCCGTCACGCGAGGTAATGAGCGCGATCCGCTCGGGATAGGCAGGTAGCGCGCGCTTGCGTTCCGGCGCGAAGACTCCCGCTGCCTCGAGCTTGCAATAGAGCGCATCATAGGCTTTCTTGAGCGCGCCCTCGCCGGCGTATTCGATCACACCGACCTGGAGCGAGAGCTCGCCCCGCGGCTTGTACATCTTGGGGTACCCCTCGACGATCACTTCATCTCCGACCGCGGCCTCGACACCGCACGCGCGGTAGCGGGCATACGGCATGCCGCACTTGAGCACACTCCCATCGGCGCTATCCTTGAGCGAGAAGAAGACGAAGCTCTGATTCCACACAGTGAGCTCCGATATCTCGCCTCGGACGCGAGCGGCCATGCCAGAGAGTTCCAGGTTGAGCCCCTCGAGAAAATCGGAGACCGAAAGAGCCTCTGAAACTGGAGACTGGACACCCGCTACTCGGAAAGCATGCTCATCCCTCTGACCTGCATTCCCTATTTCTCCCGTCTTGTTTCCTGTCGCTTGTTTCCTATCGCCTGTTTCCTGTCCCTTGTTTCCTACCGCTTGTATCTGGTCTCCCGCATGCGACTCGACGATGGAGAGAATCTTCTTCCCATAGCGCCGGAACTTCGCCTCCTTGATGCCCTTCACGGCGCAGAGCTCCTCCTTGGTCCGCGGCAGACTCGCGGCGATTGCCTCGAGCGCGGCATTGGGGAGGACGCGATAGCCTTCGACGCCTTCGGTCCGGGCCGTCTCATCGCGCCACATGCGCAGCTGATTCAATAATGGCGATTGGCTCATAGCGGGCGAAAGAATGGGAATGTGCGCCGTGCCCACCACGCGAGCGCGATGGCCGCAGTCGCCCCGACCGCATCAAACATGACATCGGTCAATCGGGCTCCCCGGCCGAAGACGAACGACTGATGCACTTCGTCGACGCACCCGTATGCGACCGCCAGGACCCAGGCGAGGAGGAGGATGCGCGAGAAGCGCTCGTCCCGATACCAGGAACGGAAGCAGCCGATAGCGAGACTCGCCAAGACCGCGTATTCGAAGACATGCGCCGACTTCCGCTCGACGACATACCAGAGAGGCGGCTCCCAGTCGCTGCCCGTTCCCGGCTGATGCGAGAGGACGAAAATGACGCCCATCCAGGAGAGGAGCGCGGCAGTCCAGATGTAGGCCGAGGGGATCGCTTTCACACGCCGCACCCTACTTGCCCCGCTCGCGCCACTCCTTGATGAGTGCAAAGAACGCATAGAACGGGAGCCACAGCCAGACGGTCGCCCGGAGTGACTTGTCGAGTTTATCGTTGAGGTTCATAAGGAGAGATGCTTAGCTCGGCTGGATCTCATAAACGACGTCTTTCTTCTCGACGACGATGCGCCAGCCCTCGCGCTCTGCTACCCTCTTCAGATTCTGATTGGGGTTGAAGGCGATCGGGTGGGTCACGAGCCGGAGGAAACCGCCGTCCGACTCCGTGTCGCCGACGCCATAGGAGCCGTCGAGCGTGAGCCCGTGCTCGTAGACATACTGCTTGACGACGTCGCCCTTGTTGAGGGATGGCTCGAACTCGGCTATTCCAGTATAGCGCTTCTCATCATCAAGCTCATAGACGCTCCCGAACACATGGTCGAAATGGAGATAGTGGCGATTGTACTCCTCGACGATCTCCTGGGGCGATCCCGAAACCGCGAGGAAATGGTAATTCTCCTTGCGGAGCTTCCGGATGAGGTCCTCGGCGAAGTTGTAGGTGCGCTTGGCCTGGAACGGGATCACGATCTTGGCAGCCTCACGCACCTGGGCTTCGGTCACACCGCCGATATGCTTGGCGTAAAGCTCGACGAGGGCTTTCCTATAATCCTCATAGGTACCCTCATGCTCGAGCCAATTGGTATAGACCTCGGTCAGCTTGCGGCGGATCTCGCTCGGAAAGATATTCATCCACGCCAGCTCGTTGATGAGCTCGAAGTGGAGATTCTTCCTGAAGATTGTCCCATCGATATCAAACACTGCGATTTTCTTGTCTTTCATAAAAAGTTTAGGGTCAAGCGAACAGGGTTTAGGGTTGAGTACTTGCCATAAAGACAAAGTTTCGCATTTCCAGCAATTATGATTCTACACCCTAAACGCTCTCCGCTCCACCCTCGAGAATAGCCGACAAGTGGTACAAGGCAATACCGCCAGCGACCGCGACATTGAGCGAATTCTTCTCTCCGCGCATGGGGAGCTCAATCGTCTGGTCACACTGCTTGAGTACCCGCGAAGACACCCCCTCCACCTCGTTGCCCACCACCAGCGCCACTTCGGCACCCCGAGCAAGCTTCAGATCCCGGTAATCGATACTTCCAGGCGACTGCTCGAGCGCTACTATAGTGTAGTCCGCCTTTTTGAGGCGTTTCAAGAGTGGCGGAAGCGTCTTCACGTATTTCCACGCAAGAGCCTTCTCCGCCCCAAGGGCGGTTTTGGCGATCGCCTTCTCGGCATCCGAAAGATAAAGCTCCTTCTGGGCAGGCTGCGGCGTATACCCTACGAGGTAAATAAGGTCTACCCCGGCGCCATCCGCCGTACGAAAGAGCGCCCCCACATTATGTGCGCTCCGGATGTGATCAAGGATGAGAATCATACGGTCATAAACGCCCGTAAAATTCCTAGAAAGATACCCCACGCCAAGAGGCTGAAAAGCAAGAATATATGCTTCTTGAAAGAGAGCAGCGCGAAGATAAGTGCCAGCAGGTGCCAGACAAGCCCCATGGCCAATAGATTGGCAGCCCTCGTATTGCCTTCAGCTACGTAGCCGTCATCAAATATCCCGATGTATGCCCCGACAGGCCCGGCAAAAATTAGACCGACTACAAAAAGGAGATTGACAACCGTTGCAGTCTTCAAAGTCGCTTGTTGAGAAAAACCCATAGGGAGCAACTGTTTCAATAGCTATCTAGGGATACTGCCGGAAGAGCTCTTTTCCCTTCTCCCAGACGGCCGGGTAGTCCTTTTTCACTTTGAGCCAGTACCACCACTCCCCGCCCCAGAGATAGATGTCGCGGAAGCCGACCCGCCGTGCGTAAGTGACATGCTCCTCCAAGAGGCGCTCGTTCATCGACTTGAACTGCTCCTCGAGCGAAACATCGGCGACCCACCCCGGCGCCCACGGCTCCGCCTGGAGCTCGATGACCGAAAAATCGGTCTGGTCGGTGAAGAAGCGCACCAGCTTTTCCTTGAAGCGGAAGAAATTGGGACCGATGGGGTACGTGACATAGCCCCAGCCGCCCTTGTAGATGGTGCGGTACAGCGTGGTCCCGAAGACATCGCCTCGCTTGGCCGCACGGGTCCAGATAGAGAGCTCGCCGCTATCGGTTACTAAGATCGGTCGCTTCGCATCGTGATCTAGCGATCTCACAAGCGCGATCTCTTCTTCCAAGAATTTCACATCCAGTGGCGGGCACTCACCAAAGAAGACGAGAAATGGCTCATTCTCGACCTGCCATGCAACGATAACTTTTTCCTGGTCATAACGATTGATAGTCTCGGCCAGGAATCCTTTGAGAGCTTGCTGCCGCTCGAGGACACTCTTCTCTTTGGCCCAAGCGGGAATATGGCATTCCGGCCAGCGCGGGACACGTTGACCGACGGCAAGGATCACCTCGGCGCCAGCTTTCTCGGCTTCCCGAATTTGCCAATCCACATCGACATAATTTGTTTTGCCAGGCTCCGGTTCTACCAAGTCCCAGTAGACCGGGATACGCAGCTGCTTGATCCCAAGCTCATGGAGATGCGCCAGGTAGGTCTCGCGCCAGTCGAGCCCGAGATCGGTCGCGTAGCGCGATGAGAAAGTCATCCCGAGCCGGACATCCTCGCGCGGCGCCGGACCAGGGAGGTTGAAGTAGAGGAAGATGAGGCCGAGAAGAGCTGCGACCGAGAGAAGCGCGATGAGCATAGCTTTGAGGACGCCTTTCCAGCGAAAGACTGGGTGGTCAGGAGTTGTGGTTTTATATTTACTTTTCATGCTTTACCTTGCGCTATCGATATTATGTACGCACCACCCGCTAGTAGCCAATGGCTTCTTTTTGCCAAAGCGTATAAAATGAACAAGTTTTCAGACGAGCAGCCGTTTTGAGCATTGCGCCATCAAGCTTGAGTTGGAATAGCGGCATATTGTCACGATCAGGAATATAGTTATGGTAGGTAAACCACTGGCCGTGAATACGAATGTACGGGATAACAATCACGTGTAGACTTAGCAGCCCTTGTGCTTCAAGTTTTTCCAGTTCTTCGGCAGTGCGACATAAAGCATCTGACCGTCTTCCATTGGGTAAGCCACGCTCCGCCCTATCCGCTTTTTGTTCCAGTTCCAGAACGGATGGACAATCAACAATCGAGGCAGAGTACTCCCCTGGGGCTTGACTATTTTCAACCAAAGCGGGTGGTGTGTAACGAGGTAACATGCCGTCCGCTTCGTGGAGTGTGACGGCGCTTTGAAGAGTGCAGAGATTCGAGAGAGAAAGCGAGTTACGAATGGTATTATCCTCTGACTGTACTACATTGGGTAGCAATGTCCACTGGCATGTCTTTTCCCCAGTTCCTACGTTGACCTCACAGCCACCACTCCTTCGAGAAAAACTAGCCGTCGATATATAATTCATTGTGAACAAAAACTTTGACGCTTCAGATGTTTCAGTACGATTTTTCTCCTCGGTTGACTCAAAGTATTTGTAGACGATCTCTGGCCGATACTCGACATCAATGCCCACAAGAGACATGGTGCCAGCTATCGCCGGACCAGTTGCTGCGATGGTATAGCCGACTGGATTTCCCTCGTACCTCAATATACTTGAATCAACATCAATCTTTCCCTGCGCTTCTTGAGAAAAGAGTTCTAGTCGCACAGAGAATGTGTCTTCTAGTATCTGCCCGATCGCATTGAAGCTGTAGAGCACCGCGCTCATCAACCCAAAATGAGCAAGGGCCATACACATGGCTGCTATCGCCAGTGCGCTGCGAGATTTCCGAAATATAATTGGCGCGATACCATTCAATACTACGGCTACGCCCATCATAAGTAGATACACTGGAGCATAAAACATCGCGCCAGCAACCCAAGACCAGACAATGTACAAATGTGCAGCAAGAACAATATAGTTCAGGGTCAACAAAGATACGAGGCCAGCTTTCTTCACAAAACCAAATACCCAAGATACTCCGGCCTTGGAATGATTCAACTCAACTGAATTTTCAGGGCGATAATCTGGGGTCATATTGATTGCTTACAAGAAAAGGAAATCGACGCCCGAGTGGACTGCGAGCCACATGCCGAGGGCAATCAAGGCCACCGCTGCCGCCTTCTGCATCCAGTCCCAGAAGTAGAGCCGTTCGCCGAACACTTTCGGAAAGTAGTACGAGAGCGGCAATGCGAGGAGAAGAACGAAGACATACTGGACGCCATTCAGGGCCTGGATGAAGGTGATGGGGCCGAGATAGGCCGCGTAGGTCAGGAGAAAGGTGGCAATAGCGCCAAAGATCTTATTGAGAACGAAGAGCGAGCCGGTGATGAAGTTGTCTTTGCTCGCGACCGTCATCGCGTGCGTGCTCGCGAGGATGGCTGCGCGATACTCGGGGATGAAGAAGAGCGAGAACCCGCCGAGGACGAAGCCGAGACGCGACCAGACGAGCCCGTTGATGAAGTCCGCGTTCTGGTAGCCGGTCTTGAGGAAGATGAGCGAAAGCGCCATCAAGGCTCCCGCAAGCAAGGTCGACTTCATGAGAGCATCGTTGGGCCTCAAGGGGAGATCGTAGGCTACGAGGAAGGCGCCACCGAGGATGAGGAAGAGCGACAGGAAATGGCTCGGCGAGAACGAAGCATGCGCCGCCGGCCCGAAGGCGAGCGAAGCTACTCCGGCGATAATGGCCACCGTAATGCCGACAAGGGGCGCCACCCGCGAGATCTCGCTCCGCTTGACCGCGTTGTAGAACGCGACCAGTCCGTAGAGGAAGAGCACTCCCGAGATGACGAAGACGACGATGGTCTGCCAAGGTATCCACTGGACCCCAAAGGGCACGAAGACCACAGCGAAGAGCGAGAGGATCGCGACAAAAAAGGCGTAGACCGAGGGCTCCTTGACCCGGTCCGCGAGGAGAAACTTATCAAAGATAGAGGTGACGGCATTGAAGAAATAGCCGCCGAGCGTATAGAGGAGCCAGCCCATGGGATATGCATTATTGTTTTCAGTATAGCACCCGCGTCTGCATCATACCGAACAAAAGAGGGGGCGACAGCGCTCCCCTCTCCCTTCCGCTGCCAGTCACGTTCCTGACGCTCTGACTGATAGAGCACGCTCATCGCCCAGCTGACGGCGCCATACGCCTGCGGATCGGCCAGACCGGCACCCTGCCTCACCCGAAGCACGGCATGCGCCCGAACGGAGTCGCCGCTACCTTGTACAGCCCCCTAGAGCCAGTGACAGCTACCCATTGGTCTGTGTGATTCGAACATAGTCAACCTCGTAGACCTGAGGCCATACCGTCGTTCCGTCTGGCTGACCGGGCCAATCACCCGCCCCTTCCATCGTGACGAGAAAGTACATCTTGGCACCGTTAAGATAGTATGGCACGCGCTTCTTCTCTACTCCGTTACGGTAGAAAACGATGCTGTTCCTGTCTATCGTTATTTTGAATGTTTGCCATGCACCTATCTCGCTGCTACTCACAGTCTCAAAGATTTGGTCCCCGCCGCTATCTGATCCATGGACATTGTAAGCAAAGAAGTTACTATTCCCATTCTTGTCTTTGCCCCCAAGAGTCTCAACTATATCGAGCTCCGGTGGCCAGCCACCAGCTACATCCAGGAGCCATACCCCTATATGGGAACCCTTATCCAGCTGCGTCCGACGAGTACGCACCTCCCAGGTGCCATAGGACATGGCATGAGAGTTCTCGGTCGTGATCATGCTTCCCACCCAGTTATAGGACCATCCGCGAATGGTGCTCAAACTGGCTGGTGCCGGATACGCACGAAGTTTTAGCGTTCCATTCGAAACATCATGCAAGAAGGGCCCGTTCCCATACTTTCCTTCGGCTCGAAGCGCATCTCCAATCGTTGGTTCATTCCCAAATTTTGAGGTATCTTTATCCTTCCAGAATTTATCGCCGTTACCGTCAAGAGTATGGACATTCCACTTCAGCCAGTGTGTTGACCATTTTGAATCCAAGCTTGAGCCATTGAACTCATCGCCAAAACTCACTCCGCCAGGAGTCGGTGTTGGGGTAGGGGTAGGGGTCGGGGTAGGGGTAGGGGTCGGTGTCGGTGCAGGAGCAGTGCCACCGACGATAGAGCTGTACTCGCAGAAGTTCTGGTAGTTGGTGAAGCCGGCTCCGAAGGATCCGTCGTTACAGGTGATGGTCGAGGTGACGGTGCGGTAGCTGTAGGCTCCGGGGATGCCGTAGCGGACGACGCGGGGACCCGAGGGGACGGTACAGATATCACCTGGGGAGGCGACGCCTTCGGCGGCACAGCGGGTCCAGGTCTCACCGGGGGTTGGAGTCGGAGTGGGGGTGGGAGTAGGGACAGGAGTCGGAGTGGGGGTGGGAGTCGGAGTCGGGGTCGGAGTTGGAGTTGGGGTGGGAGTAGGTGCAGTACTGCCTCCGGGAACCTTGGAACAGTCGGTTCCAAAGATATTGGTACTCCATCCGATCAAGAACTCTGTGTCAACGCGCGTTCCTTCTCCTCCAGGATATTTCACGACATTCTCTCGTACAGTGACTCCTGTGAATGGTCTCGCGTAGGGCCAGGCCTGCAGCCCATCGGGGAAGCAGTTCCGTTCGAGAATGGTATTGCCCGAAGAACCGAACACCCCTGGCCGAGCATAGCAGTTTTGGCAACGGAAGGTGTTGTACGCGATGTAGTTGTTACCTCCAGGGTTCCCCGTCGTGGTATCGCCGATAGTGAAGGGCGCACCGGTTTGCTCGTCGATGGAGGTTGCGTTGATACTGTTGTACGTGAATACCGAGTCGCTCGACTCATAGCCGGAGATGATATCCGATCTCCATGCTCCCGTAATGACGTTGCCAATAACCTTAGTCCGGTTCGATCGTGTCACCTCAATCGCGTGCTTGAAATCGCCCTGCCTGCGCACACCTGACAAGGTATTTCTCTGGACGGTATTGCCCGAGGAATTGAGGAGGATGATACCTCGCTCGATGTCGGGACTCACCCGGTTGTGCTCGATGACATTGTTGCTGCTCCCACTTGAGATACCGACAGCAGCTCCACCACAAGGTCCGATTTCGTTGTCACGCACGATGACATTGGACACGCCAGCAATAGTGATGCAGGGACCGCTCGGGTTCGAGATCCTCAAGCCGCTAATCACCTGGCCGCTCGTAGCGGTAATCGGACCGGAATTGGTAAACGTACTCACCCGCGGACCAGCGCTGCCGGACGGTGCCGGAGTAGGCGTCGGAGTCGGAGTGGGAGTAGGCGTCGGAGTGGGCGTAGGCGTCGGTGTCGGTGCAGGAGCAGTGCCACCGACGATAGAGCTGTACTCGCAGAAGTTCTGGTAGTTGGTGAAGCCGGCTCCGAAGGATCCGTCGTTACAGGTGATGGTCGAGGTGACGGTGCGGTAGCTGTAGGCTCCGGGGATGCCGTAGCGGACGACGCGGGGACCCGAGGGGACGGTACAGATATCACCTGGGGAGGCGACGCCTTCGGCGGCACAGCGGGTCCAGGTCTCACCGGGAGTCGGGGTGGGCGTGGGCGTCGGGGTGGGAGTGGGCGACACGCCGCTCGCACTGAAGCGGAACCAGTCGATATTGGCGACACCGAAGCCTCCATTGAGAGACGCTTGCATCACCAGGAAGACGGTCTGGGTGCCGGTCACGGCCTGGGAGAGTGTGAGCGACTGCTCCCCGAAGGTGAACCAGTCCTCGGTCGCTCCGGTACCCCGGGTGACGAGGGTGCCCACGAGGGTGCCAGTCTGAGATCCTAATCTCACTCCGATGGTGTTCCCGGCATAATTGGCTGGAACTGCCAGTCGGAAAGTGAGATTGCGGACGCCCGATGAACCGAAGTTGATATTGTCGTAGCGGAGCCAGTCGCCATTGTCGAGGAAGCCGACATGATTCTGCTGAATCTGGCCGCCTTGGGTGGCGCTGAAGGCCTCGCCCTGGATGGTGATGGTTGTGTCACCGGG
>CAYWVL010000019.1:11700-16832 GCA_964461975.1 uncultured Bdellovibrionales bacterium | reverse complement strand
TCGGTGGCCCATCTGATCAATGAAGCGAACATATGTGAGAAATGAAATTGTACTGTACTCGGCCACGTGCTACTCTCAAGCTTTCACCCTGAGAGGGAGAGTGCTCCTCACTGCCAACTTTAATTCGCCATGTGGTGCCCCTCCCCTTGCGCGGCGCTTTCCCAATCCCTGAGCCACTGCTTCATCATTTCGATCTCGCGGGTCTGAGCTGAAATAATGTCGAGACCGAGCGCCTTCAACTCGGGATGCTCGGCTTGGGCTGGGATGAGCCGGGCCATCTCCACGGCGCCTTCATGATGGACGATCATCATCTCGACAAAGGCCCGGTCGAATTCAGCTCCCGTCTTTCCCCGGAGTCCCTCGGTCATCTCATCCATGGTCATGTCCGCATGCGACACAGGATACGCCGCAGACGGCATCGCGTGTCTCCCCGCCTGGAAACCTGTGAGACCGGCAACCATGAGCAGCGCGATTACCAACGGCAGCGACAGCTTGTTCTCCATAGGATGGCTGCTACAAAATTCCTACTCTCCCATTATACCTGAACGCCTCGGGGCGCGGTGTATACTGTGGGTACCACTATGTTCGAGACGCAAAGACCACTCCTCGGAACCCTCCTCCTCGCCGGATACCTCCTCCTCGGCTCGTGGAGCCTGGTCCATATGGGTCATATGGTTTCGCACGGCGCCTCCATGGAAGACTGCCCGTACCTCATGTTCCAGCATGCCGACGATGGGACGCTTTCCGGGCATCTCGCCCTCTGGCAGCATTTCATGCTCATCTCACTTCCGCTCCTCTTCGTCCTGGTATGCGCTCGGATAGGCATCCGTCTCCCGGCCGCGACAGAAGCTCTGTCGATCCGATGGCATCCGCCGTTTGAGAAGGAGCTCGTCAAACCGCCCATCAAAGTACTCTTCGCCAAAGGCATTCTCCATCCCAAGGCACCCTAGTGCAGAAGACACGCAGTCTTCTTATTGCCTCATATCTTGATTATGTCCATGACACACTACATGGAGCTCCTGGCGACCAATCAGCCGTGGAACCTCCTCCTCTATATGGCGATACCGGTCGTCCTCGCCGAAACGATCGCGATCGCCGAACTCTATCTCCTCTACACGAGAAACTTCAGCACGTGGGTACATCAGGTGAGCCGCTGGGCCGGCATCATCGCGGGAGCGTACTTCACGGTCGTCTTCGTCAATCTCATGGGGAGCGCCGTCCTCCCGTTGACCCAGACCGGGGGATGGCGAGGACCGGCCGATGTCATCGCGGTCCTCTCGTACCTCGCCGGGGTCGTCCCGCTCGGCGGCATCGCCCTGCTCGAGCTCGGCCTAATCGGGAAGCAAGCGTCACCCGAAGCGAAGCTCCGGCTCCATGCCATCTTCGTCGGTATCTTCCTCGTCGTGGCTCACGTGGCGATGATTTTCGGCATGCTCAACCCGGAAATCTTCGGCTGGGACGGCGGCTCATCCCACCAGATGCCCATGTAACCGAGCGGGAACAAAGAAAAACCGGGGCTGGCGAGACCAGTCCCGGTGTTTATTTTGCAGGAGGAGTGGCAAGGCAGTATTCACGAAGGAGGAGGTATCCCAGGAGCCCGATCGCCCAGACCTCGAGCGTCTCCTCGATGAGGCGCATGAGATGGAGCCAGGCGAAGTGGCATGACTGGGTAGCGCAGATCGAGTCGACGGTCCCACGCTGGATGAGTCCGTCGAGGAAATCAAGCCCGAAGGCAGCGGCCAGCGCGGCAGCGGCCAAGACGACCAGGGAGCGCAGGCCGGGTGTCGCTCGCCGGAAGAGGAGAAAAAGGAGGGCTCCCAAGGATCCGATGAGGAGCGGCGAGTAGAGGATGACCCAGAGGTAGCTCGGGAAATCCTCAAAGGCAAGCGTATGGCTCCGGAAGTACCCGGCAATCCGTTCATGAAGGTAGATCGCGTCATCGAGACTGAAGAAAGCAAAGACTGAAGCGATCCACCCCCAGCGGAGACTCCGGCGCTCCCACGCGACCGACCAGGCCCCGAGCGCTATCAAGAGAAAAGCGACTACCGAGAGCCAGGTCAGGGGCGTCTGCTCCTTGGTCGCGATGAAGACCCGCTGGAAGAAGGTGTCTGGAAAGAAGAAGAACGCCAAGAAATCCAGACAGACAAGAAGGAGCGACAGGCAGAATCCCGCCAAGAAGAGCTGGTTGAGGAAAGAGGGTGAGAACCGCATAACGATACGATCAGCGCACCGTGACGGAGCTCGGAGGCGCATGCTCGGTCACCTCGACAAGCGGCTCGACTCCGCGTTGATCGATGTTCTGGAGCGTAATATCAGCTGTCTTGCCGCCACCGACACGAAAGCACGGGCTCGTACCGCTCTGACACGGCGCGGTATCCACGACGATATGCTGTCCGTCCTCTATGACATAAAGCGGACTCTTCTCCGCCTCGATCTGGATATTCTTGAGCGTCACGTGATCAGCATGGTTGATGCGCACCGCAGTCTCAGAAGCCGTGAAGCGGATATTTTCAAAACGCACGTCTTCCATGAGCGGATTGGGCATGCCATCGATATTGATGACGCCGTTCTCAATCCCTGTCCCGGAGATACCACGCATGACGATGTTCTTGATCCGTGGCTTGTTGGTATTCCTGGTCTGGAGCTCCGAGCTATAGGCGAGATTGAGATCGAGCGCGTCGCCGGACGTCCGGTCCATGGTGACATTCTCCACCAGGACATTCTCGATGAACCCTCCCCGGCTCCTCGTCGATTTGATGCGGAATCCATGGCGCGTATTCTCGAAATGGCTATCGCGGATATCGATATCACGCACGCCGCCCGACATCTCGCTCCCAATCGAAACGCCGGCGCTCCCTTTGATCACCGTTATGTTGCGGATCTTCACCTGCTCCGTGGGCCGATTGACTCGACGGCCGTCCTCATCGATGCCTGACTTGATCGATATGGCGTCGTCCCCGGTCGAGAAGAAACTGTCTTCGACGAGCGCGTTCTTGACCGAGTCGAGCACGATGCCATCGGTATTACCGCCCCATGTCTTGATGGTGAGGTTGCGCGCCGTAAAGTTCTCGGCGTAGACCGGGTGGATGGTCCAGATCGGACCGTTCTCGACAGTAAATCCGTCGAGAAGGATATTCCTGGCATTGATGAACTGGACGAAGGATGGGCGGAGTCCTGGCTGGCGCTCCCCGAACACGCGCTCAGCGACCGGCGTTCCCTGGAGCGAGTAATCAAAGAGCTGCTTCCGCGCGGTCTCGAAATTACCTCCCCCGGTCCAATCCTCTCGTTCGACCCCATAGCCGATGAGCTCCCCTGGACCGGTGATGGCGACCTCGTGGACGCCATTGGCATAGATGAGCGGCGAGAAATTGGAGAATTCGATCCCCTGGAAACGAGTAAAGACGATCGGGAGATAATCCTTGAGATCGGTGCTGAAGTGAAGCTCGGACCCTTGGGCGAGATAGAGATGGATGCGACTCTTGAACTGGACCGCGCCGGTACGCCACGCCCCCTCGGGAATGAGCACGGTCCCACCGCCAGCGCTCGCGCACTCACTGATCGCCCGATTGATCGCCGCGGTCGATTTGGCTTCAATCCCGGGTGTGGCGCCATAGTCGCGGATATCGCAGATACGATCAGGGAAGCCAGCCGGGCGAGGGATCTCTGGTCGTGGTGCGTTCGCGCCTTCCGCCATTTCCCTGGCTTTCGGCTGCGTCGTTTCATCCGAACGATGCAGCCCCCACCAGGCCGTTCCCCCGACAGCAAGGATTACAAGCATCAATGCAAGCTTTTTCATCGCAGCGCAACTATGTATTTAGACATGCTCGGACCGGAGCTCATCGCTGAAAAGCGCCATCACCTCTTCCTGGTCGACGCCGCGAACAATCTCGACCGAGTAACCCGCGTCGCGAGCGATATCGTCTATCGAGAGCGAGCGCTGACGGAGGAGGTCGGCCAGGTCCGACCGGGAGGCGCCGAAGACAACGCGCGGAATCTTGGCTTGGCAGATGGCTGCCGAGCACATGACGCAGGGTTCGGCCGTGCAGTAGATCACACAATCTTCGAGTCGATTGCGCCCAAGCACACGGCAGGCTTCGCCGACCGCCTTGAGTTCGGAGTGCGAGAGGACGCTCTGGTCGGCCCTCTCGGTCACGTGGGTGCTCGCGATAACTCGGTCGCCACAGACGATGACCGTCCCAAAGGGCCACTCACCCTCCGCCTCCGCCCGCTTCGCCTCGGCTATCGCCAGCTGCATGTACTCATGGTCATCCATACTTCACAGGTCTGTCCCCCAGTATATCATCCCCGGGTCAGGCCAGTGGACTCCGGCCGAGTCGATCAGCCACATCGCGAAGCGGCTTGATGGAGACTTCAGTCCCCCACCCGTGCGGATGGGTGTAGTCAAAAGGATTATCGAGGTCCTTGATGAGGAAAATCATGTAGACCATAAGAAACGACACGAGCATGGTGAAGAAGAGCACTTCATGGAATGGGTCGAGCGACAAGACGAGGAGCCCGGTCACCACGAAGAAGGCGAGTACCTCGGCGATCGCGTAGGCTGACTGGATGAAAGAGAGGTCGCGGATATTGTCGACCCGGATGATCATCCGGCGCAGTGTGCTCTGTTCATTCTTCATGCGGGCGAGGAAATTGGCCTGGACAATCGGCTCAAATTCGGCAAAGTACGCGTCCAGACGGCCGAGACGAGCGAGGATATCCTTGGTCCGCTCGCGCTTGTGGAACCACTCCGTGAGACTCTTCGGAAAGGTGCGGCACTCTTCGAGGAAAGCCCGGGTACGCTCGCTCGGTTGGTTGCGATCGAGGATCCAGGCTTCGCCGAAGAGTGACTCGAGGCTCGCCGCCATATCGCCCGGAATCTTCTCGCTCTCTTTGTAGTCAGAGATGACACCGGTGATGAGGAAGCCGATAAGGAAGGTGGTCGCGGCGATGAGGCTGGTAAAGAGCGCGTTGAGGGAGATGAATTCCCATCCCTGGGTATGGAAGAGGAGCTTCAGTCCAAAAATGGCGCCCAAAATCGGTACGATCTGGAACGAGAGATGCCACTTCTTGAAGAAAGATGGTCGGGTCATAGGCGTGTCCGAAAAAGGATAACAGAAAACGAAGCATCAGCC
>CAYWVL010000019.1:0-11690 GCA_964461975.1 uncultured Bdellovibrionales bacterium | reverse complement strand
GTTTGCTTGATCGGACAAGTCACCTCATTTGGAACGATGGGATCGTATCAGAAACCATCAAACTAGCTCCGCATCGTGAAGGACGTTAGAACCGCGATTGAGAAGCAAGGATACTTTACTCTTCCTCACCTGACTCCTTTCAAGAACTCACCTATCAAGGCGTGAGCCTTAGGATTCATAGAACTCCAGGGTTCGCCCTTTAGATACTCTTCTATAGGAACCCATCTCCACTCGGAAAACTTCTCAGGTTCCATAAGCTTTGCATCCTGAGTGGTAGTAGCAAAAAAAATAGGGACGCTATCGTTTTCTTTGGCTCCTGGAACTTCGCCAATATAATCTTTTATTTCAAGGTCAGTTATTCCCACTTCTTCCGCTACTTCTCTTCTGACTGTTTGTTCTAAGGTTTCACCTTCATCACAGCGGCCGCCTGGCGTAGTCCACACGGAAATCGTCTTCCACTTGTCAGGTGTATAGTTTCTCATTCCCTGAAGAATCTTTCCGTCTCGTATAATCACGGCAACTGGACAAAGGTTAGGGGTGCCTTTTTTTGCGAGATGTTCTTGCATCATTTTTATAGGTAGAGCTATTAAATGTTTTTAGTATACCAGTTAGAATCCTACTTGGGGTAACAAAAATAGAGGCTTATTTGAGCCTCTATTTTAACTGCTCCACCTGTTGGATGAAGTTCGAACCTTGTCCTATAGAGGGGTGGAGGGATAAATGGAAAGTGTTCGAACCTCTGAAGCTGCTTAATTCCTCTTTCTTCGTAAATCTTAATCATCTTTCTGCTTTATCGATCAATTATTTCTTGTACTCCAAAATATCTCCAGGCTGACAGTCTAAAGCAGCGCAAATTGCTTCCAGTGTCGAGAATCGAATAGCACGAGCCTTGCCATTTTTCAACACAGAAATATTGGCGATGGTTATCCCCACTCTTTCTGCAAGCTCAGTTACACTCATTTTTCTTCTAGCGAGCATTACGTCAATGTTGATTACGATAGACATACACGCTATATAGTTAATTCATTCTCTGACTTCATATCGACAGCACTCTGCAGAAGTTTTTCAAATACCGCTGCTGCCGTGGCTACAACTACAGAGACAAAGACCATAACCAGACCCATCATAACGCCCCCTGCAATATCTTCTTCCACTTTTCGTACAACAAGAAATAAGTAACCTTCGGCTCCGATAACAAATGCAACCAGGATCAAAGCGCAATATTTTATATTTCTTAAAGACTTCACAGCAGATTGGGAAAATATTTTGTTTTTATCTGCATATCCTAATAATTTGAATGCTTGATAAAGTGCTACAAAAAAAGCAATTGAGGCAGCATATGCATAGGCTAAGAAAGGATCATTAAAATAGATTTCAAATAGCGTAGCATTTACGTTCCTTCCCTCCAGATGAGGCTCCCAAAGCATCATGCCAAAACTGACGATACCAATTAGTATAATCACCCCCTGGAGAAATAGTATTGAACTTTTTTTCATAAAAAATCCTCTAATATTTACATCTTTATCCTATTCTATTACTTATCGTTTGTCAATAATTTATTATTGTTTATCATACAATTTAATTAAGAGGTTCGAACTCCAACAGCAGGTACTAAAAAACGAGGCGCTGTTAAGCCTCGTTTTGCCTGCTCCGGGGGTCGGATTCGAACCGACGACCAAGTGGTTACACAATATCCTCTTGTTTCCAAAAGGGGTGGACTATATCTTCACCATATCTTTTTCAAGAAGTAGGTGCTCTGGTATCTAGTCTCTACGGCGCTCGGCCTCCACCAAAGGTATCGGCCGTTCCCACGGTATTACCATGTCCTCAAATGTGAGGACGAAGGCTTCACCGTTATCCCAAAGAGTTCATCCTAGAGTTTCCCCTAGGAGCTGCGTTTAAGGCTCACAGCCACCTGCTCTACCGCTGAGCTACCCCGGAATGTCGATTGTTAAGCTGCCGCCACAGGCGCGACAGAGCCATGGTACGGGAAAAAACAGGAAATGGCAACCCAGTATGGACTTGCTCTCGCTCAGAAAATCAGCTATGGTGACAGCATCTTTTTGGGAGACCGATCATGCTTGATCTCATCCTCCTCCCGGAAGAATTCGGTCGGGAGAAACCAGAAGTGGTCTCCCCGCCAGGAGAGCCCCCGCCAGCAGGCATCCCTTCGCCTAACGGTCACTGCACGAAGGCCGAGTGCGGATACCAAGTATTTCGTTTCCTCGATGAGCGCAACGGCCGAGCTCTAACCCCGACCTGCCTCGTCTGCAGCACTGCCTATCCAGGCACTCCGCCAAACCTCGACCTCCCGCTCCTCATCGTCAACCGACGTAACGAGGGCGGTCTCCCTTGAGACGGATCCAGCGCGATCCTCTTTTTTATTTCAGACCCTTATCCGTCAGCGCCTCAAGCGCGGCCAGAGCATACGCCTTGATGTGGGGGTGAATCTCTGAATCAGCCTCCACTTCTGCCCGAGTCAGCCAGCGGCATGGGGCCTGCTCATGGTTGTCTGGCTGGATGATCTGGTCCGTCGTTGCCCGTCCGAAGTACACCATGCTCAAGTGACGGTGTTCCCCGTTCATCACCGAGTGGATATTCATAAAGTGCGGCGGCTGGAGCGGCTCAAAGTTCCGTGGTGATCCATCATGCTCAAATACCTGGAGATGCTGCGGCCGATACAGCTCCACATCAAGCCCGACTTCTTCTTTTACCTCACGCACGGCTGCTGCCTCTGGCGTCTCATCGAGCTCGATATGGCCGCCCGGAGCGATCCACATCTTGACCTTCTCATGAAATCGGAGGAGCACCCTGTCTCGATAGACCACAAAGACTTCAGCAATCATGTCTATCTGCCCGGGGCCGGTATGTATATGCGGCATAAGCGGAGATGGAAACGAAACCCCCGCATGGAGCGAGGGTCAGTTACTTAGTAATCCTTGAGTTTCTTGAGGTTCTCGTGATCGCGGATCTTCTCGAGCGCCTTGGCTTCGATCTGGCGGATGCGTTCGCGGGTGACGCCGAATTCCTGGCCCACTTCCTCAAGCGTATGGGTGACGCCGTCTTCGAGCCCGAAGCGGATCTTGAGGATCTTCTGCTCGCGCGGGGTGAGCTCGTCGAGGATAGCGCCTATATGGCCTTTGAGGAGCTTCCGAGCAGCCATCTGGTGCGGCATGACGCTCTCGGTATCCTCGATGAAGTCGCCGAGGACCGAGTCGTCGTCATTGTCGCCCACGCTTGTCTCGAGGGAGACGGTCTCCTGCGAGATCTTCTGTATATGGCGGATCTTGTCGACTTCCATATTCATCTCGGCAGCGATCTCTTCGGCGAGAGGCTCGCGACCGAGCTCCTGGAGCATCTGGCGCTGCACCCGCAGGAGGTTGATGGTTTCCACCATGTGGACCGGGATGCGGATGGTGCGGGACTGGTCAGCCAAAGCGCGCGTGATCGCCTGGCGGATCCACCAGGTAGCGTAGGTGGAGAATTTGAAGCCTTTCCGGAAGTCGAACTTCTCGACGGCACGGAAGAGTCCGATATTCCCCTCCTGGATGAGGTCGAGGAGGGAGAGGTTGTGCGAGCGGCCGACGTATTTCTTGGCGATCGAGACGACGAGCCGCAGGTTGGCTTCGGTGAGGCGCTGCTTGGCGTTGAGGTCGCCTTTTTCGATGGCTTTGGCGAGCTTGACCTCTTCTTCGCCGGTGAGGAGCTGGACGCGGCCGATTTCCTTGAGGTACATCTGGACGAGGTCGGACGCATCGTCCCCCTCGGACATCTCGAGCGCGCGCTCTTTCTTCTTCTTGGCCTTCTTGGCGTCAGACTCATCTTCGCCGGTATCTACCTTGAGCATCTCCTCCGAGCCGACGACGCGGACTCCCGAGGTCTCCAAATGCTCGTAGAGGTTCTCGAGATTCTCCAGGTCCTGCTCGATATCCGGGAGGATATGGATGATCTCGTCTTCCGTGACAAAGCCGCGCTGCTTGCCGCGAGCCATGAGCTCCTCGAAGGCATTTTTCTTCACTTCCTCTCGGGAAGCCGGCTTCTTGGCCATCGGACGAGCTCCGTGGCGCTGCTTGCCTTTTGGCTTTCTTGAGGCGTTTTTGTGACGCTTGGCAGCCGCTTTGGCTTTGGGCCGCTGTGCCTTTCCCTTCGTTGGCTTCTTCTCAGGCTTCCGGGCTGGCTTCGCCTTTTTGGACGGCTTGCCCTTCTTCGGCAAGCGCTTCTTCTTGAGGGGTTTCTTGGCCATAGAGAAAGTAAAACTTGATGCTTGTTAGCCTAACAGACTTCAGAGGAGATGGGAAGAGTACGTCTTGTTGCCGCAACGAGTCGGTTTGACTCAAGCGCCGGTCTCCCGAGCGAATTCCTCGAGGAGGCGCTTCTCTTCGGTCTTGTCATGAGCCGCTCGAGCCGCCTCGATCCGGCGGGCGAGATCGCGCCGCCGGTCCTGGACGAGCGCCCCGGGGAGGAGCGCCAGATAGTCGCGAGCGATTTCGAGCGCCCGGTCCTCCCGAGCGAGCTTGTCTTCGAGGGCAGCAAGGTCAGGCAATGCGAGCGCGTGAAAGAGGAGTCGGCTCGCTTCTTTCTGGAGCGTTTCGTCTTCGATGGTGCCGAGACTATCCTGGGTCACGTTCTGAAGAAAGAAGAAAAGCGGGTGGAGCGAGACGAAATCCCTCGCGGGACCGGCGAGTTCGCCGAGGATCGTCTGACGGACGCGGTCGCCGACGAGCAAGAGGCCGATGATGGATTCGCGGAGCATCTCCGATCGTGACGTGAATGCCTTGGGGAGAAAGGCCGCGGCAGGAGCAGCAGTCTCCGCTCGGAGGAATTGTCTTCCCTCGCGCAGGTGCTGTTCGAGACTGCTCTGGATCAGCTTGGGTTCGGTGCCGATGCGTTCGGCCAAACGTTTGGTCCAGTGAGCGCGCTCGAGGGTGTCGAGGACCGAGGCGAGGAGCTGGGCATGCCGCTGCACGACAGCGCGGCGGCCTTCAGGCGACATGACGGGGTGCTCTCGGACCAGCTGCTCGAGGAAATACTCCATGGCAGGGACGCCCGAAGCGACCGAGCGCTTCAGGCCTTCGGGATCCTGCTTCCCCATATCGGCTGCGTCTTTGCCGCTCTCGAGAGCGATGATTTCGACGAGGAGTCCGAGCTCCTGCGCCAGGATAGCGCTTTTCCAGGCCGCTTTCTGGCCAGCGGCGTCCATATCGAAGAAGAGCGAGACTTTGCTGACGTAGCGCTTGATGAGCGTGAGCTGCTCCGTGGTCAAGGCAGTCCCGGAGACGGCGACCGTCTCGGTAATGCCCGCCTGATGGAGCGCGATCACGTCGACATTTCCCTCAACGAGCACTGCACGGCTGCGCTCTTTCATGCCTTTCTTGGCGAGGTGGATGCCGTAGAGCGCGCGGCTCTTGTGATAGACATCGGTCTCGGACGTATTGACGTACTTCGCCTGGGATTCGTCGGCTCCCGGAGCGACTCGAGCCGAGTAACCGATGACGCGGCCGAGGATATCGCCGATCGGGAACATGATACGGTCACGGAACCGGTCGTAGTGGGAGCTCGTCGCTCGCGATCCCCCGTCCCCTCCTTCGCCGGCAGATTTGCGGATGGCGAGACCGGCCTGTACGATCTCGTCCTGGGCGAAGCCGCGCGAGAGGAGGAAGTCGAGCATATGCCGCCAGCCGTCCGGAGCATAGCCGAGCCGGAAGGCGCGGATCGAATCATCGGAGAGGCCGCGGCCGCGGAGATAGGCGAGCATCACCTGCCCTCGATCGCTCTCCCAGAGTTGCTTCTCGTAGAATTTGGTCGCGAGCTCGAGGAGTTCGAGACTCCGGCTCTTGCGCTCGCTCCGTGCGGAAGCGTCGGGAGAATACTGCGGCAGTTCGACCCCGGCCCGCTCCGCCAGCGTCGTGAGCGCTTCGCGAAAATCGATACCCTCGATCTCCATCAGGAAGGCGAAGGCATCGCCGCCTTTGCCGCAGCCAAAGCAGTGCCACATATTGCGCTCCTCGGAAACGGTAAAGGACGGCGTCTTCTCCTGGTGGAAGGGGCAGCAGGCTTTCCAGTGGGTCCCCGCTTTCTGGAGCTTGACGTACTGGCCCACCACTTCGACGATATTGAGTCTCGCTTTGATGCTCTCGGTCGTGGCGCTCATATAAGTGTCCTGTATCCTAGCGTGACTTGGACCGAAAGGCAAAAGGCTCATCCAGAGCAGCCGGAGCGAAAAAGAGCCGCCCGAGGGCGGCCCGGAGGCTATTGGTTCTGGTCGTTGCCGACGATGATGAGAATATCGGTACCGGAATCGGCTTCCCCATCCGGTCGCGCGGCTACCGTCCCGCCGAGAAGTGTCGCGATCGCCTGGGCGGCATCAGTGTTCTTGCCGGTCACGTCGACGACCACGGTCTCGGCATAGTCAGACTGCTTGGCGGTTTCTTTCTTGGTGACGACCGCTTTGGGAAACGAGACCGTCAGTTTGGATTCGATGCTCTGGGTGACTCCCACGCGGCCAGATCCATTGTAGAGGGCGACCGTCACCGGCGTCTCCACTCCTCCGGTCGTCGTCTCTCCGAGCACAGCCGGCGCCGTCTCGGCCGGCTGGACCGCCACGGCCTCGGCTTGCGGAGCCGTTTCGGGAGCTGGCTGATTGACATTGACCGAGGTCACATCGACGATCTTCTCGGCGCTGGGACGATAGAGGATAGCGCGGCCCGATGCGGAGTAGATGAGCACCTTGTCGCCATTCTCGGCCCGCTGGAAGAACGGCTGATCAGCGAGCTTCTCCCGGTCGGTCACCGTAGCGAGGGTCGGCTCCTCGCCATCGGGAAGCATGAAAACGCTGCCGACTCGCTCTTTGAGCTCGGCTATCTCCTTGGCGTCAGCGACCCGGGGCGACTGCCGGTACTGGTAGTAGAAATAGCCGGCAGCGCACATCGCCGCAAACAGGAGCGTCGACAGGACGATAACCAAGGGAAGGGTTTTGTTGCTCACCGGGGCTGGCGCCGCGGGAGCCGCGGTCTTGAGGGTGCGAGGCATAGGGAAATTCTTCACAACATCACCAGTATACCATCAAGCCCGGGGTGCGAGGTAGTGGTATACTGTGCTCATAAGCCACCAAACTCGACCGCTATGGAGTTCCTCCAGACCTACGCCGTCTTCCTCATCCCGATCTTCACCTTCCTCATCACCCAGAGCATCAAGTTCATCGTCCACGGCATCAAGCATGAGTGGGACTGGGAATACGTCTTCGCCTATGGCCATATGCCGTCGAGCCACACAGCCTTCGTCACCTCGGTCGTGACGGCGATCGGCTACTACGAGGGCGTGCATACCGGGGTCTTCTCGCTCGCGGTCTGCCTCGCCTTCATCGTCATCAATGACGCGGTACGCCTCCGCACCTACATGGGCGACCAGGGGCACTACCTCAACATGATGGTCAATACCCTCAAACTCGATCGCGAGCAGTTTCCCCGCCTCAAAGAGCGCGTGGGGCATCGGACGAGCGAAGTCATCGTCGGTGGTCTCCTCGGCTTCCTTATCTCCATTCTCTTCATCCGCATCCTCGGCTAGACCAGTTTATCCATTGACTTCTAGGGGACATCCTGGCATACTCCAGGGTGTTTTGTTTTCGGTTCTTTCGTCCCCCAACCGCTTCAAGGAGGAAGCTGCAATGGAAATTTGGCAACACCCCGACCTGCAACGCGCCCTGGCCTGGCTAGGGCTACACTGGGGCACGATCGCCTCTGTCGTCCTCGGTGGCATAGCCCTGATCGCGGTCGGTGCCATCATGCGCACCCGACCGCTGCACCACACCCACCTCCGCGAGATGCCGACCTACTACAAGGCCGAGAACGTCGTGGTCGGGCACGTGTACAACACCTGGTGTGATCTCAAGCGCCAGGAGTTCGTGGTCCTCGCCGTACGTGGCGACTGGTTCCTGATCGGGGTCTTCCCTGTTCAAGATCCCCCTACCTACACAGCGTACGAGTCCCATGGCTGGGCCGGGTTGTTGTCATCGCGCCAACACATCACCCAAGAGATGTTGGAACAGCATCATCCCGATGAGACGCGTTTCCTGGGCGTGAGCTGGTCGCCCCAGGCGACCTACAACTAGCCGGCCGACAAGCCAGCGCCTACAACCAGAACGAAAACGACTGCCCGCCAGAACCCTGGCCGAGGCAGTCGTCGCATTTTTGGAGAGCTATTTCGAAAGCGTGGCGAGTTCTTCTTCTATCACCTGCCGTTCGCGCCACGGAACCCGCGCCGCGCCGATAGCCATGGTCTCCTCGGCGCCTTTGCCGGTCACGAGGACGATGTCTCCGGTCTCGGCGAGCTCGAGCGCCTTGCGGATAGCCTCGCGTCGGTCAAAGATGCGATAGTACGTCTCGCCCGGTTTTTTCTTCTCTATCCCGGCCGCCACCTCGTCGATGATCCGCTCCGGGTCCTCATGGTAGGGATCTTCGTTGGTGAGGATGATGATGTCCGCGTGCTCGTCGGCGATCCGACCCATGACCGGCCGCTTGCCGCGGTCGCGCTCTCCGCAGGCCCCAAAGACATGGATGATCCGGGTCCCGGGAATCTTGAGCACCGTGACAGTCGCGTAGAGTTTCTCGAACGCATCCGGCGTCACTGCGTAGTCGATGAGGATATCGGCGCCGATTCTGTTGGGGACGAGCTCCATCCGCCCCGGGACGCCCGTCGTCTCGCGGAGAGAGCGCTGCATCGCCTCTGGCTGGATGCCGAGCGCGTGGCCGGTCGCGATCATAGCGAGCGCGTTCTCGACATTGAAGAGCCCCGCGAGTTTCGTTTCGAAGCGGGTGCCAAGCGCCGCAAACGACGCCCCGGAGAAGTCGAGATTGATATCCTTGGCCATGACATCAGCCTCGGGATATTTGGTGCTATAGGTGTACGACCGCGACACCAGCCGGGTGAATTCGTCCGGCTGCTGCATGTCCCCATTGACGATACCGATGCGCGCCACCCGGAAGAGCTGCTGCTTGGCTGCGCGATACCGCTCCATGGTCTCGTGATAGTCGAGATGCTCGCGCGTGAGATTGGTGATGACGGCGATTTCGAAACGGAGTCCCTGCACCCGATGCTGGTCGAGAGCATGCGATGAGACCTCGAGGACGGCGTACTCGCACTCCGCTTCAACTGCCTGTTTCAAAAACTTCTGGACTGTCCACGGTGATGCGGTTGTAAACTTGGTCGCATTGACGGTCTCGCGGCCATCGATGCGTGTAGCAATCGTTGAGGCCACGGCCACCTTCTTCCCTGCCGTTTCGAGCATACGGCCGACGAGAGTCGTCGTGGTCGTCTTGCCATTGGTCCCGGTCACACCGACCAGAGTGAGCTGCCGCCCAGGAAAGCCATAGCACATCTGCGCAAGGAGCGCCTGCGGGAGATGCCAGAGCACGTTCTTCACGCTCTGCGGGACGAGTTGTGAGAGGAAATGCCGCATAGTGGTAGATTAGCGCACAGTCGGGGCGAGGTAGCCGCGGTAGACGCCGAGAGCGAGACAGAGCATGACGAGAGCCGGAAAGATGAAATAGAGCTGGGGCTTGTCTGCCACAGAGAGTATACCAAGAAAGACGAGCATGCGCCCCAGGACGGCCGGTATCCCCCGGCGGACGACAAACTCCTCCTCAGCATCCCCCTTCACCTCGCGATAGATGGCGCTCGAGTACGCGACGAGAAATGCCATGGTGACAAAGGCAGTCACGAGGCTGATGAGGTAGACCTGGAGAGGCGTAGCGATAAAGACACAGAGCGCGTTGATCGCCGCGAGCGCGAGAGTCGCTGCCAATAAGACTGGTCGGTTGGCACGATCGACTCGCTTCCCCACGAAGTATGTGAAGAGCACGGCCCCGAGCGAGGCGAGGCTCCCCGCGATACCCGGGACAGCGAGCGAACCGATGATGAGGAAGGCATAAATTCCCCAGAACCACTGGGATTCCTCGGCGATATTGTCGAGCGCTTCGAAGAAAAAGAGTCGTTTGCGACGCCAGAGTCCGCGGAGCGCCTTGTGCCAATGGAACTCGACCTTGATTTCATCGGTGCGAATACCGGCGAGCGGAATATAGGAGAGGAGGATGCCGATCATAGCAATAAGAAACGTCGGCCAGAAACCGACTAGGTAGATCAGTCCCGCCCCGGCGAGCGGCCCGATGATGCCGAAGAATTTCGGGAGAGCGAAGAAGCTGGCAAGATCGGTGCCCATCTTATCGAAGTCTGCATTCTTGATGAGGAGGATATTGAACGGTATCCAGTAAAAGAACGTGGTTGCGGCCGCGACGGGAGCGATCCAATAGATCGAAGTCCCGGTGAACGGGAGACTGAAGAGAAGGAGGAGATGCAGCATCTCAAACGGGTAGTTGAGCTTGAAGGCCGAGATGATGCCGAGCCGCTGGATCAGGTAAGGAATAAGCGTGAGCGCGAGGAGGAGACCGGTGCCATGGAGCAGCGCATAGTACCCGATCAACTCGGGAAGCGTATAGCCTCTTGTGAGAAAGTAGATCGGGATATAGACCCCGACAAAAGAGTAGGCGAGTGATCGTGCGGTATGTGAAACGAGAACGCGATAGATCTGGCGCTTCCCGGCGAGTTGGAAGAGGGACCGCAGAGCCATAGGGCAATCAACGGAAGAATCGGCGCGCGGTGCTCGCCCGCTGGAGAAGCCGGTATGCCCGATAGCGCCATGGAGTTACCACGATATCGTATGCGCCGGGAAAAGTCACCGGCTGGGTGGCGGGAGCCAGGCCCTGCTTGAAGCGGGTGATGCCGGCCCAGGCGGACTGCTCATCGCGCGTATTGATACCGCCCAAATCATAGACGGTAGCGCCGCGGCGCTTGGCCTCGCGGATGCATTCCCACTGGAGGAGGTACGGCGCCATGAGATGCCGGTCACGATCGCTCGAGCCCCCATGGAGGTAGTACGCGGCGCCATCATGAAATACCAGCAGGTTAGCAGCGCGCACGGTGCCCGCGTGCTCGGCGAGCGCCAGTACGCACTCGGCTGGAGCAAAGGCTCGGAAGAAATTGCGATAGTATTCCTCGGGATGCGGACGGATGGCTTTGCGCCCGGTTGTCGCATGGATGAGCTGGATGAAGCGCTCCATATCGGCCTCGTCGCGCGAGAAACGGACCGTGACACCATGCTTCTCGGCCAGTCGCACGTTGTAGCGTGTCTTCCCCTTCATCTGCGCCAAGAGCTCTGGTTCGCTCGGCGTGATATCCATGACGAGAATCTCCTGCGGCTGGACAGAATGCAGCGCTCTCACCACTCGTTCTGCTCCGAAAGCGCTTCTCAAGACTTCTACCGCTGCCTCATCCTCCGGCTCGACTCGCACCCACCCGGCGTTGAGTCCTTTGGAAATCCGAAGAATCTCTTCAGCTACTGTTGAAATTTGAAATTTGAAATTTGCGCTGGTTACCACTGGCCCCCTCGGCAGATAGAGATACGGTCCGACAAGCGGGAGCCGCTCCACCACGCCCAGCCCAAACTCCCCGCGCAACGTCATCTTGCCGTTCTTCTCCTGGAAGGCCTGCCAGAGCGATGACTGCAAGAGCGGTTCGCGAAACATACTACTTCTTCCCCAGACTCTTCAAAGCGAGCTTGAGCCGCTCCCCGACCTGGCGGATATCCGCTGGCACCTGCTTGAGGGCTTCGCGCGCCTCGGTGACGGTATAGCCCAAAG
>CAYWVL010000018.1:2794-17192 GCA_964461975.1 uncultured Bdellovibrionales bacterium | reverse complement strand
ACTTCTTGCCACTGCCGCAGGGACACGGGTCATTGCGACCGATTGCGTCAGCATTATGGATGGGCGCTTGAACTTCTCTCTGGCCCCCGGCACCCTGCTCTGGGCCCGCGCCAGCGAATTGCCCGATGCTATCATCTGCACCTTTGAATTCGAGAGCGCGCGGGACGGACGACGTGACGGTCGGCTGGGCCGGGGTAAGCTTCATGAGGGAGACGAGATAGGTCTTCCGTACCGTATCCATGAGACTCTGGAAGAGATCATAGGCTTCGCGTTTGTATTCGATCAGCGGGTCGCGCTGGCCATAGCCGCGGAGGCCGATGCCCTGGCGCAGGTAGTCGATCTCGTCGAGGTGGTTCATCCAGAGCGTATCGAGTGACTGAAGGAGGAGAAGCCGCTGGAGATTGCCCCAGACCTCAGCGCCGATCAGAGACTCCTTGGCGCTGTAGGCCCGCTTGGCCTCGCCCACGAGGTACTCGGAGAGCGCCGTGCGTTTCTCGGCCTCGGTCTTGGAACGGTCGTGCTGGATTGCCTCGAGCTTGGGCACCGCGTCCCCTTCCGAAAGCTCGGGAAAGAGCGCATTGGCCTCGGCGACGATCTCTCCCACCTGCCACTCGCCTTCTTCGCCCGCGGTGTGGAACCCGACGACGCGTTCGAATTCATCCCCGAAGAGCGAGAGTGTGATCTCGCGCGGATCGCTCGTGGTGAGCCAGGCAAAGCGCTTCTTGTAGACCACTTCGCGCTGCTTATTCATGACATCGTCATAGTCAAGGACGTGCTTCCTTATATCGAAATTGTAGCCTTCGATCTTCGACTGAGCGCTTTCGATCGTCTTACTGACGAGCGCGTTCTCGATCGGCTCATCTTCGGGGAGCCCGAGCTTGTTCATGATGTTCTGGAGCCGGTCGCCGCCGAACCGCCGCATCAGTTCATCCTCGAGCGAGACATAGAACTGTGACGCTCCAGGATCTCCCTGGCGTCCGGCGCGCCCGCGGAGCTGATTATCGATGCGCCTCGCCTCGTGTCGCTCGGTGCCGATGATGAGGAGCCCGCCGAGTTCTTTGACTCCCTCCCCGAGCTTGATGTCGGTCCCGCGGCCGGCCATATTGGTCGCGATGGTGACGGCGCCCCGCTGCCCGGCGTTCTTGATGATCTGGGCCTCGCGCTCATGGTTCTTGGCATTCAAGACCTCGTGCGGCACGCCGGACTGTGTGAGAAGCGTCGAGAGGTACTCGGATTTCTCGATAGCGATGGTGCCGATAAGGACCGGCTGGCCGGTCGCATGGACGTCTTTCACTTTATTGACGATGGCGCGGAACTTGCCGGCTTCGTTCTTGTAAACGACATCCGGAGCATCGCGGCGGACCATGGGCCGGTGGGTCGGGATCTCGGTCACGTCGATCTTGTAGACCTTGGCGAATTCCTCTGCCGAAGTCGAGGCGGTGCCGGTCATGCCGGCGAGCTTGTCATAGAGGCGGAAGTAATTCTGAAACGTGATCGTTGCCAGGGTCCGGCTCTCGCGCTGGACCGCCACGCCCTCTTTGGCCTCGATGGCCTGGTGGAGTCCGTCGCTGTAACGGCGGCCCGGCATGAGACGGCCGGTGAAATCGTCGACGATGATGACCTCGCCGTCCTTGACGACATAGTCGCGGTCGCGATGGAAGATGATATGCGCCTTGAGCGACTGCTCGAGGTGGTGGACATACTGGACATTGCCGCTGGCGTACATGTCGCCCATCCCGAGGAGCGCCTCGACATGCTCGATCCCCGCGTCGGTCAGAGTGACGACCTTCATCTTCTCGTCGATCTGGTAATCAGTCTCCGCTTTGAGCCGCGGGATGATAGCCGCGAAGCGCTCGTAAAGTTTGGTCGACTCGGTGTCCGGCGCCGAGATGATGAGCGGGGTCCGCGCCTCGTCGATGAGGATGGAGTCGACTTCGTCCACGATGGCGAAGTGGAGCTCGCGCTGCACCCGGTCCTCGAGACGAGTCACCATGTTGTCGCGGAGATAATCAAAACCGAACTCGTTGTTGGTCCCGTAGGTGATGTCGCAGGCATAGGCGTCACGCCGCGAGACTGGCTCGAGATTCTCCATCTCGACCGTAACCGCGTCCGTGTCCGCCACTCGCGGGGTGAAGCGAAACGATGCTCCCTGGCCGAGGATGCAGCCTGTCGAAAGCCCGAGGAAATGGTAAACCCGGCCCATCCAGCTCGCGTCACGCTTGGCGAGGTAATCGTTGACCGTGACGACGTGCACCCCCTTCCCGGAGAGCGCGTTGAGGTAGATCGGGAGGGTCGAGGTCAAGGTCTTGCCTTCACCCGTCTTCATCTCGGCAATCTTGCCGGAATGGAGCACCATGCCGCCGAGCATTTGCACGTCGTAGTGCCGCTCGCCGATAACGCGCCGCGCCGCTTCCCTGACCACCGCAAAGGCCTCGGGCAAGAGCTCATCGACACTCGTCCCCTGCTTGATCCGTTCACGGAATTCAAGCGTCTTTCCTGCGAGCGCCTCATCAGACAGGCCGGTCAGTACCGCTTCAAAATTTGCGATGGACGGGAGTATGGGCCGCAGCTTGGCTATTTCGCGTTCATTGGATCCGAAGAGTTTCTGTAGGAAAGACATAGGGGCAAGCGTTGTCAAGAAATATGGCTTGAATAAAGCAAAATAGTCTACTTTTCAGACTGAAAGTCTGCTTTAGAATAGCGCAAAAGGGTCCGGGCGTAAAGCCAAGACCCTCTGGCGACATCGGAGAAGAAATATGCTAGAAGCGCGCAGCTTTGTCGAGAACTACCTTCTTCTTGATGCTGCGCTGGCCACGGCGCTTGAGATCGCGGCTTTTGGTCTTATTCTTGGTCAGCTGGCCCTCGAGTTCATCTACGACGATATCGAGTGATCCCTCGACGCTCTCAGATACTTCCTCGGCACGATAGAGATTGTGCGGCGTCTTGACCATGACCTCGACGCGGAACTTCCCCTTCTTGTCCCGATCGACTTCCACCTCAAAGCGACTGATTGGATCCACGAGTTTCGCCAGCCGGGTCAACCGCTTGTCGATATAGGCATTGGTCCGCTCATCGAGTTCGAGCCCCTTGGTCAGATAGCGTGTCATAGGCGTGGGGTTAGTGGTTACATCTCTATTTTACCACTTCGGTATCATTTTGCAGCATCGCTCGATATCAGAGATCGTTGGTCACTCATACCCGTCTACTCACAAACGAGGGCTTGAGTACGCCCTCCGGTGGTTTCCTCCTTTCACAAGCTGCTACAAGAGGCCCTCGTAGACCTGGCCGAAGGTCGTGAGAAAAAATGGCACCGCGAGCATGATGAGGAGGAGCGGCACGAGGACCATCCCGAGCTGCAGTACGAGCCCCCAGAAGAGGAAGCGGCGCACCCGCTCGACGCTTGCCTCGACGCGGGCAAGTCGTTCGTCAATTTGTTTCAAATCAGGAGCTTGTATGGTTTCCATAGTTTCAGTGTAACACTCCTTTGACATGTTGGGCGGGGTCTCGAGCTTGCTCGCTACCCCGCTATTCTTCAGTCGGTTGGCTGACTTTCGACCGGCTCGCTGGCACCGAGTTGTGCCGTCCCGGTCGGACACTGAAATGTCCCCACCGCTCCGACCGCTTGCTGCATATCTCGTCCGTAGGCCGTTGGAAGCAGTGAAGCGGTCGGCCGCGACTGACAGGCCTCCGAGCAGTAGCGGCCCCACGGTGAGCTCTGTACGACTTCGGTTGCGGTACCGCAGCTAGGACAGGCGTGTTCACTCATGGCGATCTCCCAGGTCTCGTTCCCAATTGACGCAGCCGGCGCAACTACTTTCAGCGCTGAAGCCATGAATACACCCCGCTTGCTCGCAATAGTGCGGCTCGCGTGGCGCACCCTTCATTTCACAAAGCGGGAACTGGTATACCTGGGCCGTCAGCGACCCCTGATCAGCCTCTCCTACCAGAGGCATGATGACAAGAGCTGTCATGTTTCTCACCTACAAAGAGTTGGCGATGCCTCCAGTTTACTCTCTTTTAAACAAGATGAAATACGCTGTCAAATGGAAGAGCTAGAAGCCTACCATCTGGACTTCCTCCTTGAGCTCAACGCCGAGCTCGGTCCTGACCCGCTGTTTCACGACCGAAGCGAGCATGACGACGTCCTCCGCGGTGGCGTTCCCGGTATTGATGAAGTAATTGGGATGCTTGGGGCTCACTTGGGCGCCGCCGATGGTCTTGCCGCGCAACCCGACATGGTCGATGAGCCAGCCTGCCGGAAGCTTGCCGTCTTTGGATGGGGTACCGGTATCGTGCTCAAACTCCGAGAGCAGTCGCTTATCCTGGACGACCGGATTCATGAAGAATGAACCGGCACAGCGGGCATCCTGGGGATGCTTCGCCTCCCGCTTGGCGATCGTTTCCCGATTGATACGCTCGAGCTCCGCGCGCTCGCCCGGAACGAGCTTGAGCTCAGCAGAGAGGATGAGGAGCTCGGGACGTGTCTTGAAGATACTCGAACGGTAGAGAAAGGCGCATTCTGCTTGCTTCAGCTCGCGAAGCTCCCCCTTTTTCCGATCATACGCTTTGACGCGGGCGACACTCTGTCCGATCTCCATTCCGAAAGCGCCGGCATTGCCACGAACGGCCCCGCCAAATGTTCCGGGAATTCCAGCCAAACGCTCGAGGCCGGCGAGACCAGCCGCACTGGCCGCCTGGACGACGTCGAGGAGCCGGGCGCCGGCATCCGCTGTGAGCGTTTCTCCGTGAATACGGAGACTGGCGTTGGCAATGCGGATGACGAGCCCGCGCACACCCTGGTCAGCGATGAGGAGATTGCTCCCGCCGGCAAGGACGAAGACCGGGAGCTCTCGTTCCTTGGCGTAGTCAAGAGCCTCAACGAATTGGGCGATGGTCTCGGCTTCGACAAAGTATTCAGCTGGGCCGCCGATTTTGAAGCTAGTAAATGGTGCAAGCGATACAGCTGATTTGACAGCAAGCATACAAAGCGACGGTTATGGTTTTTTTCGCACAAGCTGCTCCGCGATCTGCCAGACATCGCCAGCACCCATGGTCACGATGAGATCCTCTTTATTCGCCGACGTAGCGAGTTCCTCCAGGAGAGCTTCTCGAAGAGGAGCATAGACAGCTTTCCCAGGATAGACCCGGTTGATGCGCTCGACAAGCTCCTGGCTCGAGACACCGCCCTGTGTTTCCCGAGCGCTCCCATAGATATCGAGCATATGGATCCGATCAGCATCAGACAGCGCTTCAGCAAAGTCTTCGAAGAGCGCTTTGGTCCGAGTAAAGGTATGCGGGTGAAAAACGATGGTGAGTCTCCGTTCGGGAAAGAGCTCCCTGAAGGCGCGGACTGTCGTTCGGATCTCGTCTGGATGATGGGCATAGTCATCATAGATGAGCGCTCCCCGATATTCTCCGAGAGCCTCGAAACGACGCTTCGTACCTGAGAAGCTCGCCAGACTCGTCGCGAGCGTATCGAGCGGCAACTTGAGATGGAGAAAGAGCGCGATCACCGCAGCGGCATTTTCGGCATTATGCCGGCCAGCGAGCTGAAGCTCGAACGGACCACGCTGCTCCCCCAGGTATTCGATCGAGAAGCTTTGCCGGAGCCCCCGGCGCCCTGCCTCGCTCGCAGGCGGGATGACTTCGACCCCGGTTATCCGCACGGCATTGTCTTCATGCGTCCCGTAATAGACGACTGGGGCTGGCGATGCTTCGGCGACGACTCGCACGCGGGCCTGGTCACCGCAGGCGACCAAGACGCCGTGACGCGGGAGTCTCGCAACGAAGCGGGTAAAGACGGATTCATAGTCGCGAACAGAAGGAAAAAAATCCGGGTGATCCCAATCGACGCTGGTGAGAATAATGCCGAATGGGTGATAGTGACGCAGCTTGTCCTGATACTCATCGGCCTCGATGACGAGATACTGCCCGTTGCCAGCGAGTGCTCCGCCTCCCCAGGCCGGGATAGCGCTCCCGACGATCGCCGACGGCTGGAGCCCTGCCCCGGCGAGCGCATGTGCGAGAAGTGCCGAGGTCGTCGTCTTCCCATGCGTACCGCAGACGGCAAGGGTGAGCTTGGATTGGGAGAGGAGTCCGAGCGCTTCAGGGTAGGAGATGACCGGCTTCCCCGTCCCCAGCGCAAATGCGAGCTCGGGATTATTGTCTCGGGTATAGGCTGTCGAATAGATATATGCGTCCGCATCCATCGCCACCTGGCTTGCAGCAAACGGCTGGAGCACTTCGATGCCGAGTTTAGCCAGGACTGCGTCGGTATAGAAGACTTCTTCCGTATCCGAGCCAGAGACCCGCACCCCGGAACGCAGGAGCAATTCAGCCAGGGCGGCCATGCCGGCGCCCTTGATGCCGATGAGGTAGATCCGTTTGGAAGCGAGGAGATTCATGCTGCAATCAATACATCGAAACGATGCCCTCCGCGATGAGACGCGCCGCATCAGGATGGTAGAAACGGTTGATGGCTTCGCCCATCGCCGCGCGCTTCTCGGGATCCGCCAAGAGCTTGTGGATAGCAGAGGAGAGGAGATTCTCGGTCACGTTGGCTTCTTCGACGACGATGGCGCCGCCGACTTTGGCGACCTCGTAGGCGTTGATCCGCTGCTCGTCATTGGCGGCAGTCGGCAGCGGGACGAGCAAGGCCGGCTTCTTGGTCGCTGCGAGCTCGGTGATGCTCCCTGCTCCGGCCCGGGAGATGACGATGGTTGCCGCCGCGTAAGCGATCCCCATCTGACGCGCATCGAGGAATGAGACTGCCCGGTAATCGGAATGTCCGGGGTCGAGTCCTTTTTCTCTGATGAGCCCGAGCACTTCTTCGCCCCGCTCCTTCCCCACGACATGGAGCACCTGGATGCCTTGCTTCAAGAGTTCCGGGAGCGCCAGGACGACCAAACGATTGAGCGAGCGAGCGCCGAGGCTCCCGCCGATGACCAGGATGAGCGGCCGGGTCGGGTCGAGTCCGAAGACGGTCTGGAGATCGGCGGCATTGCCTTCCAGGATTTCCGCGCGCACCGGATTGCCAGTGAGCATGGTCTTCTCCGGAGGGAAGTATTGCCGAGCGTGATCATAGGCGATCGCAATGCGCCTGGCGAATCGCGACACCCAGCGGTTGGCCCGACCGGCGATCGCATCGGAATCGTGAAGCAGGATGGGGATGCGGTAGACAAAGGCCGCGATCGCGATGGGGACCGAGGCTGCGCCACCTTTGGAGAAAATCGCGTCCGGCATGAACCAGAGCAGCTGCCACAGCGCCTGAAGACAGGCCAATGGAAATTTGAGGATATCCAGGTAATTCAAGACCGAGAAATATCGCCGCCATTTGGCAGTGAGGATGTACTTGGCGCGGATGCCCTCGGCACGCATGGCGGTCTCTTCAAAGGGGCCCTTGGTACCGATGAAGAGAAACTCCACCTCGCCCTGGGTCACCGCCCGGATCTCCCGCGCCACAGCGATGAGTGGGAAGGTGTGCCCTCCCGAAAGCCCGCCGGTAAGTACGATGCGCTTGGCCATAGGTCAGTCAACAGTGAGCAATCAACAATGGATGAAGCATGGGGCTGGCATCAAGCATCGGGGAGGAGGCTTTGGAGCACCTCACACCGAATACTTTCCGCTTATCCTCTCTTCCCTAGTGTAGAGTGCCGAGAGACGTTGAGCAAGATACCGACAGCAGCGAGGAGGATAGCGAGCGAGGTACCACCGAAGCTGATGAATGGGAGCGTGATCCCGGTGAGCGGGATGAGTCCGGAGATCGCGGCGATATTGATGAACGCCTGGCAGACGACCCAGGCGGTGATGCCGGTCGCGAGGAGCTTCCCAAACATGTCTGGCGCATTCCGAGCGATCCGCATGCCCCGCCAGAGGAACGCGACGAAGAGGAGCACGATGAAGGCCGCCCCGAGGAGCCCTGTCTCTTCGGCCAGGACCGCGAATATCGAGTCCGTGACCGGCTCCGGGAGATAGTTGAACTTCTGCCGGCTATGGCCGAGACCGACGCCGAAAAGTCCTCCGGAACCGATGGCGAGGAGGGCCTGGGTCATCTGGTAGCCGGCGCCCAGCGGATCGTGCTCCGGATTGAGAAACACGAGGAAGCGCTGCATCCGGTACGGGGCGACTTTGATGAGAATCGCAAGGAGTGCCAGGCCACCGAGGATGAGCGAAAAGATATGCGCGAGACTCGCTCCCGAAACGAAGAAGATGGTAATCGCGACGCAGAAGATAAGCCCAAGCGTTCCGGTGTCAGGCTGCTTGATAATGAGGAAGTCCACGACGAGGAGGATGATGAGAAATGGGAGGAAACCCTCGTAGAAATCGCGCGCCTGCCGTTCGCCGCGCCGCGAGAGCCAGGCCGCTAGGTAGAGCACGATCGCGAGCTTCATGACTTCGGACGGCTGGAACGACACGATGCCGAGATCGACCCAGCGGGCCGCGCCATAGACCGTCGTCCCGAATCCGGGGATGAAGACGAGGATGAGGAGACCGAGCGCCGTGATGAAAATCGGCAGGACGAGCTTCTGCCAGAGCGCATAGGGAATACGTTCGCAGATGAGGAGGAGCACCAGTCCTACCGAAAGACCGACAAGCTGCTCCTTGAAGAAGTAGTACGGGTCGTCGAAACGGACATTGCCGTATGACACGCCGGCCGAAGCGATCATGGTGAGTCCCGACCCCAAGAGGAGAAACAGGATGAGCTTGAGCACCCGATCGCTCTCGCCGCTCGATTTGAAAATACTCTTGAGCCGGCCCATACATGTACCGAAAAAGTTACGCTGCCGCCGAATGGTCACGCCGCCACGCTTCGATATCGGCATGATTCCCCGAAAGGAGGACCGGCGGGACTGCCCAGTCCTTGTAGACTTCCGGCTTCGTGTACTGGGGATGCTCCCGCGTCGCACCGTCATGGAAAGATTCGGTGACCGCGCTCGTCTCGTTGCCGAGGACTCCCGGTAGGAGCCGCGCCACTGCATCCACCACCATCATCGCCGGCAGCTCTCCTCCCGTCAGCACGAAGTCACCGATCGAAAGCTCCTCATCCGCCAAGTGCTCGGCCACCCGCTCATCTACCCCCTCGTAGCGGCCCGAGAGGAGTATGAGCCGATCATACGCTGCCAAGCGGCGGGCATCGGCCTGGACGAAGCGCTTCCCCTTCGCTGATAGGAGTATCACCCGGGTCTTCTCCGTATCGGTATTTGTCGTCTGATGCTTGATCTCCTCAAGGCAGCGGTCAAACGGCTCTACTTTCATGACCATCCCCGCCCCTCCCCCATAGGGCGTATCATCGGTCGTATGGTGCTTGTCGGTCGTCCAGTCGCGGAGCTGATGCAGCTTGACCTCGACTTTGCCGCTCTCGATCGCCCGCTTCAAAATGGAAGCTTGGGGGTAGCTCTCGAGACTTTCGGGAAAGATAGTGACGATATCGAACCGCATAGCTGTAACAGAAGAAGGAACCAGATGGACAAAGTAAGAAAAAACAAGGCATATCACCCTGCTTGATGCCATACCAATATTGTAACATGAGGGAACAATCCTTCCTGATCCGGTAACTTCGGTCAGAGAGACGAAAGAGGGTTGGGGCACGACAACACCTCTCTCATCTCTCGGGCCGAGCCAAGAGTAAGTACTCTCGGGAGATCACGACTACTCACCCAGCTGATCCGCGGTCGGCGTTTCCGACAACACGATGGGACGATTGAGTGTGGCCGCGTACTTCTCGGTACCGCTGTCCCGCGTCACTGTGACCGTAACCGGAACATCGTTTACGCCAGGCTGCTTCTCGATCTTGAGGTCATACTCCGTTGCCGTGACGGTTTCGGGCAGACGGTACTTCCAGACGACCTGCCTGGTGGCCCCGAGCGGGATCTGGATGAGCGCGCCGAAATACTTCTTGCCGAGCTCGCTCCCGAAGACTGCCGGTTTGGCATTGCCTGAGACTGACTCGAGCCAGCTCGCCTCCGGCACGAAGAGCCGCGTGTAAGCCTGATAGTCCTTGGTCATGTAGTCCTTCTCCTTGGCCGTATGCTCATAGGTCACGGTGACGGTCGCCACGGGCGCCTCGCCGCGGAGGTCCACCGCGTAGTCGATCGAGCGGCGCATCCGATAGTCTGTCTTGAACGAGTTCATATTGGAGTCGACGAGCATGAGGTAGTCGGCTGCCCAGCTCTGGTCGATCTCTCCGCTCCAGCCCGAAGCTTTGACGATCTGCTGCAGTCCCTCATCCTTAAACATGATCTGGATGTCTTTCTTATGGAGATCGTCGAGGACCACTTTGAAGAGCTCGTACTGCTTGGTCAGGGGGAGCTCCTTCGCCTTGGCGAGGATGATATTGCCGAGATCATGCATCACGGCTTTGCGATCGCCGCGACTGATCCCTTGTTTGTAGAAGGCCTGCTCGACCTGGTATTCGAGATCGAGGACGCCTGTCTCCGCGTCGTACGTGCCAGGATAGCCCGGGACCTTCACCGGGCCGGTGACCGAGAGAAACGAAGAGAGCACATTGGTCGTGATGCCGATCACGCCGTCGAACTGCTCCTCGCCTTTCCCCATATGATAGAACTCCTCGGCCGCTGTGGCATTGACCGGCCAGTGAGGCGAGACATTGGAGTCGCGCAGCTTGAGCGATTTGACGCCCAGCGTTTCGGGCATCGGGTACGGCGCCGGGACCGTGTCCGGGATGCGGCCATCGAAATTGATGACGTCGTGCGACGCAAAGTCGGTCACTGAGCCATCCTTTACCTTGAGGATGCCAAACGACCCGATGAAGCCGCCGCCGGGGCGGCGCCCCATATTGTTTTGAAACAGCCCGAGGAAGACGCGTTCTTCACCGTCGGTGTCGAGGAAAGACTGGGCCAGCGCCACGACCGTCTTGAGGTCGCCGCGCATCTCCTCCGAAACCGGCCAGAGCGCCGAGAAGGGATTTCCCTGGCCTCCGCTCCGCGTCACTATATAGAGCGCGCCGGCACCCAAAAAAAGCCCTCCAGCAACGACAATGGCAAGCCACGATTTCCAAGTCATAGATCTAACTTCACTGACGCGACCAGATCAGCAGTGGATCCGGCGGGTAATCCCCGTTACATTCTACCAGAGAGAAGTTCGTTGAGACGCCGCTTATAATCTTCCTGGGTCGGCTCTCCGGTCTTGGGCTCTCGAGGAGCGGCTGCGACCGGCTCATCGGCGATGGCCTGCACGAGTTCCGCTTCGGCTTGCGCCGATTGGATGCGGGCGGTGGCATTGATATCAGCCGCTACCAGGCGGGCCGTGGCGCCTTCGAGCGGCGAGAGTGGCTCGATGATAGGGAGATTATCCGGCGCCGGTCCGGTAGCCATCGAACGGCGTGAACCGCGAGTCAACGGTGGCTCGGTCTCGAGCCGAGCGTCCTCCTCGAAGACCGACTCAAGAGCGACTGTTTCCGGTCCGTAATGGCTGTCGATAAGCGATGTATAGCCGTCAGCGGGAATGGTTTCAGCTGTCGCTTCGGAAACTTCAGTCGACGGCATGCTCTCAAGCGGCGCCTCTGGAAGGACGACTGGCGCTTCGGCTTCCGCTGGGGCTGGCCGAGTCGAATACTCCTCAGACCAATACGGCACCGCCGGACTCGGACGGAAGGTCTCGGGAGAGAAGACCGCCGACGCGGACTCGCGCTCGCGGCGGGACGAACGGCGCAAGGCGCGGTCGGTAAGCGCCAAGAGGAGAAAGAATCCTGTTGTCACAAGAAAACCGAGGACGAGACTCGCTCCGATGAAAAGCGGCCAACTCGAAACGGTCAGTGCAGAGCGCGGCCCATCGATGACCCGCAGGTCGAGCGTCTCCGGGATCGCATACCACTGGCTCAAGACAGCGCCGAATTCTTTGGTGATGCCGGTCATGAGGCGGCTCGCCTCGCCGCGGCTCGGATGAGCGAGCGAGAGCGTGAGCGTGCTCGAAGCCGGCAAGAGTTCGACCGCGACCGACTCGGACCAGTCTCCCGCATGCATGGCGGGATCCAGACCCTGAGTAACGCGTTCGGCGAAGCTCTCCGACCGGATGAGCGCCACGGCATTGCCCGCTGCTGTCATGGCCAGTTCAGACTTGGGCAGGATGACGATCTCCGTCGTCACGACGACCATGCGAAAGCCCTCGAGGAGGAAGAGTCCCGAGGCGATGGACAAGGCGACCCATGTCACCAGGAAGTAGGGTGAGAAAAACTTACGCGACATGTTTCGATTGGTAGTGGTGGTATCGGGCGGCATGCTCAGCGAGCGCGTCTTCGTACACCTCGACTGTCTTCGCCGCGATGGCTTTCCAGCTGTAGTGCGTCTCGATGCGCTCCTTGGCCGTGGCGCCTAGTTTGGCGCCTTCATCGGGACGGTTGACATAGTAGGCGAGCTCCTGCTTGAGCGATTCGACGCTCTTGTTCTCGAAGATCGCTCCCGCTCCACCACGGGCCAATTCGACATTGGCCGGAATACTCGAGACGATCGTCGGAAGACCGAACGCCATGGCTTCGAGCAAGGCCACCGAGAGGCCTTCGTCTTCGGACGGCTGGACGAAGATACCGGCGTGGGTGAAGAGTGCCATAAGCGGCTCGCCCGAGAGCTCTCCGGTAAAGATGATGGTAGAGCGGCCCGCCGCCATGACCTTGAGGTACTCTTCGTAGTCAGGCGTATTGGCGTGGGTCCCGGTAATCACCAGCTTGTAGTTGTTGGGGAGCTTGGTGGTATCTTCAAGTTCCATGAAAGCCTTGATGAGGTAGTGGATCCCCTTGTGCTCGACCAGACGCGAAGCCGAGAAGCAGTACTGTCCTGGCCGCAGTCCGTACTGGCTCAAGATATCGGGCCGGTCGACGGGAGCGACTTCGGCGCCGTTGGGGATCGCGACTGCGTCGCAACCATAAAAACTCTTGGCGTAGCGCGCCAAGTGCTCGCTGACCGCGATCGTGCGTTCCGGGATGTGGCAGGTGAAGAATTCGGCCGCCTTGAGGCAGAGCTGCGCCGCACTTCCCCATTTCTTGTGGAAATAGTCACGGCTATGGAAGGTAGCGATCACACGGACGCTCGGCTTGAAGATGCGCGGAATGAACGAAAGGACCGATGGGCCAATCGACTGGTAATGGATCACATCGTAATCCTGGAACAGCGCGTGGAGCGTCGCCATGAGCGTATGAGAAATCGCGTCCAGATGCTTGGTCCGGATCGACGGCAGCGAAATCAATCGGACGCCCTGGAATGATGTCTTCGCTTTGGGCGTGTAGTGGGGCCGGGTATAGACGGTCACGTCGTGGCCGAGGCGTCGGAGCTCGACTGATAGTTTCTCGACATGCCGCTCGACACCGCCAGAGCGAGTCGGGATCCCTTTTTGACCGATGAAAGCGATTTTCATAGGCTAGCCCTCGGCTAAGAAGTTAACGGGCAATACTAGCAAAAAATGTCAAATTTGTCAATGGTATTTCTATGGCTTATGTAAAGCAAAAAACGGCCATACGCGGCCGTCTGTTTTGCCTGTCCCCAACCAGTGATTATTGGAGCCAAAGGGGTCGAGAGACACTCCCGCCGCGATTCCCTTCGAGGTGAGTCTCATCGAGATAGACCCGGGCAAGGGCAGCTTCCGCTCCCCGGCCGCGTGCTACCTTGGCGATGCCATAGCGGCCATTGTACATGATCTTGCTCTTCTTGAAGCCGATCTCGCCGAAAGCGCCATAGGAGTTGACTTCGACACCCTCGCGGCCATTGTGGCGGATCGAGAGGTCGCGGCTCCAGAACTTGGCGCCATCGAGCGTCAGCTTGAGACCGCTCCCGCGATTCTCGCTGATCTTGGTGTCCTTGACCCAGGCCTTGACGCCGGCCGTGAAGTCGATGCCGTCGCCATTCCTCACGATTTCCGAATCCATGATGATGACATGACGCTTCTCGGAGAAAATCCCGGCGAGCCGGTTATCCTTGATCTTGACCTTCTCGATGAAGACCTCATCTTTCTTGTCGGTCGTACCGCGATCGATATGGATGCCGTCTCGCACGCTGTCCTTGATAGTCACCTCGACGATCTTGGCGCTCGCTTCATCCTCGACGCGGATACCGTGCCGGCCGCCCTTGATGGTCACCTGCTTGAGCTCGGCGTCATCCTTCATAGTCACCGTCGGCTTGTCATCATCACCTTCGATGATCACATCCTCCTGGTTCTTGGCGCCGATCAGCTTCACCTTCTTGGGGATGGTGACATTCGCCTTGTAGCGACCTTTGCCCACATAGACCGTATCACCCTTCTCAGCCTTCTTGAGCGCCTTGTCGATGGAGCGGTAGGGATGATTGCGGGAGCCGTCTTCCGACCCCTTATTATCCTTGTCGACGAAGATGCTATCCGCTTTTCCCGAGACGAAGACTGGTCCGAGCATGACGCCGAAAAGCCCGATCGCCAG
>CAYWVL010000018.1:1012-2784 GCA_964461975.1 uncultured Bdellovibrionales bacterium | reverse complement strand
CCAGCACGCTGGCACCGAAAAAGCGCTTATTTGAAGCAAAAAAGTGACCAATTGCCATAGTTCCAATGCTTAGCGAGTAACGAGAGAGTGTAGCAGTGAACGCTGTTTTTGTCAAGACCGGGAGTTACCGCTACAATAGAGAGGTCCTGCGGCAGCCCGGCTGGAACAGTTTGGGTCGCCCGCTTCGGTCAATACCAAAATCCTGATTGCACGCCCGTGTCCCTCCACACCCTGTTTTCGCCCAAAAGCATCGCCGTCATCGGCGCCTCGACTCGCGCCGGCTCGGTCGGCAATGATGTCGCCAAGAACCTCGTCGAGAGCGACTACCGCGGCCAGGTCTATTTCGTCAATCCCAAAGGAGGCGAGCTCTTCGGCCGTACGTGCTATCAGTCGATGAGCGCGCTCCCGGAAAGCGTCGAGCTCGCGATCATCATCGTGCCGGCCGCTATCGTGCCCCAGGTTCTGCGCGAAGCCGGTGAACGCCTCACCCGGTCAGCCGTCGTTATCTCGGCCGGCTTCCGAGAGGCAGGCGAACACGGACGAGCACTCGAAGATGAGCTCGTGGCGATCGCGGAAGAATACCATATCGAGCTCCTCGGACCAAACTGCCTCGGCTTCATCCGCCCCAAGCTTTTCCTCAACGCTTCATTCGCCTCGACCGTTCCTGTGGACGGATCGGTAGCGTTTTTCTCCCAGAGCGGAGCCCTCACGAGCGCCTTCCTCGACATGAGCCGCGGCTCGCTCGGGTTCTCGACCTTCGCTTCGATCGGCAATAAGGCGACCGTCAACGAGCGGACGCTCCTCGCCCACTTCGCCGAAGACGAAGCCACGCGGGTGATCGGATTCTATTCCGAGGGTTTGGAACGAGCTGACGAAATCATCGCGCTCGGCCGGCAGCTCCTCGATAAGGGGAAACCTGTCATCGCTCTCAAATCCGGAACGACCGATGCCGGCACGAAAGCCTCGAGCTCTCACACCGGGGCAGTCGCTGGGAGCGATGCCGCGTATAGCGCGCTCTTCCGCCAGGCCGGTATCGTGCGAGCGGCTCACTTCCAGGAACTCCTCGAACTCCTCTCGGCCTTTTCGCATAACCCGCTCCCCCGCGGCAATCGCGTGGCGATCGTGACCAATGCAGGCGGGCTCGGCGTCCTCGCGACCGATGCCTGCATCGAGAACGGACTTACGCTCGCTCCGCTTGCGGAAGACACCATCGCCGACCTCCAAACAGCCCTCCCTCCCGCCGCCAACTGCCGCAATCCGGTAGACGTCCTCGGGGATGCTCTCGCTGACCGCTACCAGAAAGCGCTCGGATTCGTCGCGGCCGACAAGCATGTCGATCTCTTGCTCGTGATCCTCACTCCCCAGACGATGACCGAGGACCGCGCCACCGCCGAATGTATCGCAGCCCTCCGTCGCCAGCATCCGGAGCTCCCCATCGTCACCGTCTTCTCCGGGAAGCAGCTCATCCAGAAGGGTCTCTCGGTGCTCCACGAAGCGAATATCGCCAATTATCTCTTTCCCGAACGGGCAGCTCGCGCGCTCGGCGCGCTCGTCCAGGTGAAACAGTGGCAGGATGTGCGGAGCAGTCACATCCCGGTACCAGAAGCGGCGCCAGCCGATACGACCGCTGCAGCCACCCTCCTCGACCGAGCGCTCGCGGAAGGTCGGACCCAGCTCGGCGAGCTCGAAAGCGCTGCCTTTCTCAAGACCTACAGCCTTCCCTTCCTCGAGAATCCCCTCGTCACCACACCCGTGGAAGCCCGCGCCTTCAC
>CAYWVL010000018.1:0-1002 GCA_964461975.1 uncultured Bdellovibrionales bacterium | reverse complement strand
CAGACAGGCCGACCACGCCTGTGAAGTCGCGGCGCACGTGGAAGCCCGCGCCTTCGCCGAAAGACTCGGCCGACCTGTCGCCCTCAAGATCGCCTCACCCGATATCATCCATAAATCTGATGTCGGCGGCGTGCTCCTCGACATTCGTCCCGAGGAGGCAGAGGCGGCGTACGACCACCTCATGCAGACGGTCAGACAGAACGCGCCGGACACTCGCATCACGGGAGCCACGATTGCTGAAATGTCTCCTGCCAATAGCCTCGAACTCCTCCTCGGACTGAAACAAGAACCCGGCCTCGGCACCTTGGTGGTCATCGGGCTCGGGGGCATCTATGTCGAGATCTTCAAGGACGTCGCCATGCGTTATGCCCCGCTCTCCGAACGCGATATGGACGAGATGCTCGACGAGCTCCAGGCGGCCCCGATCCTCGCGGGCGCCCGCGGCCAGAGCCCGGTCGATCGGAAGGAGCTCAAGCGGATCCTCGCCTGTCTTTCGGACATCGCTCTCCGTTTCCCCATGATCGCCGAGCTCGATATCAATCCACTCGCGATCGCAGCCGATGGCAAGACGATGCGCATCCTCGACGCTCGCCTCCGACTCGAGCCCTAGCCAACGCCGGTTGCCGCACGATCGAAGCCGCCGCGTAGCCAAACTGGCTTACTGCCTCGGTGACTCCGTGAGCCTTTGGTAGATCGATTTCAAATCCTGGTAGTACGCTCCTTCATGCAGGTCCTGGACGCTCTCCCAGGCTGCTCGCCCGAGTTTCTCGGCGTCTGTTTTCTCGAAACGCTGTATCGCCGCCGCAAGACTCTTTACGTCACCGGCTTGGAAGAGAAATCCATTCTTGCCGTCGCTGATCCGCTCGGTGATCCCGCCCAGATTGGAGCCGATGACAGGCAGTCCGTAGCCGAGCGCCTCAAGGAGCGAGTACGGCATATTCTCATACCATTCGGATGGAACGATGAAGGCGGCCCGCCCTTGCGCTGCCAGCCTGGAAACGA
>CAYWVL010000017.1:9163-17851 GCA_964461975.1 uncultured Bdellovibrionales bacterium | reverse complement strand
CTTCAGTCTTTCGGGTCGCACCGGTCTCTCGGTGGTCGCGGGGAGTCCGGCCGCTCGCGCCGGTCTCCAGTACGGCGATATCATCATCGCGGTCAACGGGGCCGAGATCAATCTGGATCTGCCGCTCTCGGTCGCCCTGGGCCGGCTCAATCCGGGAGACCGCGCCCTGCTTGGGGTCCTCCGAAACGACACCGAGCGCGAGATCGAGCTCGCCCTGTGATAGAATGGACTACAGAAAGCCAAGAACAATAAGCACAAAGCAGTCAACGGAAGGCGTGTGGAGTAGGAGCTGCTAGCTGTTTTGTGTTGACTGCTAACTGTTTACTGATTCCCTATGCGCCAATCGCGACTATTTACCAAGGCGACCAAGACGGCGCCATCTGATGAGGTCAGTAAGAACGCCTCGCTTCTCATCCGGGCTGGTTTCATCCACAAGGAGATGGCTGGGGCCTACTCTTTCTTGCCGCTGGGGTTGCGGACGCTCAATCGCGTCATGCAGGTTATTCGCGAGGAGATGAATGCTGTTGGCGGCCAGGAGATCTCGCTGACTGCTCTGCAGGAGAAGTCCCTCTGGGAAAAGACCGACCGTTGGAATGATCAGAAAGTCGATATTTGGTTCAAGACCGCATTGAAGAACGGGACCGAGGTGGGCTTGGGGTGGTCGCACGAGGAGCCGATCACTCAGCTCATGCGCCAGCATCTTTCATCCTATCGAGACCTCCCAGCTCTCGTGTATCAGTTTCAGACCAAGTTTCGGAATGAGACGAGAGCAAAGTCGGGTATCATGCGGACGCGGGAATTTATCATGAAGGACATGTACTCCTTCTCGCGCACGCAGGATGAGCACGAGCAGACGTATGCGACGGTGCGGGACGCGTACACCCGGGTCTTTCAGCGAGTGGGTTTGGGTCAGTTGACCTACGCGGCCTTTGCGTCCGGGGGAGCCTTTAGCAAGTATTCAGAGGAGTTCCAGACTGTTTCCGATGCCGGGGAAGACCTCGTCTATGTTGACGAAGAGAGCGGTAAGGCGCTCAATCAGGAAGTCTTGAATGATGAGGTGTTGACTGACCTCGGACTCCAGCGCGAGCGTCTGGTCGAGAAGAAATCGATCGAGGTCGGCAATATTTTCAACTTGGGCACGCGTTTTTCAGAAGCGCTCGGTCTCTCGTTCAAGGATGAGCAGGGCGCAGCCCGGGTGCCGATCATGGGTTGCTATGGGATCGGTCCGGCTCGAGTGATGGGGACGATCGCCGAAGTGCTCTCCGACGACAAGGGACTTGTCTGGCCCAAGAGCGTCGCTCCCTTCCGGGTCCATCTCCTCTCGCTTGGTGTGGGTGATGCCGCTCTAAAGCTCTACGAGGAGCTCTCGTCTGCCGGAGTAGAGGTGCTTTACGATGATCGCGATACGTCGGCTGGTGAGAAGTTCGCCGAAAGCGATCTGCTTGGCATACCGTCCCGTATCGTCCTCGGCAAGCGCTCACTCGAGAAGGGCGAGGCTGAGCTCGTGGATCGCGCAAGCGGCGAGACAGCATCGGTCGCGCTCACGGACCTGGTGAAGACGCTCACTGCCTGATCTATGAAGAAAGCGGCCGCTCATCCAGCCCCCAAGGAACGCATCATCATCTCGCTCGGCGGATCGCTCCTCGTGCCGGAGTCCATCGATACCGTCTTCGTCTCCAATTTCAAACGCTTCATCGTCGATCATATCAAGGCCGGCTACCGTTTCATCCTCGTCACGGGCGGCGGCAAGACATGCCGGCGCTATATCGAAGCGGCCGCATCGGTGACCGACATCACTGACGAGGACAAGGACTGGCTCGGCATCCACACGACGCGTCTCAATGCCCATCTCGTCCGCACCATCTTCCGCGAGTACGCCCATCCTCGGATCAATACCAATCCGCATGACTTGGAGGACTTCTATTCGGTCGAAGAGCCGATCATGGTCGCCGCCGGCTGGCGTCCGGGTTTCTCGACTGACTTTGATGCCGTGGTCCTCGGCAAATACCTCGATGCCCGCCGTATCATCAACCTCTCCAATATCGAGCGCGTCTATGACAAGGACCCCAAGCATCATGCCGATGCTCGGGCGTACGACCAGCTCACGTGGCGAGAATTCCGTGCCATCATCGGTGATGAATGGAGCCCAGGGATGAACGTGCCGTTCGACCCGATTGCGGCCAAACTTGCCGAGGAAGAGGGGATGGAAGTGGCCGTCATGAATGGCGGCGACCTCGACAATGTGACGAGCTATATCGCCGGCCGGTCCTTTGTTGGCACGCTCATCAAGGGGTGACCCATGTCTACTATGCGCATTGCCGTACAAGCGAGCGATTTGGATCATGCGCGGATCGATGGGACCCGTGTGTATTTGCTCGAGCTTCTCAAGCGGTTTGGGCAGCTCGCCCCGGCCGAGAGCTTTGCGCTCTACCACAAGGGGAGCTTCAACCCAGCTCTGACCCCGCCCATCTTTCCCAATTACGATCCAATATCGCTCCCGTTTCCCAAGGCATGGATGCAGACCCGCTTCGCCTGGGAGATGTTTCGTACACGGCCCGATAGATTGTTCCTTCCCATCCAGGCGGCGCCAGTGGCGCTTCCCCGGGGAGTCCAGGTGACGGCGACTATCCATGATCTCGCCTGGAGGCGCTACCCCGAGACCTTTCCGGCGCGTGACCGATGGAAGCTCGACTTCATGCTAAGGACCGTGCTGAAACGGGCGCACCGGCTCATTGCTGTGTCTGAATCGACCAAGCGCGATCTTTTGGAATTTTTTCCCGAGCTCCCGGAGGAGAGGATCCGAGTCATCCATCATGGCTTCGATGCCCACTTCTTCGGTGTCCGTCTCTCAGCATCGGAATTGACCGAGATGCTCGAGCGGTATCGGCTGACAGCCAAGCAGTATCTTCTGTATGTCGGAGCCCTCCAACCACGGAAGAATCTCGTGCGTTTGATTCAGGCGTTTGAAATCATGAAGCGAACCTGTCCTGACGCCAAGCTCGTCCTCGCTGGTGAAGCAGCCTGGCTCGCTCAGGAGATTCTCGCGACGAGGGAGGGCAGCCAGTATCGCGACGATATTATCCTTACCGGACGGGTCGGCTTCGCGGACTTGCGGGCGCTCTACCAGGGCGCGCGGGCCTTCGCGTTTCCGTCGCTCTATGAGGGCTTTGGCATCCCGCTGCTTGAAGCCTTCGCTTCGGGTATCCCTGTGCTGACAGCCGACAACTCGAGCCTCCGGGAAGTGGCAGGCGACGGGGCTTTGTACTGCGATGCCCTGTCGGTCGAGGATATCGCCGGGAAACTGGTCCAGCTTTGGAGCGATGAGTCGATTCGAGCGCGGCTGGTCCAGGAGGGGGATGTGCGTCTCTCGCGGTACTCGTGGGATCGGTGCGCAGAGGAGACGCTCCGTTTTATTCAGGGGTAGCCTTGCCGTGGCTATACTTCTGTGTCATACTGTTTTCGCCGTACTCGCGGCTTTTTCTTTATTGCCCAGCATAGTGAGTGAACACAGCGTGCTTTCGATTCTGTGCTCCGAACGAAGTGCCGGTAAAAAAGCGAAAGTCATTATCTCGAAATGCCTTCACCCATGGCCAAGGATAACGTCGTCCTCCGGTTCGACAATGTCAGCTTCGAATACCGACATGGCAAACCTATTCTCGAAGAGGTGAGCTTTGGCATGCGCCGGGGAGCCAAATTCACCCTGATGGGACAGAACGGCGCGGGCAAGAGCTCGCTCTTCAAACTCATCACCGGCGAGCTCCAGCCGCAAGCCGGACGCATCTCGCTCGATCCCGGGAGCACCGTCGCTATCGCCCGCCAGGTTATCCCGCGCGATGAGCTCGATCTCTCGGTCAAGGACTTCTTCGCCCGCTATACCGACGCGCCCGAGTGGGAGCTCTCAAAGAGAATCCAGACCGTTCTCGAGGTGGTCCATCTCCCTATGCCAGAGCTCGACAAGAAGATCCGCACCTTTTCGGGCGGACAGCAGGCGCGTCTCCTCCTCGCTTCGGCCCTCATTCAGGAGCCGGATATCCTCCTCCTCGATGAGCCGACCAATAACCTCGATCATGACGGCATCGCGCACCTGACGCAATTCCTCATCGACTATGAGAAGACTTGTCTTGTCATCTCCCACGATGCGGACTTTCTCAATGCCTTTACCGAGGGCGTGCTCTACCTTGATATCTATACCCATCAGATCGAGCTCTATCCTGGTGACTACTATTCGGTCGTGGAGGAGATCGCCAAGCGTATCGCCAAGGCGCAGAGTGAAAACGTGCGGCTCGAGCGGACCATCCAGGAGAAGAAAGACCAGGCCAATGTCTTTGCCAACAAGGGCGGCAAGCTCCGGGCAGTTGCCAAACGCATGCGTACCTTGGCCGAAGAGCTCGAGGAGAACAAAGTCGATATCCGGCGCGAAGACAAGACGCTCGCCCCCTTCACCATCGGTTGCCAGGAGCTCGTCGGTCCGATCATCCACATCAAGACCGTCTCGGTCCAGGGAATGTATGGACCGGCCGTGAAGCAGGTCGATCTCGTCTTGAAGCGCAATACCCATCTCCTCGTCACCGGCCCCAATGGGATCGGGAAGAGCACCTTTCTCGAGAGTCTGGCTCGGGGCGATGCCGAGCGCGCTGATATCACTCCAGGCGTCAAGATCGGTTACTATCGCCAGGATTTTTCGAGCCTCGACTTCGACAAGACCGTGGGTGAAGAGCTCATGGACGTGATGCAGGACAAGAATATGGAGCTCGTCTACCAGACCGCCGCCAAGTTTCTCCTCCCGGCCGAGCTCGTCAAGAACAAGGTGGAGAGTCTCTCCGAAGGCCAGAAAGGACTCCTCATGCTCGCGCGCCTCTATGTGGAGGGTCCCGATCTCCTCATCCTCGATGAGCCGACCAACCATATCAACTTCCGCCATGTGCCGGTTATGGCCGAGGCCTTCGACCAGTACCGCGGCACCATGATCCTCGTCTCGCACGTCCCTGATTTCGTCGCGAGCATCCGCATCGACGAAGTACTCGATCTCGCCCAGTTGAGCTAGTCCGATAGACAAAAGTCTAGTGAGCTGCTACCGTGGCCGCATGTGCAACCTGTTCCTTCGGAGGGACTTCGCATGAATCCTCAACTTATTGTCGGGCTGGCAGTGCTGTGTGTGCTCGCTAGTCTGGACACGGTGTTCTTCCTGCGGTCGGGGAAGACGGAAAGTCTCCCTGGGTTTACGTGGAAGTGGCTCGTGGTGTTGGGCGTGTTCTACGGAGCACTTTGTTCCGTTCTTATAGCACTCACGTTCGTGGTGATTGGACTCGATCTTCCGATACCGGACCACTATCTCATCTGGTCCTTTCAGGCTTTGTGGGCACCCTTTGGCTGGGTACTCGAGTGGCTCGGCAAGTGGCTCTTCTGAAGGCGCCAAGCGTCGTGATGGGGGAAGTGGCCAACAGATCAAGCAGGCGCGGCGGAAGGGAAATCCCTCTCCGCCGCGAACCATTTTTATACTTTTTTCTATTCTCAAATTCTCAAGAATTTAAGAATAGAATGAAATAGACTTTCTGAAGATTGCCACAGCCGAAGATTCTCTGCCGCAACACCCCATGTTTCCGGCGAGCTTCACAGTGAGAAATGTGGCTACCTGTTTTCTTGGTAGGAGCGCCAGAGGAGCCAGGCGAGAAGAGCGTAACCGAGGAAGAAAGCGATGCCTGGGATGAGCGGGAAGCGGGCCATGGAGAGCGCGATGAGGAGCGCGAGGCCGACAGTGAGAGAGGCGAGGAAGGCCTGAGCGAAGCGCGACGGCAGCTCGAACGCGCTGACTTCGGCATGCTGGCGAAGCCAGAGCGTGCCAGCGGTGCCCAAGACGAGCCAGGTGAGGTATTCGGTCAGGGAGAGGCGGACCGTGACGAAGGTGGGGAGGAGCGTCTCGAGCGCAAAGAGCGCGAGAAAGCCGAGCCAGAGGACGGCTATGAGCTCGGTGAGGAGGAGGGCAGCGATCATGAGACGACCGTCTTGCTTCCAGGCGTGCCAGTGATGGAGAAGGGTGGAGCGCATAGTCATGGAATTAGCTGGCGAGGCCGAAACGGACGAGAATGCGCTGCTTCACTTTGGCGAGGAGCGTCCGGGCATTCTCTACCGTCACATGCGTGTCGAAAGCGAGTGAGAGGGTCTCCATCTCGAAGTCCGTCCCGGTGCCTTGGAGCGTGAGCTCATAATCGGACCCGAGATTGGCGTTGAGTTCGGTGAGCGGAGCCGTGCAGCGGTAGGTCCGCGGGAAGAAGCCGCTCTCGAGCGTGCAGGAGACCGATCGCCCGGCATCGCTCGCCCGCGTCTCGATCGGCATCTGCTGAGCCACAAGGAATTCGCGGTAGCCAGTGTCGGTCACGAGGCGCCGCTTCCCGCTCTCGACCACGAAGACCTCGCCGGTGTCCTGATCGCGGAAGAGAGTGCCATCGGCATGGGGCGTATTGAGGAGGACGATCCGGCCGCGCTTGTAGATGCCGAGCTCTTCTTCGCTGACAGGGAGTACATCGTCGAAGCGATAGCCGAGAGCGAGGAAGATCTCGGCGCTGCCGATGGGCCGGATCTCGGTGTCGCTTGTGACCACGAAAACACCGTCGGCAAACGAGAGGAGCGAACCGACGCGGAAGCCGAGCGGTTCTTTGGCCCGCGGGTGCTCGGCAAATATGCTAGCGTCAGCGCGGGCGAGCGGTTGACCGGCGGGATAGCGCGAGCGGTAGGCGGCTTCGCTGATAAAGGGAGTGAGGGTATCGTTCTCAAACCGATAGTAATTCCCGTCGATAAGGAAAATAGTGGCGGAGGGACTCTCGGTGACGGGGTCGCCAATGGGGAGAAAGGCTGCCCGATAGCCGCGCCGCACCGTGGCTGTCGCGTATTCAGGAAAGTCGGAGTCGTTCTCGAGCGTGAAGCTTGCGGTGACGGATGAAAAGTCCCCGAGGAGACTGGTATTCCCGATTAGCGACTCACTGCCCGCGAGCTTGCCGTTGGTGCGCGACTCGCCCTGCGGCCCTCTCGGATCGACGATCTGATTGCGGCTCGCTCCGGGATTGTCGAAGTCGAACGACTGGGTGATCCTCGGGAAGAGGATCGAGAGCGAGAAGAGCGTCCCGCCTGTTACCATGCCGACCCACAGGAGGAGGCGGAGCCGTTGGTAGAGTTTCGTTTGTTGCGGAGTGAGGACGGGCATAGGACTAGGGGCGGACGATTTCATAGAGCGTGGCGCGGGTCTTGGTTTCTTGGATGGCTGGCGTCCATGTGTTGACGGGAACGATTCGCTCGGTGACGAAATTGTAGGTGCTACGTTCCTCGAGGGTTACTCCGAGCTTGGCTTCGAGCTCTGACTCTGCTTGTCCGCTCGCGAGAAAATAGATGCGGCCATAGGGCGCGAGGTCGAGCCGAGCGAGGTCCTCCGGATTGAAGAAGTAGACTGCCTGCTTCCCAAAGAGCGTCTGGAGCGCTCCGGCGACGAGAGCATGCGGATCGCCGGACGATTGGCGGTCGACGAGGAGGAGGTCATTGTCGCCGAGCTCCTGGGCGAGCGCTTGCGTGGGCGCGGCGAGAGCGCTGTAGGGGTCATAGCTCCAGGCGCTCCTCGCAGCGGGGAGCTGGGTGAGTGCGATCACGCAGGCGATAAGCGCGACGCCGACAGGAGTCTTGATCCGCGGGAAACGGACTTCGGCAGCGTGCCACAGGACGAGCATGCCCCAGACAAAGACGGGCCAGAGGGTAAAGCTGTAGCGCCTGAGCATCCAGGGATGATCCGGCGTGATATAGGCGTCGACGAGGTAGGCGAAGGTCGGGAGCGCGAGCGCGACAATCATGAGACCGCGGCGGTTCCGTTGCCAGAAGAGGATGCCGAGACCGATGGCGCCTAGGACAAAGACAGGGAGAAGACCGTAGAGCGAGAAGAGGGCCGGCAGCGAAAGGCCGCCTGCGTCGCCGGTCTCGACCCCGAGGAGGGTGAGTTCGTGCCAGTGCTTCAGCACTACCTTGCCCATCACGGTGTAGAAGGGGAGATTGACGAAGAAATCGCGGAGCCAGAAGAACGCGAGGAGGAGGAGCGGGAGCGCCAGGCGAACGATCGGTCGCTCGGTGATCCAGCCGCGGACCGGGCGATGGGCGAGCATGAGCAGGAGCGCGATGGGGAAGATGACGAGCCCCTCGATCCGCGTAAAGAGGAAGAGGCTACCACTGAGGAAGGCGACGGTGTAGGGGAGCTGTTTCGGAGCGTGAGCGAGTTCGAGGAGTCCCACCGAGAGGATGAGGAAGAGCGCGAGCGCGAGCTGTTCGGTCAAAGCGAAGTGGAGCAGCCAGACCGGGAGGAAGCCGCATGAGAAGAGGGCGGTGCCGGCGAGAGCGAGGGGTCGGCGGACGAAGCGATGAGCGAATTCATAAAAACTCCATCCGGCCAAAGCAGAGAGGATGAGTGCGGCCAGGCCGTAGCCCTTGACGCCGAGCCAGCTGACAAAACCCGCCAGCCAGGCAGTCGTCCCGAGGGGGAATTGGGTTACCACGGAGCCAGTCGCTGTATAGGCGAAGCCGGGGAAATTGAGTGCGGTGCCGGGGCCGTAGATCTCGAAGAAACTCTCGGCTACCTGGCTTCGGGTGAAGAGGTCGCCAGTTTGAGCGAGCTCCCATGCAGCGACGGCGATCGAACCCTGGTCGCGTCCGGTAAAG
>CAYWVL010000017.1:0-9153 GCA_964461975.1 uncultured Bdellovibrionales bacterium | reverse complement strand
AGGCTTGGGGTTTCCCCGACGAGATTGATCGCTGGCACGAGGACGAGGATACTGATCAGGCCGAGTCGCCACCAGTCGCGAGTCCGCGCAAGCTGCGCGGTCACTGACCCCGCGGCAAAGGCGAGAGGGAGGAGTGCGAGGAGGGGGAGCGGTGGCCGCATCCATCCGAAGAGGGTGAGGACGAGGAGGAGGGCGAGCGAGACGAGAAAACCGCTCGCGACTCTCGTCCAAGCGTTCGCTTCGCGCCAAGAAATAAGGAGGCTCATAATGGCTCTAGTATAGGCTATAAGGAGGGGTGGAATCAATCGTTGCGATGCTTATTTGTTTTATCGATGGGAGAAAAATCAAGGAGGCGCCGCGGTTTCGCAGCGCCTCGTTTCAGCGGACGTGAGAGAGCCTATCGAGAGTTGAGGAGAGGCCGCTCTGCTTCATGATGGCTCGGATCTTGAGGGCCAGCTCTTCGACATCGGCTTTGAATTCTGGGCTGGCCTGAAGTCTGTCTAGGGCCAGTCGCCGTTCACCGGTCCGCGGCACGTGGTAGAGCGGGTGGGGTGCTCGGAAGAGGACGGGGAATATCGATCCGCCGCCATCGCTGTCTGGGAAGAGATCCAAGATGAAGCGGTTGCCTTTGGCGGTGGCGAATTCGATCCAGGAGTGGAGGTACGACGTCCAATGGACATCCATCTCCTCGTCTTCGTCGGTGATTTTCGTCCCGTCTGGCTGGACATGCTCGCCGTCGACAGCTGTGTAGCCGAATACGATAGCGAAGGCATGAGCAACTACATGGCAGCTTGGGATGACTCCGCCATCGCCTTCAGTCTCGAGCCAGGGAATGTCGGGAAGCCAGAGGCGGAGGGCATAGGCTTGAGCCGAGACCTCGCGGACGAGCCTCCAGGCTTCTTCGTCGCCGAGAGTGAGGAGATCATGACGAAACAGCATCTGCAGCCTCCGTGTGGTAGGTACATGGTTGGTGTGCATGCGCTTAGGCATGACCCCAAAGAGTACGGGAATTTGCTCTTCCTGTAAAGACCCGTAAAACTATCCCAGAATAGATCAATCAATCCTATTTGACGGCTTGCCGGAGAGGGTGATTTCCGCTAGACTGGGGGCTATGAATGCGATACAGAAACTGCGCCTGCGCTTCGCCGGGGTGGTCCTCTTGGGCCTCGTCTCGGCCCTTATTGCCTACCCGCGGATCGTCTCGTTTGCGCCGCCGGTCGAGGCATGGCTCTCCCAATTCCGCATGAACTACGGCCTCGACCTGCAGGGGGGCATTCACCTCGAGTACCTGGCGGATATCAAAGATATCCCCGATGACCAGCAGGCCGAAGCGCTCGAAGCAGCGACGGCCGTCATCGAGCGGCGGGTCAACGCGTTCGGTGTCGGAGAGCCCCTGGTCCAGCTCTCCAAATCCGGGAGTGACAACCGTATCATCGTCGAGCTCCCAGGCGTGAAAGATATCGAAGAAGCCAAGCAGCTCATTAAGGAGACGCCGTTTCTCGAATTCCGCGAACTCGCCGGCGACGAAGCCCAGCAAGAGATTGATCAGTACAATACGCAGTCACAGGATTCCGCAGGGAAAATCCTCGAAAACGTGTTGAATGGCGCGGACTTCGCCGAGGCCGCCAAGACCTGGAGCCAGGATCCGGGATCGAGCGAGCGGGGAGGCGAGTATGACTTCGCCAAGAAGGGCTTCTATGTCGAGGCCTTTGACGCGGTGACCTTCGACCCCGAGTTCAAGAAAGACACGGTCTGGCCCGAGCTTGTGGAGACGCCATTTGGGTGGCATATCATCAAGAAGCTCGATGAACGCGGCGAGGGTGAGGAGCGCGAAGTGAAGATCGCTCATATCCTCTTCCCCAAGTATTCGCTCGCGGACTTCCCGCTCAAGCAGTTCAAGCCGACCGGCCTCTCCGGGAAGAATCTCAAGGACGCGTTCGTCGATTATCAGAGTCAGGGGATCGGGGCGCCGCAGATCGGCCTCCGCTTCGATGACGAGGGCGGCAAGCTCTTTGCCGATATCACCCAGCGCAATGTCGGGAAGCCGGTCGCCATTTTCCTCGACCAGCAGATTATCAGCCAGCCGACCGTCCAGACCGAGATCTTGAATGGCGAGGCGGTCATCACCGGGGACTTCACGCTCCCCGAGGCCAATGCGCTCGTGAAGCGTTTCAACGAGGGGGCGTTGCCGGTCCCGATCAGTCTCGTCTCGCAGCAGTCGATCGATGCCAGCCTCGGTAAGTCTGCGCTCGACATGAGCGTGCGGGCGGGGGTGCTCGGCCTGGCGGCGGTCGCGGTCTTCATGGTCTTCTTCTACCGTTTCCTCGGCCTCATCGCAGTGGTGGCGCTCCTTCTCTACTCCGCCATGCTCCTGGCGCTCTTCAAGCTCTCGGGACTCACGGCCTTTCCCATGACGCTTACCCTCTCCGGTATCGCCGGCTTCATCCTCTCGATCGGCATCGCGGTCGACGCCAATGTGCTCATTTTCGAGCGGACGCGTGAGGAATTCTCGTTTGGCAAATCGATGCGGACGTCGCTGCGCGAGGGATTCCGGCGGGCCTGGCCATCGATTCGTGACGGCCATCTCTCGACCATCATCACGACGCTCGTCCTCATGGGCGTCGGTACCGGCTTCGTCAAAGGCTTTGCCCTCACGCTCGCCCTCGGCGTACTCCTTTCGCTCTTTACCGCGGTTGTCCTCGTGCGCATCATGGTCGAGTTCTGTTTCGCTGACTGGATGGAGCGTCACCCATGGGTCTTGGCGACGCCCAAGAAGCCGACCGCTCCGCTCCACTAACCACTGCCTATGACTGTCAATTTCATCAATAAGCGTGCCTACTTCTACGCCTTCTCGCTCCTCCTCACGTTGGCGAGCATCGTGGCAGTATCGCTCTGGGGACTCCGGCTCGGGATCGACTTCAAGGGAGGCACGCTCATGGAGGTGCGCTTCGCGTCCGAACTCTACCCAACGGCCGACCTCGTTCGCGAGAAGCTCGCTTCGCTCGAACTTCAGAGCCTCTCGGTTCAGCCGACGGAGAATTCCGGCCATATCCTGCGCTATCTCGCCTCGGATGAGACGACCAATGACAAGGTGCTCGCCGAGCTCAAGAGTTTCGATCAGAATCTCGCGCAGCTCCGGGTGGATTTCATCGGGGCTTCGGTCTCGGGGCAGATCAAGAGCCAGGCGTTCACGGGGACGGCGCTCGCTTTGGTCGGGATCGCGCTCTACATCGCCTGGGCTTTCCGGCGGGTGTCGCAGCCGATCACATCATGGGAGTACGGGTTCGGCGCCATCATCGCGCTCGCCCACGACATCGTCATCACGGTCGGCATCTTTAGCGTCTTGGGGCATTTCTACGGCGTCGAAGTCGGGGTGCCCTTCATCGCGGCTCTCCTCACTATCCTCGGTTATTCGGTCAATGATACCATCGTCGTCTACGACCGGGTGCGCGAGAATCTCCTCCGCGCGCGGAGCGGCACGAGTTTCGAGGATATCGTCAATCACTCGCTCAATGAAACCATCGTCCGTTCCATCAATACGTCGCTCACAGTCATCATCGTACTGATCGCCATCGTCCTCCTCGGCGGGGAAAGCGTCCGCTGGTTCGCAGTGGCGCTCTTGGTCGGCGTCGGCTTTGGGACGTACTCCTCCATCTTCATCGCTTCGGCGCTTCTCGTGACACGTTATCGGATGAAGACCGGAACCGGCACCCATCCCTGGTCGCGGCTGGCCGCCCGCTTCAAGCGGCAGGGCAGCTAGCTTTTTATCTCGCGATCCCATCTTTATTTGCATTCTACAAATATGCGCTGGAACCCGTTCAAGAAACAAGATCCCAAGCAGGCAGAAGAGGAAAAGAAGCTCCAGGCCGCCATGGAGGCAATGCCTGGCGCCAAGGATATGAATATGCTCCAGCGCTTCGCCATGAAGCGCATCATGGCCATGTCGCCCGAAGAGCGGGCCAAGGTGATGCAGAAAGCTATGAAGCCGGAGAATATCCAGAAGCATAAGAAGGAGATTCTCGAACAGCTCGAGACCATGAAGCGCATGGGGCAGATGTCCGACGACCAGTACCGCCTCGCCAAGCGCAAACTCGGGCTCTAGCGTATGGGAGAGCGTCGGCCGACCAATATACTTGCCTCATACCTCGTTTGGCTGCGCGATGGGCAAGTTCTTTTAGCGAAGCGGAAGAATACTGGTTATTGGGATGATCATTACGGCGTCCCAGCGGGCCATGTCGAGCCGGGCGAGACGTTTACCCAGGCGCTCCTCCGTGAAATCGACGAAGAGATCGGGGTAGAGCTCCATCCGGACGACGTCCGGGTAGCGCATATCCTCCACCGCCGGGGCGAAAACGGTTCCGAGCGGGTGGAGGCGTTCTTCGTGACCGAACGCGACGGGGATGCTATCAATCGCGAACCCGAGAAGTGCGCCGAGCTCGTCTGGTGTCCGATCGCGGCCCTGCCCGAGAACACTATTCCCTATGTTCGCCTGGCGCTTGAGCAGATAGCGCGGGGCATCTCCTACAGCGAAGAAGGGTGGTAATATAAGGTATATGGAACGAACACGCGAACAGCAGATCGAAGAACTCCTCACCCGCGGGGTAGCCGAGGTGATCGATCGCGAGCATCTGAAGCAGCGACTCTTGGCCGGAGAAAAGCTCCGGGTCAAGCTCGGCATCGATCCGACGAGCCCTAATATTCACCTCGGGCGATCGGTGCCACTTATGAAGCTGCGTGATTTTCAGGACCTCGGTTGTGAGGTGGTATTTATCGTTGGTGACTTTACCGGGCAGATTGGTGACACCTCTGACAAAGAGAGTGAACGGCCGATGCTGGCCCAACAAGAGGTTAAGAAAAACATGGAGAGTTACTTCGAGCAAGCTGCCAAGATATTGGATAAGGATAAACTCGAGGTCCGATATAACTCCGAGTGGCTTGAGAAACTTGAATTTCAGCGTGTCGGGGCGTTAGCGGATTCATTTTCTGTGGCCGAATTTATTGCGCGAGAAAATATCAAAAAGCGTCTTGATGAAGGGAAAAGAGTATCGCTCCGGGAAATGCTTTACCCTCTGATGCAAGGCTATGACAGTGTCGAAATTGAAGCTGATGTAGAGCTTGGTGGTACAGATCAGCGTTTCAATCTTCTTGCTGGGCGCACCTTGCAAAGAGCTTGGGCCCAAGAGCCACAAGACGTCTTAATGAATAGTCTGATTCTCGGGACCGATGGACGCAAGATGAGTTCCTCCTGGGGCAATACCATCAATCTGACCGACGCGCCCAACGATATGTTCGGGAAAGTCATGAGCATCCCGGACGAGCTCATCGAAACCTATTTCGTCCACTGCACTCGTGTCGCGATGGACGACGTTCGATCAATCTGCGCTCTACCCAATCCGCGTGATGCCAAGCTGCGTCTCGCCGAGGAGATTGTGAAGCTCTACCATGGAGCTGATGAAGCGAAGCAGGCGGTGCAGTACTTCGTCGAAACTTTTAGCAAGGGTCAGGTGCCGGATAATATTCCTGAACATAAAGTCAGATGGAGCGAAGCGCTAGACTCATATGAGAATATACTTGATTACATCATTGGTGCAGGATTTGCATCAAGCCGGGGTGAGGCACGTAGAAAAATTGAGCAAGGTGGAGTGTACATTAATGGGGAAAGGACGGTTGACGTTCGTATCCTGAATCCTGAAACAGACAAGGGAAAAGTGCTGCAAGTCGGCAAGAAGGATTTCGTGAAAATCGTATTTTGACCGGCATCCCCAGTTCCGATAGAATGACAGCATGATGCTCGACCGACTGACTACCCTCAAATCCGAGGCGCTCGACAAGCTCCAGGCGATAGGCGATTCCCAGGCCCTTACCGAATGGGAGAATCTTTATCTTGGTCGGAAAAGCGAGTTCAATGTCCTCTTGCGGGGGGTCAAGGACCTACCCGAGGCCGAACGCAAGGCTGCCGGGGCTTTTGGCAACCAGGCGAAGCAGGAGCTCCTGGCGGCGCTTGCCGCGAGGCGTGAGTCACTTGAGCAGGGGGGTCGCGATCTGGAGGCTGAGCGTATCGATGTGACCCTCCCCGGGCGAGGGGTGACTGCCGGGCATCTCCACCCGATCACCCAGATTGAGCGCGAGATAGAAGATATCTTCACCTCGATGGGCTTCGCTGTCGCTGATGGCCCGGAAGTCGAGAGCGAGTGGTACAATTTCGACGCGCTCAATTTCCCGCCGGACCATCCGGCTCGCGATATGCAGGATGCCTTCTGGCTGGCATCGGCCGAGAGCGTTCAGTCGGCCGCCGGCAAAGGCAAAAAGAAACAGTCGCCTGTCGTCAAATATCTTCCGCGCACCCATACGTCGTCGGTCCAGGTACGCTATATGGAGACGCATACGCCTCCGTTTCAGATCATTATTCCCGGACGAATCTTCCGAAACGAAGCGACCGATGCCTCGCATGAGCATACCTTCCATCAGTTCGAATGTCTTGTCGTGGGCGACACGGTTTCAGTCGCCAACTTCAAGCATCTAGCCGAGACTTTCTTCACTGCTTTCTTTGGCAAGAAAGTCGATGTGCGGCTCCGTCCGAGCTTCTTCCCGTTCACCGAGCCATCGTTCGAGTTTGATGTGAGCTGCCTCCTCTGTAGCGGCGCCGGCTGCCCGGTCTGCAAGGGGACTGGGTGGCTCGAGATCGGCGGGGCCGGCATGGTGCATCAGAACGTTTTCGTGGCTGCGGGCTACCAGCGCAACCAGTACCAGGGTTTCGCGTGGGGATTCGGCCTTACCCGGCTCGCCATGATGAAGTACCGGATCTCCGATATCCGTCTCCTCATGTCAGGCGATCTCCGTTTCATCCGACAATTCTAGACTATGCTGTTTTCTTATCAGTGGCTCAAGGAACTCTCGGGGACCAAGCGAACGCCAGAGAAACTCTCGGAGCTTCTCATGACTCACGCTTTCGAAGTGGAGTCGGTCGAGCCGTACGCGCACGGACTTGCGCATGTCGTGATCGGCAAAGTGCTCTCCGTCAAGCAGCATCCCAATGCTGACCGCCTCCGGGTGGCGCAGGTAAGCGTCGGCAAAGGGGATACGCGCGAGATCGTCTGTGGCGCGCCCAACCTCGCCAAGGGCCAGAAGGTGGCTGTGGCGCTGCCCGGAGCCACGCTCCCGGGTGGGATCGTCATCCGAGAGTCCGAGCTCCGAGGGGTCATGTCGCACGGAATGATCTGCTCTTCCAAAGAACTAGGCCTCGGAGCCGACCATACGGGTATCCGCGTGCTTCCTGACGCGGCGCCTGTGGGCAAGGCGTTCGCTCAGTATGCCGGACTCGATGATGTCGTCATGGATATCAAGATACTCCCGGACCGGAGTTCGGACGCGCTTTCATATCAGGGACTCGCTCGCGAGATCGCTGCCCTCGAAGGGAGTGAAGCGCCCTTTCTCGAAAGTCTCCCCGTGAAACATGCGCTGAAGAAGGGGAGCCGAGCGCCCAAGATCACGCTCAAAACCGAGCGTTGCCGCCGCTACATCGCCGTCCACTTGGCCGAGCTCCGACCGAGCGAGACGCCGCTTCGCGCCGAGGCCCGTCTGCTCCTGTCTGGGTTGCGGCCGATCAGTCCGGTCGTCGACCTCACCAATTACCTCATGCTCGAGACCGGCCAGCCGATTCATGCTTTTGACGCGGCCCATATCGGCAAGGGCGGTATCGTGGTCCGGGATGCCAAGCCAAAAGAGGAACTCGTCTTGCTCGACGAGACCGCGCTTTCGCTCACCTCGGATGATATCGTTATCGCCGATACCAAGAAGCCGCTCGCTTTGGCCGGGGTCATGGGCGGCAAGCACTCGGGGATGAGTACTGGCGCCACGAGCGTCATCTTCGAGCTGGCGCACTTTGATGCCAAAAGCATCCGCCGCACCGAGAAACGCTACCGCCTCCAGACCGATGCTGCCTACCGTTTCGAGCGAGGCATCGACTTGGCGCGGCCGAGCGAAGTGACGGCGCTCCTCGCGGCGAGAGTCGCCGAATGGGGCCTGGGGAGCGGACTCTCGTACCGGGAGGCAGGAGTCAAGCTGCCGAAACCGAAAGTCATCACGCTCGAGCTCGAGACCGTATCGAAGCTCCTCGGCGCCAAGGTACCGCTTTTCGAAGTCGTCCAGTATTGCTCGTGGCTTGGACTTTCCGTCAAGAAACTCCCCAATCGTGCTGCCCTCGCTGTGACGGTTCCGCTGCGCCGGCCAGATCTCAACTGGCCCGAGGATCTCGTGGAAGAAATCGGCCGGATGCGCGGGTACGATGCGATCGAACCCAAGCCGCTCGCCCTGCCAGCCCAGCCACTCGTCCTCGAACCGACCAAGGTCCATGAGCGTCAGGTAAAATCCGCACTCATCGGCCTCGGTTTCGATGAGGTGATGACGTACTCGTTCTATGGTGAGCGGTCTATCCCGATATCGGGGAGCGCTCTCTCTGAGCATCTGGCTCTCGCTAATCCGATGAATCCCGACCAGGCCTTCCTTCGCACCAGCCTGTTCCCTAATCTGCTGCGGGCGATGCTTGGGAATGCAAAGCAGTTCGCTCGGGCAGATATCTTCGAGTACGGCAGTGTCTATCGCCGAGGTGCTGGTCAGCCGGAGGAAGAGAAACGACTCGGACTCCTCTCGTATGTTGCGGAAGCCGAGTCACCCGAAGCGGCGTGGCTTCTGTTCAAAGCGCGATTGGAAAGCCTCTTCGAACAAGGTGGAGTACAGGTGACGTTTGAAGTACCGGCAGCCAATGTGCCTCAGCCCTTCCACCCGACGCGGGCCGCGCGGCTCGCGGTTGATGGAGACGCGCTCGGCTGGGCTGGCGTGGTCGAGAGCGTCTCTCCTGGACGCCTCGGGAAGCGCGCCCTCCTCATGTATGCCGAGCTTTCGAACCTGGTCTGGATTGCTCATCAACGAGAGGAGCATGCGTATCGGCCGATACCGCGCTTCCCCTTGGCCGAGCGAGATATTTCCCTCGTCGGCTCCCGAGACGTGATGTTTGACCGGCTGCAGCGGGTAATCCATGAGGCCGGGGCACCTCTCATCCAGAAGAGCGAGCTCTTTGATGTCTACACGACCGGAGAGGAGAAGAGCTTCGCCCTCCATCTCGGGTTCGGCTCAGAAGAGCGGACTCTCTCTGGG
>CAYWVL010000016.1:11725-18141 GCA_964461975.1 uncultured Bdellovibrionales bacterium | reverse complement strand
CATAGTTGCCGGTGGTGTCGGTGGTGAGGGCGACGGCATTGGCGGCGATGGTGAGGTTGCCCGAAGCATCGACCGAGGCGTCATTGCCGAGAGTGACAAAAGTCGGGGCGCTCGCGGTGACACCGACGAGCAATTGGCCAGTCGTGCCGGCCGCGGTAGCACCGATAGCGCTCGTGCCATTGCCGTAGAGGACGCCATTGGTGGCGAGAGTCGTCGCTCCCGTCCCGCCATTCCCGACTGGGAGCGTGCCGGTCACCTCGCTCGCGAGGTCGATCGATGTGCCGAGGGTTGAGGCAATCGTGATGCTCCCCGCTCCTTCGGTGATCGTGATACCAGTACCATCAGTCAACGTGGCGAGCGAGAAGTTGTTGTTGGCGTCATGCCCGATGAGGAGCTGGCCATTGGTAACTGCGCTCCCATCGACGCCGGTACCGCCGCGAGAGACAGAGAGCTGCGCTTCACTCGAGAGAGTAGAGGCCCCGGTCCAGAACGCCACTTCTCCTGATGCACCTGATCCCGACAAACCTCCGACGCCAGAAACCGTCGAACACTCCCACACGCCATTGGTGTCATCCCAGGCGAGAATCTGCGTGTCAGTACAGCCCTGGAGGAGCGCCAGCTCATTGCTGCCGCCGCCGGCGAATTCAAGCCCTGACTGACTCGCCGTCGAGCCGGTCCCGTCGGCGCTATCAAGCAGATCGATGGCGATGGTCGGGGTACCGCCTTCGGTCGCGGAGGAACCGCTGATACCGTTGCCGGCAGCAATGGTCGCCACGTAGTTCCCGACCGTATCAGCCCCGAGGTTGATGAGATTGGTAAAGGTTTGCGTTCCGGCAAAAACGATGTCGCCAGTCATGGTGCCCCCCGACAGCGGGAGGAAGCTTCCGGAGGCAGACGTCAACAGATTTGAGAAACTCGATCCATCGTTCGAGAGCTGCCAACTCTGCGTCGCGCCATTGTACCGCAAAGCCGGCGGTGTCGCCGAGGAAGAGACAGCGAGATCGAAGTTACCGCTCGTCGCCCCAGTGCCATCGCCGATGGTGAAAATCGTCTCGTTGGTACCAGTGTCCGTGTTCTGCTGATGGATATCGCCGATATTGTCAAAACGCGAGTCATTGCCAAGCACGAGCTGGTTTGATCCGGTTCCGGTGGGCAACTGCCTGATATTGATACGACCGTTATTGTCGAGCACGACGAGGTCGCCTCCCGCAGTCCCGTAGGTCTTGCCGCGGAGGTATTGGGCATTGAGGGCCGCTGGCACCGATCCGATGCGCTTGCGTGGCACCATCTCGGAATCAGTCCCGATGCGCACCCCGAGGTAGTAGTCACCCCCCTCGAAGCGAGTCGTCAACGGATTGGTCGCGCCGAGAAAGGCCCGGATCACTCCGCCCGTCACGTTTACAGTCTGGGTTTCTTCCCAGACCCGATTGCCCGCGTCAGCGTTGGAAGGATAAGGGTCATTGGTTGTCCGATTGGACCGATAAATGGCGAATCGAATCTGATACTCGCCGTTTTCGATGGTCTTGTTGTCAGCGCCAAAGAGAGAAAGTGCTACCGGAATTTGGTTGATTGACTGCGCAAAAACAGAGCGTTGATTCACCCCCCAGAGAAGAAACATCCCTGCCACTAGCGCGGCGAACAAGATGCGAGTATAAACTTTTCGGTTTTTGTGTTCTACATACCGGTGCATGAGCGGACATTCATGCTACCCTCTTATTTTAACACAAATAAGAGTGATTTTCGAGAAGTTGGCAAGAGTCAGATTTGCCTGCAGTCAAGCGGAAAAGAGAATGCAGCAATAGAGAAAAAACAGGCTGCCGAAGCGGCCTATTTTCACGACCAAAAAGTGATGCTCCCCGTCTACTTGACCGCCCAGCCGAAGACCTCGCCGATAGCGCCAGCGATGAGATCGAAGAGCGACACCGATCGGGCTCCGGTGAAGACCGCGTATGGCTCGCTCGTAATCACATTGCCAAAGCGGTCAGTCGCTTTGATCGTGTAGAGGTAGGTCGTAGCCGGATCAAGGCCGGAGAGGATCAGACTGTGATCATAGGCGAAGTCGTCGGTCTCGACGACCGAAGGCGTCTGACCGATTCCCTTGGCATAACTCACTTCACCTCTTGCGAGCTTATTGGTATTCCACGTGATAACGAGCTTCACTTCCTGCTTATTCTTCTCAGTAAAGGCTTCCCCCCGGATACCATCGAGGGTGATGGGGGCGATCCCCTCATCCGTCTGGAGAAACTCCGCCTCTCCGAGAAACACGATTTCACCCGCCTTGAAGTTCTCGCTCCGATAACTCGCGCTGTCGTCGACGAGCTCGGGCGGGGCTGCTTCTGGCACTGCTAGCGACGGTGCTGGCGCTGGAGTCGATACCGGTTCAGCTATGGCAATCGGCTCGACTGGCTGGCGCCCCCCCCAATCCGCTACGCCAGCAATGAGAAGAGCTGCCGCTATTCCGATACCAAGCCGCAGCCAGAGCCGACGCCGGGACGGCTGTTCGTTCGCCAGCGTCCGATCCAATGCCAAGCGCGCTGACTCATCGCCGGCGGGGCTTCGATCCGAGCCGGAGGAGCGATTCTCCTTCGGGTTCGGCTCCGACTGGGGTTGCCGAGCGTCGGCCGAGGGTATCGTAGTCGATGAGTCACTCGCAGCAGGTGCTTGCGACGAAGCAGGCGCAAGACCGGCAGCTGGTTCTGCCGCACTTTGATCGCCGAGAAAAGGATTCACTGGCTGATTTGGTTCGGCCATAGCAAAAAGCCTGTCGATTGCATTTTCTTCCCTTTACTGTACCATAGGGGCAGCCTTTTCCCCAGGCATTACCCAGCTACCCACTTGATGTATGTCCAAGCCCTTTTTTGCAGTCATTATGGCCGGCGGCACCGGCACGCGCCTCTGGCCCCTCTCGAGAAAGTCTAAGCCTAAACAGTTCCATGCCTTCCTCGGCGACAAGACTCTGCTCCAGGAGACCTATGAGCGGCTCATCGCCATTCTCCCGCCCGAGCACATCTTCGTCTCGACCGGCACCGGCTATGTCGGGCTCGTCCGAGAGAATCTCCCTGGCCTCCCCCAAGCCAACATCATCGTCGAGCCAGAGACACGGAACACGGGGCCAGCCATCAGTCTCGCCAGTCTCCTCATCGAGGCCACTCACCCGGACGCCATCATCGCTACTATTGCCTCCGATCATGCCATCAAGAATCCGGAAGAATTCCAGTCGACACTCTTGGCCGCGTTCGAGAGCGTGAGCCTACGCCCGGAGGCGCTCGTCACCGTGGGAATCAATCCAACTCGCCCCGATACGGGCTTCGGCTATATCAAGCTCGGCAATGAATGGTCTACGGTCAACGGAAAACGTGTTTTCGTTGCTGAAAGCTTCAAGGAAAAGCCGGACCAGAAGACCGCTGAGGAATATCTCCGAAGCTTTGATTACTTGTGGAATGCCGGCTACTTCGTCTTCTCTGCCAGCGCGATCGCTCACTGGCTCGAGCAGTACGCGCCAGAATTCCTGGCGACGCTGCGTACTATCGTCGAGAAACACCAGAACCAGCAGCTCGCAGACGACGAATTCTTGCGCCTCTACGCCCAGCTCGAGACCATTGCTATCGAGCCACTCATCGTCGAGCGTCTCCCGGAATCAGATCGGCTCATCATCCCCTCGCCCTTGGAGTGGAGCGATGTCGGCAACTGGCAGACCTTGTATGAATTCCTCTCGGAGCATTCCGGCGAGACCTCGGTCATCCATGGGCCGCATCTCGAAATCGGGAGCAAACATCTCTTCGTCCAAGGAGAAAAGCGTCTGATCGCAACAATCGGTATCGAGGATCTCGTCATTGTCGACACCGAAGACGCTCTCCTCATCGCCCGTCGCGACCAAGCGGCGGCTGACATCAAGCAGATCATCGAAACGCTCAAAAAAGACCGGCCGGAGCTTCTCTAGCATCCGACACTACGAAGTGAGACAGAAAGAATCGCCCAACGGAGTTACGCCATCCGGCCGAGGATGGTGTTGAGCTCTTCCGGCGAGTAATACTCGATCGTAATTTTCCCGCCTTTACCTTTGGCCTGGATTTTGACTTTGGTGCCGAGCTGCTCGGTGAGCCATTCCTCTTTGGCAACGATTTCGGGCGCTGCTTCCCGGGCGGTGCGCAGGTGCGAGCGGACCGAGACTGATCGCGCTCTCTCTTCTGTTTCGCGCACCGTCAACTCCTCCTTGAGGATAAGCTCAAAGAGCGCCCGCTGCTTTTCCGGATTGTCGATCGAGAGGAGCGCCTTGGCATGACCCTCGGAAAGGCGCCCTTCCATGACGGCTCGCTGGATCTCGACTGGCAAGGTCAGGAGACGGAGCGTATTGGCGACGGTCGGACGACCCTTCCCCATCTTCTCTGCGACCGCTTCCTGCGAAAGGCCGAACTCTTCGACAAGTCGGAGATAGGCCTTGGCCTCCTCGATCGGATTGAGATCGTGCCGCTGGACATTCTCGATAATCGCGAGCTCGAGCTTCTCCTGGTCTCCTGCCTCACGAACCACCACCGGGACCGTGGTGAGACCAGCACGCTTCCCTGCCTGGAGCCGACGCTCGCCAGCGATCAGCTCATACCCCTCGCCGCGCTTGGTCACCAGGAGTGGCTGGAGGATCCCATGCACCTTGATCGACTCGGCCAATTCCGTCAACTTGGTTTCATCAAAATGGAGTCGAGGCTGACTCGGATTGGGGATGATCGAACCGATCGGGATCTCGTGCGTCACCGGCGTTTCCGGATGTGACAGCGTCGCTCCAGGCAGACTCGCGATCGGAACATGCGGGACGGGAGCATCCGAAGTGGTCGATTTCTTGGGTGGGATAAGCGAGGCGAGGCCTCGGCCGAGTCCGAATTGCTGCGCCATAAGACTAGGTATTTCCTCTTGTTGGATGTGAATTATTTCAGCAACCCAGTAGGCCAATTATAGCACTGAAACGCGTCTTGCTCTTTGCGGCTCCGAGGATTGAAGTTACCGCCGGGCTACGGCTTGGTCGTTTCTCGAGCGAGCAGCTCTTTGACGACTGCTCGATAAGCGCGAGCGCCTTTGGAGAAGGCATCGAAATCGAGGATGGATTTCCCAAACGAGGGAGCTTCGGCCAAACGGACAGACCGCGGGATGACCGCCTCGAAGACCGGCCCCGGGAAATGGCGCCGCACCTCATCCACGACCTGGCGTGCGAGGCGATTGCGCCGGTCGAAAAGCGTAAGGAGTGCGCCAAAGATCTGGAGTCTGGGCTGGAGATGCTCGCGCACGAGCTCCACTGTCCCGAGGAGCTGGGACAGACCTTCGAGCGCATAGTATTCGGTCTGGACCGGAATAATGACCCCGTCGCTCGCGACGAGCCCATTGACGGTGAGCAAGCCGAGCGATGGCGGACTATCGATGAGAATATAGTCGAATTGCGCCCGCACTTGCCCGAGCGCCCGTGCCAGCCGGAATTCCCGCTCCGCCAAGTGGACCATTTCAATCTCGGCGCCAGCGAGATCCTGGGCCGCCGGAATGAGATAGAGGTTCTCGATGCCGATATCGAGGATGATCTCCTGGACCGGCATGCCGAGAATCATCGCGTGGTAGAGATTCTTGTCGAGATTGCGCACGTGCACCCCGAGACCCGAAGAGGCATTCCCCTGCGGATCGAGGTCGACCAGAAGCACCCGTTTCCCCTCTTCGGCGAGGTAACGGGCGACATTGATGGTGGTAGTCGTCTTCCCGACGCCGCCTTTCTGATTGACGAATGCGATCACGGTAGCCATACGGTCATGAATGTTGGGATGAAATGTCGGATCACGAGAGGGAAATGGCCGATCCGAACGCTAACCGCTATTATATTCCATTGACAAGCGTCCATCAATTGCCTATGCTCGAGAGTGTTTGTGGCTCCAGAAAAGGAAAAAGCCGAGGTGGCGGAATGGTAGACGCACGGGACTCAAAATCCCGCGATAGCAATATCATGAGGGTTCGAGTCCCTCCCTCGGCACCAGACATGCATCAGTTCTTGATGCAGCGGACAGAGAAGGCGGCATCCGTATCAAATGAATCCCGTCGCACCCCGCTCTGGGCGGTGCTGACCGAACGATAGTAGGCACTCCCATTCGACTGCTCGGTCGACGTCCAGAAGGCCCCTTGATTGTTGCGCTGCTGAAAGGATCCTGTATTGAAATATCCGGCCAGATTCAGCTCCATATCCGATGTCCCATTCGGACGCAGCTGTCCGCCGGCTGTCGTCCCCCGCCAACCGATAATGACCGGGTCATTAATCGTCGAATCGAGATAGTTCTCAAGCTTATACCAATCGGCATCGCTCGGGATATGCCAGCCGTCGGGACAGATGCCTTGTACGAGCTCGACATCAGAGTATCCCATCGCCTCATCCCACGTATAGAGCCCTCCAT
>CAYWVL010000016.1:6172-11715 GCA_964461975.1 uncultured Bdellovibrionales bacterium | reverse complement strand
GGGGGGATTACTCGTGCGGTTAGCGCCGCTATTGCTGTAGCAATAGCGTTCGATCGTGCCATTGTCCGACTGGCTCGTGCCACCCGAAATCACAGTGCCGATACGCAGGTTCTGCCCAAGCCAGCACTGCTCTCCGACGAGTACGATGTCATACGTCGTACCGTCGCGGCTATCGGTGACTGTTTCACCCGTAGTACAGTGCGGCCGCGGATTGATATCCATCTCGATAACGCGAGAGGTCTGCCGATAGAACCCGTCGGCCTTCATGGTAATCGCTCGGTCTCGCCACGCCGTATCATCGCACTCGATCTGATTGCCTGACCCGTCAAACAGAGCAATCTCGAAACTATAGGCTGGCGCGGCATTGCTCGTCGCGACGATCTTGTCAGTCGAGCCATTACACGTAGCGCTCCCCGTCACCGCCACAAGACTCTGGGCCAGCTCGGTCAGATCGCGATCATTCGGCATGATCCCATTTAGAGAGACTGCCTCAAACGATGGGCTATTGTCCACGTAAATACGTTGGAGAACGCGTTCCGCCCCGCTGTCCGCTGCCTGAAACGCGACGACTGAACGCTGGGTCGATAATCCTGCCCGCTTCTCCACCACTGCGACCGTGACGGCCGTAAGTGCGGAGACGAGAAGCAGCGAGAGTACGATGAGTGTAAAAGCGATGATGGAGCCTCGGACTTGTTTTCTCATACACCTAGTATACCACTCGAGCGATAGAGCAGTGGCAAGAGCACGCTACGCCAAGAGGTAATCGTACCGAGGAGCGCTTGTTGCATTAGCCACCGCCCGGTAAGTCCTGCTTCGCGCCAGCCAGAGCGCTCGCAAACGCGAGTCGGGTCGTCCGGCGCAATAGACAGGCAATCGTCAATGGTCCGACACCGCCAGGAATCGGCGTCACCCATCCTGAAAAACGAGCCGGATCACCAGCGACATCACCCAGTACCTTGTCTTCGACTCGAGTAATACCGGCGTCAACCACGATCGCTTGCGGTGAGAGCGACTCAAGCTGAAGAATCCCGGGTTCGCCGCATACCGAGACGACGACCCGTGCGTCAGTCAGAAGCTCACGGGAGTCGTTCACCTGCTGGCGTAGAAGTATCTCGACCGATAAGCCGAGTTGTTCCAGGGTGTGCGCGATGACCTGGCCAAAAAGCCTCGAGTTGACCAAGGCGACGGCCTTGGCTCCGGCAAGCTCGACACCCGGCGTGAGCAGCAGCTCCCGGATCGCCTGCGGCAAGACTGGGATCGCGCCCTCATCACCGCCCAGATAGTCCTCGAGAACCTTCGGGTGGAATCCGTCGGCATCCTTCTTCGGGGAGATAAGACCGATCAGCGCATCGGCATTCCAGCCAAGGGGGAGCGGGAGCTGGAGGATGATGCCATGAATGCGTTCGTCGGAATTGAGCTGCAGGATCAGATCGTGCACCGTCTCTTGGTCGGCATCCGGCGGCAGCGCGTGCAGCTCGAACCGCATGCCGATCTTGCGAGCCGCTTCTCCTTTGAGCCGGACATAGATCTCCGATCCGGGATCATGGCCGACGAGTATCACCGCCAGACCCGGCGTAAGATGATGGTCCCGGATCAGCTGGGCCGTCTCATCGAGGATGCGTGCAGCCATCGGTTTTCCTGCAAGCAGCGGCATAGGCGACTCTAGTGCTCAAGAAAAAAGAAGAAAAAGACCGCCGCCAAAAGGATACGGTAGATGCCGAAGGCGATGAATGTATTGGTCTCGACGTACCGGAGCAGCATTTTGACAGCGGCGACCGCGACGAGGAAAGACGTGCCACAGCCTACGAGGAGGAGCTCGAGATCATCGATAGAGAACATGCCTCGGTGCTTCCAGAGGTCGAGTGACGTCGCTGCTACCATGGTAGGGAGCGCCAAGAGGAACGAGAACTCAACGATCGCTTTACGATTGAGGCCGAGCGCCAGGCCGCCAAGGATCGTGGCCCCGGCCCGCGAGACGCCCGGGATTACCGCTAGCGCCTGGAAGAGACCGATGCCGAGCGCGGTCCGATACGACAGGGACGAAAGTGCCATTCCCTCATCGGGCCGTCCGAGACGCCGCCATTCGAAGATTACCAGCACGATGCCACCGGCAAAGAGCGCGGCTACCACGGTCAAGGTGGAGTCGAACAGACTCTTGATTTCAGTGAAAAAGACCGCCCCGACCGCCAAAGCCGGGAGGAGCGCCACCAGAATCTTCTTGTCAAGCTCACGATCAAAGAGAATCCGCTTCCAGTACAGCATGCCGACAGCCAGGATCGCACCCAGCTGAATAGCCACCTGGAATGTCTGAAGGAAGTCCGTCTCGGGGAGGCGCAGGAGATCAGCCGCCAGGATGAGGTGCCCGGTAGATGAAACCGGGAGGAACTCGGTCAGCCCCTCGACGACTCCGAGAATAATGGCATCCCAGTAGGACATAGACGACTCATATTAGGCGAAAGCGAACCTGTTCCCCTCTTACATCGCTAGAAGAGCGTGCCAGCTGGACGCGTGACCGCTGGGGCATGCTCGGTCTTGGCAGAATCCAAGAGTTCTTTCCGGCCATGCAGCGCGGCGATCGTCTGCCAGTTGCAAAATTCCGGATAGCGTGTGAGCTGGGCTTCGAGAATCTCGACGGTGGCACGCACGTCGCCGGCGCCAGTATGGGCTGTCGTGTGGTCTTTGCCGCAGTAGAGCTTGTACGCGGCAGTGAGGTTCCTCGGAGCAAACATGTCTCTCGCTTCCTTGCTGTGATAGAGCACTTTGACATCCACGATCCGCTTGGACGTGTAGTCGAAATTTTTTCCCACGCGGGAAAACTCCGTCTTGAGAAACGGCAAGTCGAAACCAACGATATTGAAGCCGGAAACATCCGCTCCATCGAACATATTCCACAGCTCGTAGGAGAGCTTGGCGAAGCTCGGCGCTTCTGCGACATCAGCATCAAAGATGCCATTGATCTCGCTCGCCTCGGGAGGGATAGGTCGGCCAGGATTGATCCGATGGACCGCCGAGAGAATCTCGCCTGAGGGAAGGATCTTCTCGTAAGCGATTTCGAGAATCTTGTCTTCCGCCGTCGCGAGTCCGGTCGTCTCGAGGTCGAAAACGACAAGCGGGCGATCAAGCGGCAGCAACTGAGGAATATTCGTACGCATGGGATGTATTGTACCTGAAATCAGGACTGCTGTCAGAGTCTCTTGGCTTATCCCACGACGCAATTGACGATCCTCCCTGGGACGTAGATGAATTTCTTCACGCTCTTGCCCCCGAGGGCTGCGACGACCTTGCCATCACGCAGCACGGCCTCGCGGGCTTCGCTTTCCGAAGCGTCCGCGGCGAGCGCGACTGTGCTGCGGACCTTTCCATTGACCTGGACCGCGAGCGTCACCAACTCGTCTTTGATCTTTTTTGGATCGTACTTCGGCCAGGTTGCGAGGAAGATAGACTGCTTCTCTCCGAGTCGCGACCAGAGCTCCTCGGCGATATGCGGCGCAAACGGCGCGAGCGTAATTAGCAAGGCTTTGAAGAGATCTCTCGCGATCCTGTCTTCCTTCTCGAGGCTATTCACCAGAATCATCATGGTGCTGATAGCCGTATTGAACTTGAAATCTTCGATATCGTCAGCGACCTTCTTGATTGTCTTGTGGAGAGCGCTCTCGAGCTCTCGCGTAGGCGCGACCTTGTCGACCGAGACTTTGTGAGATATTTTCCACACTTTCTCGAGAAACCGCCGCGTCCCCACTACCCCGTTCGTATTCCAGGCAATCGACTGCTCGAACGGCCCCATGAACATTTCATAGACGCGGAAGGCATCAGCCCCAAACTCCGCAATCACATCGTCCGGATTGACGACGTTTCCCCAACGCTTGGACATCTTGCGGCCGTCGGACGCGAGGATCAAACCAAGAAACTCCAGCCGGTGAAACGGCTCTGGCGTACTGACCACTCCGAGATCATAGAGAAATTTATGCCAGAACCGGGCATAGATGAGATGACGCGTGGCATGATCGCCGCCGACATACACATCGACCGGCATCCAGGCTCGCTCTTTCTTGGCATCGATCAAGGCACGCGTATTCGCGGGGTCGATATACCGGAGGTAGTACCAGCATGAACCGGCCCACTGAGGCATGGTATTGGTTTCTCGTTTCGCTGCACCTCGGCATTTGGGACACTTCACATTGACCCACGAGGCGATGCCAGCGAGTGGCGACTCTCCGGTTCCAGTCGGCTCGTAACTTTTCACGTTGGGCAGCCTGACTGGGAGCTCCTTGTCCGGCACTGGAACGACACCGCATTGCTCGCATCGTATCAAGGGGATCGGTTCGCCCCAATACCGCTGACGCGAGAACACCCACTCTCGCATCTTGTAATTCACCGTCTTCTTCCCGAGTCCTTCCTTCTTGAGCCACGCCGCCATCTTCACCCGCGCCTCGGCGGAAGCGAGCCCCGAAAAATCACCCGAATCGACCAGGACGCCGTCGGCGGTGAATATCTGTCCTTCCTCCGCTTCTCCCCGGACGACAGTCACGGTCGGCAGATCGTATTTCTTGGCAAAGGCGCCGTCGCGCTCATCGTGCGCCGGGACGCCCATCACCGCGCCAGTGCCATAGGCACCCAGGACGTAGTCTGCGACAAAGACTGGCAGACGTTCTCCAGTAAACGGATGGACTGCCTCGATGCCAGCGAGACAGACGCCTGTCTTTTCTTTGTTCAGCTCGGTCCGTTCGAGATCGGTCTTCTGCTTGGTTGCTGCAAGGTATTTTTCGACTTCTCCCCAATTCGTAACTTTGGACTGTTGACTATTGATGATCTCGTGTTCCGGCGCTACCACCACATAGGTGCAGCCATAGATCGTATCGAGCCGCGTCGTGAAGACTCTGATCTCCTCTTCGGTATCGGCCACGCAGAACACGACTTCCGCCCCTTCAGACCGGCCGATCCAATTGCGCTGGGCCTCCTTCACTCCTTCTGGCCAATCGAGCTTGTTCAGATCGCGAAGCATCTTGTCGGCATACGCCGTGATCCGGAGCACCCATTGGCGCATCGGTCGCTTCTGCACAAGGCTGCCGCACCGCTCGCACTTCCCCTGTTCCAAATCTTCATTCGAAAGCCCGGTCTGACACGACGGACACCAATTGATCGGATCGTATGACTCGTAAGCCAGACCCTTTTTCCAGAGCTGGAGAAAAATCCACTGTGTCCATCTGTAATAGCCGGGATCGGTCGTGTTTATCTCGCGTTCCCAGTCATACGTGAAGCCGATCTTTTGCAGCTGTTTCTTAAACGTCGCTACATTTTGCTTCACCGCGATGCTCGGGTGCACTTTATTCTTGATCGCATACTGTTCTGCCGGGAGGCCGAACGCGTCCCATCCCATCGGATGAATCACCCCATAACCCTGAAGCTGCTTGAAGCGCGCGTATACATCAGACGAGATGTAGCCCCGCGGGTGGCCGACATGAAGCCCGGCACCCGAAGGGTACGGGAACATATCCAAGACATAGCGCTTCTCCTTCCGCTGATACTGGCGGTACGTGCCCTGG
>CAYWVL010000016.1:4236-6162 GCA_964461975.1 uncultured Bdellovibrionales bacterium | reverse complement strand
GTCGCCTCCGGTGAGGAACGTGCCGTTCTCCGCCCAGTACTTCTGCCACTTCTTTTCGATCTTGTTCGGATCGTATTTCATGTCCATAGACGTCTATTGCTCCCCCCACTCTAGCCCAAAGTAAGCCTTTTTTCAAGCTCCCGAAGCCCATAACCAAAACCTCGCTCCAGTGGAGCGAGGCGTGGCGGCGCTGATAACTTCTTACCTGCTAGCGACCGAAGAAATGCTCCACTGCGCGCTTGGCGACCCGGTAGACGACCCAGAGCACCCCGAGGATGAGGAGTAGGACCGGCAGCCCTGAGATGAGGAAGTAGACAAGTCCGCTCCCCAAGGCGAGAAGCGCATCCACCAGCGTATTGACCGCCGACTTGAAGACATTGCCCCGGCTGAATTCACCCGGCTTGGCTTCGACTTGCGGATCCTCGGTCACGCTGACGCTCACGGTCGCGAGCGCTGTCTGCCCCTCGAGGTAGCGCAATTGCTGTTCGATCGACTCGATCTCGGTCCTCACCTGGGTGAGCTGCTGCGTGATTTCCAATACGTCGCTGACCTTGGCGGCGGTCCCCAAGAGATTCTCGTACGCAGCCTCTTCAGCGCGCTTATTGTTGAGGCGGGCGTTCAAATCGATATTTTGCGCTGTCATATCCGACGCGCCTGTCACTTCATTGACCACCTGGTCAGCCGCCTGCTTGATCTCGGAGAAGGCAGCATCAAACCGGTCAGCCGGCACCTTGACCGTCATCCAGGCCGTCCGCAGTCCTTGCTCCGGCTGATTGACGCTCGCATTCTCCACGAAACCGCCGCTATTCTTGGCGATCTCGCGGACTTTGCCGACAGTCCAGTCGAGACTCTTGGCCCGCAGTTCGAGCGAGGCGACGGTGGCGACCTGGCGCTCCATCGAAACGACGGTTCCGGACACTGCTGGCGCGGGCATCGATTTCATCATTCCCATCGGCTCGGCCGCCATATCAAAAGCCGGGGCGCTCTGCGTGACGCTCTCGTCCAGCATGAGAGTGCGTCCGGCGCCCATCATGCCGTCTCCGCCCATACTCCCTTGCCACTCCATGCTCTTCTGACAGCCGCCTTTCATGCGGCATTTCTCCGTGACATCATAGCTCATGCCGCGATGCATGCCCCGCGAAAAGACCGAACTAACAAAGAGAACGAGGGCAAGCGAGGAGAGCGCGAGCGCGCCGACCGCGAGCGCCTTCGCCCAGCGAGGACTGAACATAGGTGTGTGTTTGATGATTTATGAAAAGAGACTGCTCCTGCAGTCTACTCTCTCCAAAGAAATATACAAGCAGACCAGCTACTCGGAAATGATCCGCGGACCGCGGCGGGCCGCGTGCTTCCTCGCGACTTTGACGCGCGCAAATTCCTTCTCGATAGCTGCGGCGAGCCGGGCGTACTCTTCCTCGCTCATGTCAGTGGCCTGCTGGCGGAGCGCCTCGGCGCGCTGCCGAGCCTCTTCGGCCCGCTTGAGATCGATATCCTCGGCTCGCTCGGCCGTGTCTGCCAGGATCGTGAGAGTATCATGATCAAACTCGACGAATCCTCCCGAAAGCGCGTACGACGACTCTGAGTCATCGGTATGGCCGATGACTGCCTCTCCCGCCTGGAGCGACCCGATATAGGGCATGTGATCAGGAAGGATCGTTACCTCGCCGTCTGTAACGGGAAGCGTCACCCGGACGGCTGGCACCTCCACGACCGTCCCTTCGGGCGTCACGATTTTCAGCTTGAGATCAGCCATAGTGTGAGTTAGGACTTGGCAGCTGCAGCCAGTACTTCGTCGATCGATCCCTTCATGTAGAACTCCTGCTCGCCGATATGGTCGAGCTCGCCTGAGAGGATCTTCTCGAAACCAGTGATGGTGTCCTCGAGCTTGACGTACTTCCCTGGAGCGCCGGTCACCTGCTCGGCCAC
>CAYWVL010000016.1:0-4226 GCA_964461975.1 uncultured Bdellovibrionales bacterium | reverse complement strand
GGCCACGAAGAACGGCTGGGAGAGATACTTCTGGATCTTGCGCGCGCGAGCTACCGTCTGTTTGTCTTCCTCGGTCAGTTCCTCCATACCGAGAATAGCGATGATGTCCTGGAGATCCTTGTAGCGCTGGAGGACCCGCTGCACGCCGCGTGCCACCGTGTAGTGGCGCTCCCCGACGATTTGCGGATCGAGGATGGTCGAACTCGAGTCCAAGGGATCGACCGCCGGATAGATACCGATTTCCGTCAGCGCGCGGTTCAAGACGACGGTCGAGTCGAGGTGGGCAAAGGTTGTCGCCGGCGCCGGATCGGTCAAGTCGTCAGCCGGCACATAGACCGCCTGCACCGAGGTGATGGATCCCTTCTTGGTCGAGGTGATGCGTTCCTGGAGTCCGCCCATCTCTTCGGCCAAGGTCGGCTGATAGCCTACCGCCGAGGGAATGCGCCCGAGCAAAGCCGAGACTTCCGAACCGGCCTGAGTGAAGCGGAAGATATTGTCGATGAAGAGGAGGACATCCTTCCCTTCGTCATCGCGGAACGACTCGGCCATGGTGAGGGCCGAGAGCGCGACCCGCTGGCGCGATCCGGGCGGCTCATTCATCTGGCCGAAAACCAAGGCCGTCTTCTCTAGAACGCCGGATTCTTTCATTTCGTAGTAGAGGTCATTGCCCTCGCGGGTACGCTCCCCGACACCGGCAAAGACCGAGTAGCCGCCATGCTCCTGGGCGATGTTACGGATGAGCTCTTGGATCACGACCGTTTTCCCCACGCCAGCACCGCCGAAGAGTCCAACCTTGCCGCCCTTCATGAAAGGACAGATGAGATCGATCGACTTGATACCCGTTTCAAAGACTTCAGCCTGGGTCGATTGCTCTTCGAAAGACGGGGCGGGGCGGTGGATCGCCCGGACCTGTTCCGGCTTGATCGCATCTTTGCCATCGATCGTCTCGCCGAGCACGTTGAACATGCGACCGAGGACCTGCTGACCGACCGGCACCTCGATCGGCGAGCCCGTCGCGATGACTTCTCCTCCGCGACGCAGGCCATCGGTCGAACCCATGGCCACCGCTCGGACGCGGTTGCCCCCGAGGTGCTGATGCACTTCGGCGACGAGCACGCTGTCTCCCATCTTGATCTTGAGCGCGTCAAAAACCTTGGGAAGACCCTGCTCTCCGCCGAACTCCGCGTCGATGACCGGACCGATGACCTGGATGATAGTGCCTGTCTGCATAAAATTGTGATTATCGAAAAAATGATTAGCGCTGCACCGCTGCCATGCCGGCGGAAAGTTCGGCGATCTCCTGAGTGATCTTCCCCTGGCGCAGTTGATTGTAGGTGAGGGTCAGATCCGACACCATCTCCTTGGCCGCGTCCGTCGCGCTCCGCATCGCGACCATGCGAGCAGCTTCCTGAGAGGCATTGGACTCCAAGACGGCGTGGTAGAGCTCGGCTTCGATAAGCCGCGGGATGATCGACTCCAGGACAAGCGCCGGGACCGGCTCGATGAGGAAGTCTCCCGTAACCGTCGCATCGCTCTCGATGCCGATTTCATCCAGCATCTTCCGGGCATCCTGTTCGACCACCGGGAGGAGCGCGCGCACCTTGGTCTTCTGGACCAGCGCCGAGACATAGTCGGTGTAGACCATGACGACTCGGTCGACTCGTCCTGACTCGAACTCATCCAGGATGATACGCGTCACCGGCCGCATGTCGGTCACGCGCGGGTAGTCGAAAACGTCCGGAAATGAGGCGATGATCTCGCCCTGCATGCGGCGCACGGCCTGTTCGCCTTTCTTGCCGAGCGTGATATACGCCGCAGCTCTCGCCTTGTCCTCGGCCCTCGCTTCGCGCAGCTTCTTCAACACCTGGGCGTTGAAGGAGCCGCACAGACCGCGGTTGGAGGTGATCACGACATAGAGCTCTCGCGCGACCGGCCGCTCTGTGAGGAGCGGATGCTCTTCCGAGCGGACCGCCGCGGCCACGCGATGGAGGACCGAGAGCGCTGACTGCGCGTACGGCCGCATGGCGAGCGCGCGCTCGACCGCTCGGCGCATCTTGACCGCGCTGATCATCTCCATCGCCCGGGTGATTTTCCCCGTCGACTTCACGCCCTTGATGCGTCTCCTGATGTCTTTGCCGCTCGGCATAACGTATCTCTCACTCGAGTTAGGCAGCGAAACCTTTCTTGAACTTCTCAATGAACTCCTTGAGGAGCGCCTCGACACTCTCGGTGAGCGCTTTGTCCTTGAGGAGCGCTTCACGCACCGTCTGTCCTTCGGAATCGAACGCCGCGAGGAATTCGCGCTCGAAGCGGCTGATATCAGCGACCGCCACGTCATCGAGATGCCCACGTGAGAGCGCGTAGAGAATCGCGACTTCTTTCTCGACCGGGAGCGGAGCGTACTGCGGCTGCTTGAGGACTTCGACCGCCCGACGGCCACGCTCGATGAGCGCCTTGGTCTTTTCATCGAGGTCGGACCCGAACTGCGCGAAGGCTTCGAGTTCGCGGAACTGCGCCAGATCGAGCCGCAAAGTGCCCGACACCTGCTTCATGGCCTTGATCTGGGCAGCGGAGCCGACGCGCGATACCGAGATGCCGACATTCAAGGCGGGACGGATGCCCTTGTAGAAGAGATCGGACTCGAGGTAGATCTGTCCGTCCGTGATCGAGATCACGTTGGTCGGGATATAGGCCGAGACATCGCCTGCCTGGGTCTCGATGATCGGAAGCGACGTGAGCGAGCCGCCGCCATTGTCAGCATTCATCTTGGCGCTCCGCTCAAGGAGGCGTGAGTGCACATAGAAGACATCGCCAGGATAGGCCTCGCGACCTGGCGGACGACGGAGAATGAGCGAAATCTGCCGGTAGGCGACAGCGTGTTTGGAAAGGTCATCGTAAATGACGAGGACATCCTTCCCCTGATCCATGAAATACTCGCCCATGGCGGTCGCAGCGTAGGGAGCGATATAGGAGAGCGCGGCAGACTCGGAGACGCCGGCCACGACGATCGAAGTGTACTCCATCGCCCCGGCCTTCTCGAGCTCAGCCTTGATGCGAGCCACCTTGGATTCCTTCTGGCCGATGGCGACATAGATACAGAGGACGTTCTGGCCGCGCTGATTGATGATGGTATCGATCGCGACAGCCGTCTTCCCCGTCTGGCGGTCGCCGATAATGAGCTCGCGCTGGCCGCGGCCGATGGGGATGAGCGCGTCGATCGCCTTGATGCCGGTCTGGAGCGGCTGATTGACGGACTGACGAGTGATCACGCCTGGCGCGATCTTCTCGACGGGGTAGAACTGCGCCGACTGGATATCGCCCTTGCCGTCGATGGGCTGGCCGAGAGCGTTCACGACGCGGCCGATGACACCCTCTCCGACGGGGACAGAGAGGATGCGTCCGGTCGCCTTGACCTGCGTCCCCTCCTTGATCGCGCCGATCTCGCCCATGATCATGACGCCGACCTCACCCTCTTCGAGGTTGAGCGCGACCCCGAGGGTCGTGCGTCCGTCGCCGAGATCAAACTCCACCATTTCAGAAGCCATCACGTCCGAGAGGCCCGCGACACGCGCGACGCCATCCCCGACTTCCAAGACCGTGCCGATCGCCTCGCGCGAGACCGCATGATGGAATCGGGAGAGTTCCTGCTTGAGTTCTTCGATGAGTGGATTGGACATAAGCGTTGTTACAAATGGCTACGCAGTTCTTGGAGTCGGCGCCCGAGCGAGAAATCATACTGGACATCCTGGGTCGCGAGCCGTACTCCGCCGAGGAGAGCCGGGTCTTCATGAAACGTCACGACCACTTTCTCACCCGACTGGCCGAAGCGCTCCGCAGCCTCTCGGGTGATGAGCTCGCGGGTCGCCGCATCTATCGGATGAGCGATTGTCGCGCTTACCGCTACTTCCCGGCGGCGCAGCGAGAGCGCACTCTCGACCGCGCTCGTGATCGCGGGCAAGAGGCGGAGCGACCGCTTCCGTGAGAGGAAGGCGCGGAGACTCTCGCTTGCCTGCTTCGGTGAGAGCGCTCGGCTCTCCTCGAGCTCGATCAGGGCTTCTGCGATGTGGGACGGGACGAGACGCATAGAGATTAGGAGGAGCGGAGGGCCTGCTCCACGATTTTCTGGTCCACTGTCGTGTCGACCTTCTCTCCGAGCACCTGCTTGGTCGCGGCGAGGACGGTCTCCGCGAGCTCGGCCTTGGCTTCACGGAGGAGCTTGGCCTGCT
>CAYWVL010000015.1:0-18600 GCA_964461975.1 uncultured Bdellovibrionales bacterium | reverse complement strand
TAACGTGGACAAAAATCAAGCGCCGCCAAGGTGGGAATCCCCTCCTCGGCGGCGTGGTAGGACACAAGTACTGATGCGGCTCGGCGGGCCGCAGGTCGTCGCCGGCATGGCGACTACTGCTTGGCCGGCACAGCCGTGGCGGCAGCGGCGATCGGCGTCGTGGTCGCAGGCGCCGCAGCCGGGTTGGCACCCGCCGGCAGGTCGATCTTGGTGACCACGGACGTGTAGTCGAAGATCTTCTTGCCCTTGTCCGTCTCGGTGCCGACATACTTCACGACATAGCCGAGCTCCGGCGCATACCACCGGGTCTGCGCATACTCCCATGAGTACACCTGGCCGCCGCCGATGCGGTTGATCCAGCCCTTGTAGTCGATGCGCATCGTCTTGACCGGCTGGCCAGCGATGGTCAAGGTTTCCTCGGCAGCGACGGTCGCCTTGCCGTCGTACTGGTAGTTGGACCACTGGCCACGCCACTCGCGCTGGAACTGGTAGTCCTGGGACCAGGTCTTCCCGATAGCGACAGGAGCCTGCACATCGCGGAGGATGTCCTTGATGTCGCGAGGCGCTTGACCGGCGTCGGTACGCGTCCCGTTGACCTGCGGCCCAACCGAACTGATGAGCACGACGAACTGGGTCTTGGTACCGCTGATGCGGTTGTCCCCCTCGAGGTGGAAGACCGTCCCCGGCTTGAGGACGTCCGCAGGCGTCTGGGCCATGGCAGACGCCATGGCCAGGGCGGCGGCGAGGGCTCCGAGGAGCCGGGTGAAAAAGGACTTGACTCGCATGATGGCCTCCTGGGGCCTGGTGGCACAGCGAAACTGCTGTGCTGCAGTTATAGCCTGTTTCTCGCTATTTGGCAAGCCCTATTTGCCTACCGCCACCGCATAGACGACTGACTCGCTCACCCCGTCGATATCGATGAGCTCCTCCACTTTTTCATCCCTTGTCCCACCGAGGGCCACGCATTTGAGCCCCAGAGCCTGCGCGACGAGGTACATATTCTGCCCGATATGTCCCGCCTCGATGAGGATATAGCGGTAGCCACGCTCGCCATACTTCACTTGGTTGCGCCAGAATACAGCCGTCATGAGGAAGACGACGCTGGCATCCGCTGTCCACTCGTAGACGAAATACTCCCGCAACTCCTCCCGAGTAAATGCCTTATCCCAGAGCGACTCAAGTGAGTGGCGTTTCACATTGTAGTGATAGAGCCCGGCCGGCACCTCGGTGCTCCCCTGCAGGACAAGTGGATAGATCTCGATGGGGTACCGCGCCCCGCCCGACGCCTGGGCTCGACGCATACTCTGCCCGCTCGGCGCCACTTCGGTCGTACCGCAGGAATACTTGAGGAGCTGACTCATTGACTCGATCGACATCGGCATCGGTCCGAAACTCCGTCCGGATGATCGCCGCCAAATAGCCTCACCCAAATCTGCCGAGAGCTTAGCCTCTGGCAAGGCAATGCTCGGAAAGCGCTCATACGTCTTGTAGTAGACCGTCGACCATTCGAGCGGCCACTTGCTGGAGTCTGCCGGAATAGGCGGATGGCCTTTGGCGTGATTCTTGGACGATTGGTGAAAAAGTTTTGAGTAGTCGAGTTCCATAAACTTAGGGAAATGGGTGCGGCCAAGGATTCCACTCTTTTGCCATCGCATGCCCCAGTTTGGATGGGACAGTACGGAGGCGTGAGGCGCCGAGACAGGCCATGTTCTCGTTGAGATAGAGGTGAACGAGCTCGGGGATGATCACCTTGACCACGTGGTAGCCGATGCGGTCGAGGATGCGGTGCTGATGCTCGTGGTAGTAAATCTCGTAGCCTGGGCCCATGGATGCGAGACGTGCGCGCAGATGCTCCAGCTCGGCCTCGGGTGTGGCGAACGTCCGTGACTCGCCAAAAGCTTCGGTCAGTGACTGCTTAGGGCCGGAGAGAAAGAATTCGAAATGCTGGAACATCTTCGGATTTCTCCAAAGCCGGATACGCTTCACCAGGTTGACCGCACTCTCCGTAAAAGGTGCATATCCATCTTCGAGTTCGGCTACTAGGTCTTGATCTCCTCGTTCGCGTCTTACTGCGAGAGCTTCAAAAAGCGCGCTTTTCAACATAGTAGCTCTATCAAAACTACAACCGCCGCCTAGAGCTACGGATGGCCCATCCTTACCGCGATCAATGATAACCGCAGCGCATGCTGGGACCCCGATGTCGGTCGTGATGTTGAGAAAAACGAGCTCACAGCGATAACGGCGCAACTTCGCAATGAGCTGCTGAAAATCTTTATCTGTGCAGCTCGACACATCTACTACCGGCGGGGCGAGCCGATTGAGCCAGTAAATCATGAAGCCATCCCGCTCAATCGCTTCATGAGTACCCGAGATGAGCGCCTCGATGAGGGTGAAGCCTCCGGCAGCGGCATTGGTATTGCGGTCACGTAGTACCGATTCTTTACGCCCACGGGGACGGAACCAACCGAATGAGACACTTTGGGCTGGGATAAGAATTGACCGACGACTCCCTACCTGGGCCCCCTTGGACCAGGCCCACTCGGTCTCATCGGTAAAAGCGAGCCTCGGGTTAGCCTGGCGCTGTTCCAGAGTGAACTGGGTTACTTTTTCTGGATGGAGAAAACGCACCCCATGTCGCTTGAGGCGAGCCACGCTGGCATGCCGCACTACTCGCGGGCGGTGTACTGGCGTCGACATAAGGAAGAAGCGTTCGACCGACTCTCCGATCGCCTTAGAGTAGGCTGTGTCAAAGTCAAAGCTATTGCCAGTACCGGTCATCGTCTCTCCCTGTGTCATGTTGAGGAGAAAACGTACTGTTCCATGTTTGGGTTCATCATGGAAAAAGCTCGTCGCCCAGTGTTCAACAGAGACTATCACCCCTTCACGCTTCAGATAGCGCGCCAGAACCTGCCACGGATAATCCGGGAGAGTCCCTTGGTTTAGAGTAACAAAACGTTCCCGAAGACCAAAAGGATCAAAAGGGGGCAGATGAGCTGTCAGCCAGAGCTTGACACGCACGCTCGTCGAAAGAGGAGAACGAAAGCGCCCAGGTGATCTAAGGAGTGATTGGGCTATGTCCTGAAAGGATGTATAGCGTACCCGTGCACGCGGAGGCGCAAAAAGCGCACGCCTATCCCAAGCTTCCTTCCCAAGAAGACTCAAGTCATCCCGAGTGCACCCCGATTCAGAATTACCCCGTTCAGAATGCCCTGCCATAGATAAAACAAGATTATTCCCCATACTATCATAGACAGCGCATCTGGCACTCTTGACAAAAAACTGGTGCAGTCATAGAGATATAACGTATACTGGAGAAAAGAAAATCCTATGACTGCTCGTATCCGCCGTTTCCGGCGCTTTGCTACATATTTCCTCCTCTTGGCCGTAGCTTCGGTCCTTTCTTTCTTTGGTCAGAAACGCACCGATTCAGCTTCCGAACACTCGCTCATTCCCCCAATACCGACCGCCCACGCAGACGTTATTAGTGGAGGGGATGGGGGCGTTGATGCCAATAGTAGTGCCTGCGCGACCGCTTCGGTAGACTCAACTTGCTCGAGTGGAGCTGCTTGTTCTAGTGCTTCAGACTCATCTGGAGGTGTTGATGGGAGTGATGGAGGTGTTGATGGGAGTGACGGAAGTGGCGGTGATGGCGGAGGTGGCGGAGGTGGCGATTCAAGTGCTGGGACCGATGGTGGTGCTGATGGGTGGTAATCGCCATTAAGTTTCAGGTTTTTGTCAGAATTGAATCTAGATTATTTGCTGGGATTACACTCCATGAAACTACTTTTGGCAGCAGCTCTCGTTCTCGCCGCTGGTGGACTAGTCTACTGGTCCATGTGGAACTCTTCCGATAAAGAGTCGCGCTTTGTCTACGAAGAATTCTTAGACCGCTATCCTGTCTTTGCCAAGGAGGGATCTGCTACCAAGGAAAATGCTAAGCAAATAGCTATGGAATTTGAGCAGACGGTCGCGACCATGAAGGATGCCCCCCAGACAGTCGCCTATGCTCGCTACCTCGTCGTGCGGGCCTATGTCAATGCCGTCATCGCCGACTGGGGTGACCAAGAGAGCCTCTCTAAGGCGCTCGACCATGCTGCTGCTCTTATCGGCGACGAGAATGGCTACCCCAATATCCGAGCCTACACAGTCGCTCTCGTAGACACGCTTCTCTACCCTTCCGTCCGCTCCGAAGTCAAGGTGAGGGTGAAGGAGCACCCGTACTTCGCGCAATTCGCGACAGATGATAGTCGATCCGTATCAGCCTTCCGAAGCGATTTCCTCAAATTCGGTAATGATTTGGCGCGTATGACGGACCTCAAGATGCGCCTGGCCATCGTGGAGACCCAGCGCCTGGCACTCCTCAAGCGAGGCCATCCTGAAGCACCGGTAATGAAGGAAAGGATAGCGGCTCTCGTCGCTGATGCCGACGCATCACTGGCTCGCGACAAGGCTGGAGAAATGCCCTTTGGCAATCGGAGCTACCTTGTCGAGCCGCTTTTCCACCGGGCTGAATTGGCCAAGCTATACTTCCTCACAACGGGAGAAAGGCCTTTCGGAGATACCAACGCTCTCTATACTGAAGCGCTCCAGGCAGCCGATGCTGATATGCCAAAATTACGGCCACTCATAGAGTTCAGTCAGGCTGAATATCAGAAAAAGGCTTCTCAATAAGAGGAAAGTTTGATTAAAATTACTTGGCCCCGTCTCGCATTACGCGAGACGGGGCCACTGCTTCCTACTGAAAGGGCTGGGGGTAGCTCCTATTGCTCCGAAGGCACCCACCCGTACCGACGGAAACTGATCAGTTCTCCGACAAAGTTGTCTCGCACCAGACCCGCCACCTGAGAGTAGCGGGTGTGCCGGACATAGCAGGCGAGCTCGGTGGAGTACCACCAGTCCTCGCGAAAAGTGCCTTCGGCCCGAGCTGACTGGAACAGCTCGAGGTGCTGCTTGTCGACATTGAGAATCAGCTTGCCTTCCAGACGGACATGGATGGCTGGAAACGTTCCGGCAGGCACCGTCACTGCTTCGACCCCAAGAAAGGTCGCCGTGAGGCGCTCTTCCCTGATGCCAACCACTTTATTGCCAATGGTATGGGGAAGCTTGACATCCACCTGCCAAGTCTTCGTCAACGGAAACCGGATGTACTCCTTGGCCGGAGTATGCAGCCTCGAGACCCCGTTGCGATGCCAATCAACGAGATTCCCCTGCGGCGTAAGCTGCAAGTAGCCCCCTACCCATGGCCCCTTCGGACCATGAACGATGGTCTTGGTAATCACCTGATGCTGGTTGATGAAGGCGACTTCTTCCGAATAGTCGTAGCGTCGCTCACCACTATTCACCTGGCCATACGTGCAGCTATCACCGGCTTGGAAGACCGGCGGCGAGAGCGGGTCATGGGCCCGCTTGGGAGACGTGATCAGGGCGGGCGAGGTGGCCTTGGGGGCCACCGTGGCTTGGGCCATGAGCGCCGGAGCTGGGGCTTCGGTGGACACAGGGGCCGGCGCCGGATAGCCAGGACTGTCGTCCTGGGCAGAGGCCAGCGGAGCGGCCAGCAGAAGGGAAACGAGCCCGACGAGACGGGCGAAGAGAGAGTAGCTCATGGAGAACCTCGCAACGCCCCACGGGGCGAAAGAACTGTTGCTGAATTGTCAACGGGAAGTCCTAGGACTCCGTGACGACTATGCCTTGACATTTGCATGAAAAATGCGTTTTGTCAAATTTTTTGCATATTTGAGGCTCTTCTGAGCCAAAGTTCTCTACTTTCCCTGCCTGCCGGTAGGCAGGTTTCGGCAGCAAATACTTCGTCCATTTCTTTTGCCACCAGTTCAATCGGTCCACCCGCTTCTCTAGTCAATATTCTCCACTTTCTTTTGACAGCAAAAGAAAGTGGAGAGAAAGAAAACTGCCTGCTAGATTCGAGGGCTGAACCCGCTTGCCGTCAGTTCCGCATCACAGTCTCGCGTAAGACTGATCCTGTAAGCTCTGCTCCACTGACGGAGCGGGTTACCCACCCTCTTCACCACGCAGGTAACGGAATTGAAGAAGCTGGTTTCACCTCTCGCTGTGAGGTTTAGGGGAATGCAAGTTCCTGTCCGCTGCTGGTAACGAACTGGTTTGTTCTGTCCTTGGAGGAACATGACTGGATCAGTCACTCGCGAGCCAGTCACCGGAAAGGACAGGTAACAAAGCGTGAGTGAGAAGCATAGGACAGCACTTTTCTTTTCCCTCTTTCTTTTGGTGGCAAAAGAAAGAGGGGTGATACTGTCAAAAAAGTGGGAAAGTAAGGAGACGGGCCAAACCCGCTGGAGGCGATGTAGCAGCTTCGGGCAGAGAAAGGCCCCCGGACTACCTGCTTGGATTGGCTAAGTCAGAGAAAAGCGCTTTGACTGCCTGGGCTGAGCGAGCCCACGAAAACTTGGCGGCTTGAGCGAGAGCGCGCTCCCGCAGCCGGTCGGCAAAAGCTTTGTCGGAGAGCAGCTGAATGAACGCTTCGCGAATCTCATCGGGGCGATAGGGATCGACGAGGATCCCCGCCTCCCCCACCACTTCCGGCAAGGATGCCGAGTGCGAAGCGATGACCGGGGTGCCAGACGCCAGCGCCTCAAGCGGCGGGAAGCCGAAACCCTCGTAGAAGGACGGGTAGACGAAGACCGAGGCGAGATTGTAGAGGGCCGGCTTATCGGCAGGCTCCACAAATCCGAGCAGGTGCACGTGGTGCCGCACTGGGGAACGCCGCAGAGCCGACAAGAATTCTTCGCATTTCCAGCCGGGCGTCCCGGCGATGACGAGCTCGTACTTGGCGAGCTCCCCCACCGCCGCGAGATGGAATGCCTCGAAGGCCCGGAGGAGCGAGATGAGGTTCTTCCTCGGCTCCAAGGTCCCCAAGGAGAGGATGAAGCGATACGGGAGCCGGTAGCGCTTCTGGACTTCGAGGAGCGAGAGCGAGTTCCGATCGAGCGGTTTGAATTCGCTCCCCACCCCGCTCGGGATGACCGAGACCTTCTCCTCGGTCATCTGATAGCGTGAGCGGAGATCGTCGGCCGTGGAACGGGAGACGGCAATGATCCGATCGGCTCGGCGAGAGAGAGCACGCAGATTGACCGCGTAGTGCCACAAGCGCTGGCGCCAGGAGAACGTCTCCGGAAACCATTCGAATGAGAGGTCATGCGCGGTCACGACCAGCCGGCACGAGCGTGAGACCGCGCCAAAATTCATATTGGGCATCCAGAAGATGTCCGCGCCGCCGATGAGACGATCGAGCTTGGGCACACGGAGATACCAGAGCGCGAAATTCAAGAGCTTGTTGGGGATGCGGAAACGGCGGATCTCGACGTGCGGAAATCCCTCCGCGAACGTGAGATCCGGGTCGCGGCCTCCCCACGCATTGAAGAAGAGGACGAACTGGTGCTCCGGACAGCGCCGGAAGAGTTCCGCGAGGAGACCGCGGACGTATTCCTCGACGCCGGTATGCTTGCCGGCCGCGAGTGAGCGGATGTCGATGCCTACTTTCATGCGACAGGTAATAAGTGACAAGTGACAGCTCTCAATCAACTCCTAGCGCCCTAACACTACACCTGTCCCTTGTTTCTTGTTACTTGAGTCTTGAACTGCTGATACCCGGTCCAGAAATGCTGGAGGAGAACCGCCCAGAACCCGGCGAACAAGCCGCCGAGGAGCGCGATCACCGTGAGCCGCGCAGGGGTCAGGGCCAGTTCGCGTGAGACCGGCTCCGAGGCGACGACGGTGAACCAGGCAGGGTCGCGCGCGTCTACGTTGAGACCGACCACATAGGCATTGGCCGCCTGGTCGAGCGCCTCGCCCAAACGCTCCGCGGTGGCGCGGTCGCGCGTATCATACTCGACCATGACCAGATTGGCACTCCGGCGAGCGATGCGAAGCTTGTCAGAGATGAACCGATCGTACTCGGCCTCTCCCAACGCAGCCCGTTCGGCGATAGAGCGCTTGCCGGTGGCACTGCCCAGATACTGGACGAGGCTCTCGGCGAGCCGCTCATCAGCCGAGAAGCGGTAGTAGCTGTCATAGGCGTATTCGGTCGTCGGAGCGAGCGCGGTCCGAGTGACAGAGAGGACGAGTTCAGTGCGATACGCGGCCGGCTGGAAGAAAGCGAAAGCGAGGACGATGACAGCCACCAGAAGGAATCCTTGGACGAAGCGCTGGCGTTCTTGGACGAAGAGTTGGACGAGGGCGTAGAGGGACATAGCAAGCAGCTGATAGGCGATTAGCGGTGAGCGGTTGGGGATGCAGCGGCAGCAGACACCCTGGAGTAGCTGGCGAGATGGCGCGCGAGCTCGGTCTCGACCAGGTTTTTCATTCTAGCCTTAAACTGCTCCTTGTCAAAACGACTGGCCCGCGATCGGATGAGAGCCGGGTCGTAGCGGTCGGGATCGAATTTATTGAGCGCCACGACCAAGGAATCCGCCGTCTGCTCGTCGAAAAACTCCCCCATCACCCCGGCCTCGAGGTGCTCCACGATATCGCCGCCGCGGTAAGCGAGGACCGGCCGCCCCGAGGCAAAGGCTTCCTGAGCCACGATGCCGAAATCTTCTTCCTGCGGGAAGACGAAGGCGCGGCAGCGAGCGTAGTAGCGCGGGAGCTCCTCGTCGGACACCCGGTCGAGAAACTCGATGGTCGGTCCGGCAAGCGCCCGGAGACGCGCGTACTCCGGTCCGCGACCGATGATCTTGAGCGGAAGCTGGAGCCGATTGAACGCCTCGATGGCGATATCGTGCCGCTTGTAGGCAATGAGCCGCCCCACCATGAGGAAGTAGTCCCCCCGCTCGCTCGCTGGGGCCAAGGCGAAACGGTCGAATTCGACTGGCGGATGGAGAACCGAGGCTTCGCGACGGTAGTACTTGGCGATGCGCCGGCGCACATACTCCGAGTTGGCGACCATGACATCCACCCGATCGGCTGACACCTTGTCCCAGAGTCGGATCGGGTTCATGAAGAACGGCACCAGCTTCTTGATGGTCCGGGGAAATCCGAAATCCTCGGTGTATTTCTGGCAGTCATCCCAGGCATAGCGCATCGGCGTATGCACATAGGAGATGTGCAAGGTCTCCGGCCGGGTGAGGATCCCCTTGGCATAGCTCGACGAATCCGAAAGCACGACATCGTACTGGCGGAAATCGAACTGCTCGATGGCCAAGGGCATGAGGGGCGGGAAGAGCCGGTGATGCCGCCGCGCCAATGGCCACCCCTGGAGGAAAGAAGTGTGGATCCGGCGGTCGTCAAAACGCCCTCGCATAGCCTGCGGATCGTGAAGGAGCGTGTAGATGGGCGCGTAGGGCCAGAGTTCGGCACAAGCCTCCAGGACCCGTTCGGCGCCGCCATACTGCACGAGATAGTCGTGCACGAGAGCAATCTTCATGACGTGAGAGACAAGACTACCGACACTCTCATTGTACCCGAGAACCGCCTCCTACTCGACCCTCGACAAAATGGCCATTTCGTGAAATAGTAAATTGTCTCATTCAACTGAATGAGCGAGAGTTGCTTCACAACCATTCCACCACGGGGGATACATGCGAATCCAAATTCATACCCTGCCGGCCTATGCCAGTTGGGGAGGCCGGGCCCACCGCAACGAGCAGTTGCTGGAGCCCCTCGTCGGGCTCACCTTCGGGGGGGGTCACCTTTCCGATGACGAACAGGAGTACGTCGTCCGGCGCGAATTCGTCCAGCGGGCCGCCCAAGAACGCGGGGGCCAGGAGAAGCTCCAAGCGCTCCTCGCCCTCTGGGAACGTGATGGCACCACCATGCGGACCGAGATCCGCCTCCCGGTCGCGTGCGCCCGCCGGGTCCTCGACTAGCCGAGGAGCTTAGTATGCTCATCACTGTCGAAAAAACGCCACCCTATGTCGAATGGGGCAAAGCTCGGCACATCGATCAAGATGCATGCCAGGCTATCGTCGGAATCCCGCTGTTTGTCATCACGGATCTCGACAATCGGCACTACATCGTGACGCGCAAGGAAATCGAGCAGGCGCTTGAGCGAGCGAAGAGAATGAAGGCCTTGGAGCGTTTGAGAGTCCGCTGGAACCAAGTCAACCTCACCCTCGGCCAGGGAATCTTCATCCCCATCGAGTCGGCATCAACAAGTCCGGCCCCGAAAGCCATACCTGGCCAGGTTCGGATCGCCTCGCGACCCGGCTGGATACGGAAGGGGCGTCTCGAATCGACCTTCCAGGATCAGTCTGTTCTCAAGGCGCTCACAGGGAAAGTGCTTCAACTGAAACGAGCGCCTGAACAAGTCGGCCAAGCCTGGCTGGTGACGGTGGTAAGCATCGAAGCGGTGCTCGAAACGGAATCAGTCGCTTTCCACAGCTGGCAGGCGTATCGGTGCCGCAACGGCATCAAGCAGCGTGACTGTGTCCTGCTCCCCGCCAATTGCGCCGAGCTCATTCCGGATGAACCAACCGAGAAGGAGGCGTGATGCGGATCAAGATCATCAAGCCGCTCCCTTGGCTCTGGGAGAAAGGACAGGAATTCCGGTCGCCCGGCGACATGCGACTCGCTTTCGAAGCTTTGCACATGCGGGTCATCGAAGGAGTCACTACTCTCGAGGAACCGGGCCGAGCAGTCATGTATGGCGCAACCACAGCCGCCATCCGTAAGGCATGCTTCAATCAGCGTCAGAAGACCGCCTCATACGAATGGCGGCGACGCTGGGAGAGGCTCGGACTCCTCGATCGCGACACCATCGGCATCCCGGCCGACTGCTGCGAGGTCCTCCAAGACAAGTAGCGATGAAGCGCAACGCGCTAGCCCCAGGGCGACCCTCACCGGTCGCCCTTGAACTTTTTAGACTTTGAAGTATTCCTTGTACCACTCCACAAAGTTTTTGATACCGACGTCTATCCGGGTGGTCGGCTTCCAGCCGAGCTTCCGGAGCTTCTTGATATCCGCGACCGTCGAGGGCACGTCGCCCGGCTGCATGGGCATCATTTTCTTCTTGGCGACTTTGCCGACATTTTTCTCGATCACTTCGATGAAGCGGGTCAGCTGCTCCTCCCTGTCGCCGCCGATATTCATCACCGCACACGGGAGATCGGCGTCGAGACAGGTGAGGATACCCGAGACGATATCATCGATATAGGTGAAATTGCGCGTCATCTTGCCGAAATTGTAGACCCGGATCGTCTCGCCAGCGAGGATGGCGCGGGTGAAGTCGAAGAGCGCCATGTCCGGCCGGCCCCACGGCCCATAGACCGTAAAGAAGCGGAGGCCGGTCGTCGGAAGCGCGTGGATGTGGCTGTAGACGTGGGCCATGAGTTCGGTCGCCTTCTTGGTAGCGGCATAGGGCGAGATGGGCGTATCGACCGGATCGGTCTCGGAGAACGGGAGTTTCTTGTTGTTGCCGTACACCGAGGAGGATGAGGCGTAGAGGAAATTCTTCACCCCGTACTTGACCGAGAGATCGAGGAGGTAGGTCGTCCCCATCACGTTGACATCGGCATAGAGCGCCGGATCCCGCAGGCTATTGCGCACCCCGGCCATGGCGGCGAGGTGGATGACTTTCTCCGGCTTTTCCTTCTTGAAGACTTTCTCGAGGAAGGCCCGGTCGCGGATATCGCCGCGCGAGAGCTTGAACTTGCCACGGTAGCCTTTCAAGAACTGCTTGATGCGCGCCTCCTTGAGTGACGGGTCGTAATAGTCGTTGAAGTTGTCGATGAGGATCGGCGTATCGCCCCGCTCCATGAGCGCCTTGGCGGTGGCAGATCCAATAAACCCTGCTCCTCCCGTAATCAGAACCTTCATAACTGTGCGGTCAATGGATTATGCTTCTCGTTGTATCCGGCTCTCGAGAAACGCGTAGTACTCCTCGTGTTTGGCGTTCTGGGTCGTGTACCGCTCCAGGGCCGTCTCATAGGCCCGTGCCCCGAGCTCCTCGCGCAAAGCGGGATTCCCGATGAGCTGACTCAATCGATCATACCACTCATCCGGAGTCCCCGCGACGAACCCGTCCACGCCGTCGGTGATCGCCTCGCGGAAGGTCCGCGTGGCCGCAGCTACCGTCGGGACACGCACGATGCCGGCTTCGAAGAACTTGAGCTCGGATTTGGCTTCGCAGAAAGGGTCGCCGACTACCAGAGGCGCCAGGTTGATATCGAGCGAGGCGATATTGGCCCAGAGCTCGGCGCGCGGGACGAACGGGAGACGCTCGATGCGATCTGCGTAGCGCTGGAGCTCGCTCTCGGTCTCGAGCGGCCCCGCGAGGACGAGTCGGAGCTCCGGGTATGCCTCGAGCAAACGAACGAGCACGCCAGTGATCGTCGCAAAGTCCTGGTTGTGGCTCGGGGTGCCGCTCAAATACCCGACCCGAATAACAGCCTGCCCGCTTTTTGTTTGTGCCTTCCTGCCCAATGCCTCCCCTGCCCAGACGAGGTCCTGCTTCGAGAGCTTATTGGGGACGACATAGACGGTCTTCCCGCGCGCGCGCAACCGCTCGGCGAGGGCGCTCGTCGTAGTCGTCGCGACCGTGACTGCGGGATCGGAGAGAATCTCACCGCCGACGCCGTGCTCGTAAAGCTTCTTCTCGAGCGCGTTCATCCGGCGGTAGAGGTCGGTCTTGGTGATAAAATCCGGATCGTATACGAGATCGTCGGTCTCGAAGATGAGCGTCTTGCCGAGAGATTTGGCCCGATCGAAGAGCGCCTGTACCGAGCCGGCGTAGAGCGTACGGTGGAACACAAAAACAGCAAACGTCTCCGCGTACCGAGCCAGGAGCGGATTATGCTGCGTCGTCACCGCCACCACAAAGCCCTGGAGTCGGAGCTCCTCGCGCGCTATCACCGACGCCGCTCGTCACGATGAGGATATCGCCCGAGAGCTTGCGCGGCACGAGACTCCAGGCAGCAGCGAGGATGCGTCTCCCGCCACGCCACACTCCCTCGCGACGGAGCGTGCTCCAGGCTTTACCGAGATTGATCAGGATGAGTTTCATAGTTTCGAGTAAACAGTTTCCAAAGCTTCCGCGGTCTTGTCCCAGCTGAAGCGTTCGCCGGCACGAAGCTGGTTGGCGACGCCCTTGCGCTTCCGCAGCTCAGGATCACGGAGGAGCCGCAAGACCGCCTCGGCCAACGCCTGAGATGTCGCCTCTCGGGCATACTCCCCGCCCTCACCGAGATACTCTCGGTTATTGGGGGTGTCGAAACAGGCGACCGGGAGCCCCGCGCCCATATACTGAAGCATCTTCCCGCTCGCCTGGCCCACGCCTTCCTGCTTGGGATCGACCCCGACATCAGAAAGTGAGAGGACCTCCGGCAAATTGAAATATGGCAAGGGACTTACCTTGGTCACGCGCTCAAGCCACGGCTTCGCCTCAAAGAAGTGCTCGACCTCATTCCATGGGAAGCCGGCCACTACGATATGCGCCCGAGGGTCGCCAGCGAGGATAGTGGGGATGGCATGGAGGAAGGAGAGGATACCCTTGTTGGCCACGAGCGCTCCGGTATAGGTCACGACCAGGCAATCAGCCGGGACGCCGTACTTGCGGCGAAGCGCCTCGCGGGAGAAGCCCGTCTCATAGCGCGCCACCGAAACGCCATCCAAGACCGTCTGCGGGACGCTCGTCGTCCGTTTGCGGCCGACGTCTTGGGTATTGGCGCCCGAGCTCGTCACCGCCGCGTCGCCGAGATTGTCGACCACTCGCTCGATCCATTCGAAGAGGCGCCGCAACAAGCCGCGGCGGAGGTAGCTGTGCGAGACCATCTCCTTGGTAAGGCTTCCATGAAAATCAGCTACGAGTTTCATCTTGCGCCAGAAGAGGGCTTTTTGGACGACCCAACCGATGAGGACGCCCTCGTGGAGATGGCCGTGCAGGATGTCGGGACGCTCGGTGCGGGCGAGAAAGAACACTTTGCGGATGAGCATAAGGTCGAGAATGAGCTTCTGCCAATCCGGTCCGGCCTCGAGTTTCTTGTACCAGAAGAGGAGCCGGCGGATGCGCCGGACAGTGATCTTGTCTGCGAGATGTTCGGGAAGTTCCTGACCGATATGATACGTCGCGATGGTAACGCTATGCCCCCGGCGCTCGAGCGCCAGTGCCTCCTCGAGAATACGAATATGCGTCCCCCGGTCGGCAAAGAACGGGGTGGGAGCGATCATGAGGATACGGCGACTCTGCGTTTCCATATACTCCTAGTATACAGGAGCGGCCGATGGGCTGCGGACTCCAACCAAAAGCCCGGGCGAACCCGGGCCTGGCGACTATACTTCGCTCCCTTGCGCTAGAACCAGTTGAAGAGCCAGCCGAAGACTCCACTCTTAGCCGGATGCGCGTCGACATAGGCCTGCAGTGAAGCATTCTGCTCCTTGAGATCAGCGATTTTCGACAGCATGAGGGCGGCGATTTCCTGATCGCTGACAGTCGCCACCACGGTCTCCATAGCTTCGATACGGGCCTCGTTGGCGGCAATCAGCCCTTTGAGCGACTCCAGGCTGTCTTTGTCATCTCCGAAGAGCTGCCGCATCCCGACGCTCCGGCTTTCATACCGCTTGACGAGCTCGGCCGCTTCGTCTGCGTCATCCTTGTGAGCCTTCGCGAGCCGCTTGAGTCCGTCGTGATCACCTTCTTCATCACCGGCGATTTCGGCGAGATCGGCCAGATCATTGCTCGACTCGCTCATCTCATCCGCGTACTCCGAAGTTTCAAATCCGTCATCATCGGCACCGAGGGCAAAGAGAGCGCTCTCAACGGCATTCTTGATGACCTTGACTTTGCGCTCGATCGGCTCGACTTGCGCCAACGCTGCCGCCACCCCCTCACCACCGGCGTTGATGGCAGACTTGACCCCGGCCCACTCCGTCTCTACGGCCGCCAAGCGATCACGATACGAAGACGCGTCCCCACCAGCTGCCTCAAGCGCAGAGAGCTTTCCTTTGGTCTGACTGATACGCTTATCAACTTTGGCCACGTCTTTGGTAATCCGTTCTGAAGCATGCAGCACCTTGCCGCGGGCGGCATGTGCCAATCGCTCAGTTTCTTTGGTTAATGCCTCGACTTGATCCAACTGATTGGCGGCAAGCAGTGCATCAACGCCAGCTGCCTTTTCTTTGGCCAGTGCAAGAGCCGCGAGTGCCGCCGATACATCGACACCCTCAGCCTGTTTCTTTAGAATCTTCTCTTCGGCCTGTGCTAGCTTTTTAGCGAGGCGTTCCTTGGTCTTGGCCGCGTCGCGGGACGAATCTCCGCTTTCACTATCTTCCGTCAGCTCGGATTCGTCTGACTCTGATGTTTCGGATACATCCTGGCTATCATCGACTGACCCATCGCCACGGAGCTTGACTCCATTGACGACGTCATCGTCGGACGATCGTGAGGACGATCCTGAGGACTGAGTAGCCTTGGCAGCACGTTTGGCAGCCTCCTGTTTTTGTTTCGCGGCCTCTTTGGCTTTTTTCTCGGCTTCCTTAGCAGCCTTGTCCTCGCTCTTATCGTCGTCCTTTTCCGACTTGCTGTCGTCATCGCTGTCTTCGCTCTTGGAATCGTCGCTGCCGCTATCTTCGCTGTCCTCGCCACCCTTGGCTGCAATACCCTGGACAAACGGCCACTGGTCAGGCACGCCAGTCAGGAATGCGGCGTACGAGGCATATGCCCCAAACAAGACAAAAACGATGGCCACAAAGACCGCCGCTTTCGGAGAACCATCCTTCATATTCATACGATTGTCTGTTTATGTTTGACCTAGCTAGCATAGCATGCGGCATCCTTCCCACGCTATGCTGTCAAGCCTCCTTCCGTTTCAGGCAATAGACCTCATTGGCATAGGTGGTGAGGAGATACTCATCCCTTTCCGGATCGTAGGCAAGCGGATTGGTGATGCGCTCCACGGCCTGGAAATAGCCCGTCTGGCGGCCGGTCGCCGGATCGATCTCATAGAGCCGAGCGTCATTGCCGCCGCAGTAGAGACGCCCCTGGTAGACCCGAGGGCTAGTGAAAATACGGGCCCGTGTCCGAAACAGCCACAGCCGCTTCCCCGTTTCCCGGTCGAGCGCATAGAGATGTTTGTCGAGCGAGGCGGCACATACCCGGTCGCCAGCAAGTACCGGAGCGCTGTAGTTGGGAAGTCCGACCTCAAACCGCCAGGCGAGCATCCCGTCCTCGGCCGAGAGCGCATAGATCGAACCATCAAATGAGGAGAAGATGATCCGCCCGGCGCGAGCGTCATAGATCGGTGTCTCTTTGACCGCGCCTCCCGACTGGAAACTCCAGCGGATGCGCCCGGTGAAGAGGTCGCCTGCGGTCAATCGGCCCGCCTCATCGGCGACTACCCACATCCCGAGCTCGTCGAGAAGGAGGGGCGCGGCTCCGGGTCGAGCCGTGAGCGAAATCACTGAACGCCGCTTCCCGGATACGGGATCGAGGACGACCAAGCCGCCTGGGCGACCCGGCTCGGCCAAGAGCGCCGGGACGAAGAGCGTTTGCGCTCGCTCGGAATAAGCGACCGATCCGTGCACCCAATCCGCTTCAAAGGAAACCCAGAGCCGCTTCCCGGTCTTCGCATCCAGACAATAGACGTTGCCATCATAGGCGCCGAAGGTAAGCCTCCCGCCGAGGAGGAGCGGCGTCGCGAAGATCTCCTTGTCATGCCGTGTCGCGAAGCGCCCGAAGCCGATCTGGTGCTGCCAGACGACCTTGCCGTCCGAGCGATCGAGCGCGTACATGATCCCGCGATCGGTGCCGACGTAGACTCGCTCCGCATCAAAGACCGCCCCAGACTTGGGATGGACTGACTCGAGCCGAGCATCCGGCGCGCGGAAGTACCATTTCACGGCGAAGTTCTCCAGGACCGGAGGCGCGTCGGGGGCGAGGGGCTGGGTCCCGAGCGTATCGGCAAACTCGTCGAGACCGAAGCAGGCTTCGATAGCGATCCCTCTCTCGGTATACTGGCGATAGAAGTCGAGCGGACGGAAACGGAGCACGGTAGCGAAGGCGATGACACGCCGCTTGGCTTCCGCGAGGACGGCGAGCTGACGATCGAGCGTATAGCCGTGATTGATGAGATCGTCTACGAGAATGACGGGATCATCAGTGAGTTTGCCTTCGATCATCTTGAGGAGACCCGACTTCTTGCGGGACTTGCGGATAAAGAAGCCGTTGACCGGCATCCCGCGCTCGCGCATCTTCATGACGATGGCCGCTACCAGGGGAATCGCCGCGACCTCCATCCCGCCGACCTGGAAGGGATAGCGTCCCCGGTAACGCTCGTAGAAGGCGTCGGTGTACGCATCGAGAAAAGCAGGGTCGAGGCAGACACGACGGAAATCCATGAGCCATTCGCCGCCCTCGGGGACGAAACGAGCCCTCGTGCGCGGAGTAAAGACTTCCTCGATGATGGCCTGACGGATAACGTCGAGCGGGGCTGGCATACCTCTGCTTCAGGGAATAAGCCTCTCTATTGTACCTGCTCTTCCCATTCTGCTCCACGCCCAGTCCGCCCTCCCCCAATCCGGCAAAAAACAGTACACTAGGATACGTATGTCACACGCCCTGCTCTCCACCCTACGCCGCGTCCAGTGGCAGCGAGCCGCACTCGTTCTCGGGCTCACGCTCGCCCTCGGCCTGGCGCTCCTCCCCTATCGGACGCCGGTCGCCGGAGTGCTCTGGGACCGGCTTCGGGTCGCCAGCGTCGCCACCACGCTCGACCCCGGCAATGCCAGGCTGGCCTTCTCGATCGCCGAGTACTACTTCAACCACGGCGCCTACGATATCGAGACTGCCAAACGGTACTATGAGCGGGCCATCGCGCTCCAAGGCGACTACATCGAGGCGCACTACCAGCTGGCCCGCATCCACTTCCTCCAGAGCGATTTCGTCCGCTCCCTGGCCGAACTCCGCGTCGTCCTCGAGCTGGACCCCGAATTCAAACGAGCCTACTACATGTCAGGTCTCGTCAATGGCTATAACGGCAATCTCATCGAGGCAGCCAAGGGGTTTGAGCAGTTCATCGAGCGCGATAGCTTCAACTGGGCAGGGTACAACGACCTGGCCTGGGTGTATTTCCAGCTCGGTGATTTCGAGAAGACGCTCGAGGTGGCCGAGGCTGGTCTGGCCCAAGCATACGGCAACGCCTGGCTTCTCAACATGCGCGGACTCGCTCTCATGAACCTCGATCGTCGAGATGAAGCACATCAAGCCTTCGCCGATGCCAAAGCCGCTGCCGATCGCATGAGCGCCGCCGACTGGGGTATCGCCTATCCTGGGAACGACCCCGCTATCTACGCGAGCGGTCTCGACAAGATGCGCGAGGCCATCGAACACAACTTCGAGCTGACCGCTGCCGGGGAGCAATGAACCGAGCAGCTGGCTTTCCCATATTGACAATCCTACTTTTCCTTTCTCTCATGAGAGCGTATCCTAGAGAGAGAAACTCATACACAATCCCCTATGCGCGTACGGTCGTGGCTAGATCGCTTTTCCCGAAGTCGTTTTCTGATTCTGGGGATTTTTGTTCTCCTCGCTGGCTTCTTCGTCTGGAGCGCTGGGGATCCCGCGACACCGACGGACTTCGCGGAGCGTTCCTCGGAGTACGCCTTTTTCAATACTTCGCCCCTCGGCGAGACCGGTGGCCT
>CAYWVL010000014.1:1591-18842 GCA_964461975.1 uncultured Bdellovibrionales bacterium | reverse complement strand
TGACGACGCTCGATTTCCCTACATTGGAACGCCCAAAGAGCGCCACGGTGGGACGGGACGGTTGCGGCAGTCCCTCGCTCCCGATGACGCCTTTGATAAAGCTTGCGTTGCGGATCTCCATAGAGCTAGTCGCTAGTGTCTAGAGCCTGGCATACTTCCCGTGTCTTGCCAAGGCGAGACCATCCATGCTAAGAGAAAGTATCCTGTCGAGGAGATCCTTCATGCTACAAATCGCACTGCAGTACGGCGAGGAGACTCGCCGCGAACTTGAGGCTCTTGGCTTTAAGCCATGGCAGGTATACGCCAAACAAGGCATAAAGCGGGCCACCCCGCAGGAGACAGTCGAGGCTGGTGACTCGGAGATCTACCTGGCTAGACGGAGTCTCAAGCCAAACATGTTTCTGACCACGCCGGACGGCCTCCAACTCGTCCTCGCATGGGATGAAGATGCCGAAGAAGCACTCAAAGCCGCCGAGTTCAGCTCACGTACGGTGTACATCAAGAGCTTCTACTCCACCGGCGGCACGAGTCAGGAGCAGAGTGAAGCGGGTAATGCCGAGTTCCGCACCATGCAGCATCCGCCCGAGCAGTACCTGACTGTCTCGTACTGGGGCGCTGGCGCAGTCTAGGAGATCCCGATGTATGCCATCCGGCAGGATTACACGCCTGATGCGAAATGGCTGATGGATGCAGGCCCCGCGTTGGGCGGGCTCCAGTTCCTGGCTGTCGACTCTGCCCTCCGACTTGCTGAACTCGGTTGCCGTCTGGTCGTCTTTGACTCAAGCGCATCGGCCCGTGCGTTCATCGAGGCCAACAGCTCGTTTCTCGGGAAAGACAACCTCATCGTCCCCGCTCCCTAGCCTCAGCCCGCCAATGCGCGCTGGGGCGCTCGATTGTAGGGTACACTAGAGAGACCAGCGCTCTCATGGAGGACTGTTCATGGATAGACGCGTGGTCTATATCCGCGCGAGGGGCCGGCCGCGGCTTTACTTCCGGTTCACGGGAGGCCAGTACGCAGAGGTCAGGCAGGTGCTCTACCCGGACAGGCGGCGCGAGCATCACTCGTATTACCTCGCGGTGGGCGATTGGGTCGTGGTAGAGTTTCACGGCCGTATCCACACCCTCGAAGTCGGCGAGGATTCCGATATCACCGACGAAGAAGTGCTTGCAGCGTCAAGCCATTCCTGAACCCGAGAGCTTGTCTCTCGGGTGTATTCTTTTATACAGGCTAGCGGACGAGCGCAAGGTCAGCCGAATTGAAGAGAACGGCGAAGTCTTCGCACCAGGTGAGGACATAGCGGTAGTCGTCCACGTTCACTTCGGCCGGGACGGGGTAGTTGATATTGCCTTCAGTACCTTTGAGCGGACCGAGGTCGACGTATTCCGTGGCTTTGAGGTCTTTGGCCAGGTAGACGCGCACATCTGGGCCATTGATCGTCTTATAGTTTTCATAGCGAATGAGCGTCCCATCATCATTTCTGATGATGCGAACGCTGCCACTCGCTGGGTGGAGCGGCGTATCCACGATCGGGACAGGCTCAGACACGGTCGTTGCGGCCGTCGGCTGATCGGCAGGAGAGGCACTCGGCGATGGTACGCTTTCGGCTTGAGAGCCTGCGGGAGCGCTAGCCGGAGGCGGCGTCTGCTCCGGCAAGGCATCATTGACACGCGTATTCATAAAGAGTGGCGAAAGCCCATACCAAGCCAGGGCGAGGATGAGCGCTCCCCCTCCAGCAAGTAGCCAACGTTTCATACGCTTTGTATTAAGCTCGGGATGGCGGAGTCTCCTTCTCGGCGTTCGGATTCGCCTCGACGCGGCAGGTCGAGACGCCAAAAGGGATATAGGCCGGGCAGCGCGAGAAGACTGCGGTGAGAAACACGACAAGGCCCAAGAGTCCCCACCACGACTGGAAATAGGCGCCGGCCGCCATGATGACTGTTCCCGCGACGAATCGGATGGTCCGATCCACTCCCCCGACATTGCACTGCATACGCTTGAAACTTATGAATTAGTTTGTCACACCCACTGGAGACTGTTGCGCGGACGCTCGCTCTTTGGCAGCTGCGAGCATGCGCCGGAGCTTGATGGCCGAGGCGATGCGTACCAAGAGCAGCGCGTTGACGATGAGAAACGAGATGCCGTACATGGCCTGGGCCCAGAGCTGGGTGGAGTCGGTGCCGGCGGAGAGACCATGGAGGACCATGAGTACGTAGAAGACATAGCTCGCGTAGTGGATGGCGCGCCAGAGCTTGAGCGGGAGACGGTCGCGATAGAGCGAAGTGGCAACGAGGATGATGGCGAGGTAGAGAGCGAGGATACCAAGGCCGATCGCGACACCGATATCGAGGCCGAGCGCCGACGCAAACTCTCGTTCGAGATAAAACGGGACTACCGCTTCAATGAGGCTAATGTGCATATACCGGTCGAAGAAGAAGCTCGCCATGTGGAGCACCCCGACCGAGAGCGCCGCGATGCCAAGGTACTGGTGCACCGCGTTGAGCGTGGCCCCCGGGAGGAGTCGGATCAAGAGCTGACTCTTCATGAGGAGGCCGTAGATGACCGTCAGGGTAAAGAGGATGAAAGCCGCGATCCCGCTGGCTCGGCCGAAGTACCAGGCCCGCTTGTCGCTCTCGCCGAGAATGCCAGGATCGGCCTCGGCCTTGAGCTGGATGAGGTGAGAACTCGCCGGATCGAGCGGATTGGTGCTGTCGAGCACTTCTTCGCCGTCCCCGACGCCATCGCCGTCGGTATCGAAGAGCGCCGGGTCGGTGCCGTAGGTGGAGCGCTCGCCTTCGTCGGTGAGACTGTCGAGGTCGCTATCCTGCACGGCCGCAGCGAGCGGAGCTCCCGGCGTGAAGAGGAAGCAGCTGCCGACGACTATGAAGAGCCCGAAGAGAAGTTTGTGCATAGCGATTCCATTATAGCGTGATACCGATCCTCGTTCCAGGTCTTCTCCTGCCAAGCGGGGGTAGTGCCGAGACGCCCATCCTCAGAGACAAAAAGGACTGGAAGTTTGAGATCGCTCGCCCGGGCCATGCCCGCTGTCTCTCCCAGGATAAAGAGCGTTTTGGCCCATACATCTGCCTGGGCGGCAGAGGGAGCGATGACGGAGACCGTCATGAGCTGAGTCTCGACGCTTTCCCCGGTCTTCGGGTCGATGAGGTGGTGACGTTCCTGTTCGCCTTGCTTCCAGACTCGCCGGTTGCGTCCCGAAGTCGCCACTGCCTCATCCGTCAATAGCACCGTGGCGAGGGCCTCTGCGGGCTGGAGTGGGTGCTCGATATCAAATGCCCAGTATGGGTAATTCTCCTCCCGATTGGTACCTGCGGCGTAGATGTCCCCGCCGGCATCGACGACGAAATGAACATGACCCTGCTCGCGGAGCCAGCGCGAGACGCGGTCGACGATAAAGCCCTTGCCGATGCCGCCGAGGTCGATAGCGAGTCCGAGCGGCTTGGTCGCACTTTGAGTCGCCTCATCCAGACAGAGACTGGCAAAGGGCGCCTGCTCTCGTGGCGGCGGGGAACCGATCGCCGCGCCCCGATAACCGATGGCGTCGAGTATGGGCAGGACCGATGGGTCAAAGACTCCCCCGGTCTCGTGGTAGAACCGCACCGCCGCTGCCAAGAGCTCAAAGAGGTCTGGGGAGATCGGGCCTCCGGTGCCACGGTTGAAACGCGTCAGTTCGCTCTCGTCACGGAAACGGCTGAAGCGTTCTTCAAAAGCACGGAACTGCTGGAAGGCGGACTCGAGGTCCGTAGCGAGCGCGGCCTCGCTCCCGACTCGTCCGACGAGCTTCACAAAGACATCCGTCTTCATGATCTCGCCTTTCACTTCCCGCTCGACGCTCGTCCAGCCGCGAGCGTCAGGACTCATAGCGATCGATGATGCCATTCCGGTTGTCATCCGTTTCGGAACCGAGCATGACGAGATCATCTTCGCCGGGGAAGCTGTCGTAGGCGTTGGCGACGCTATCGCCGTCGTCATCGGTGAAGAACTGACGCTGATGGACATCTGGATTCGGGTCGAGCGCGTCGACGAGGAGATCACCGTCCCGGTCGGTGAGATACTCTTCCGGCGTCACCATGACGACCTGCGAGACTTTTTCGATGACGGTATAGGTGCGGGTCACCTCTTCGGTCTCGTCTTCTGCATCATCGTCGCTCGACTCGCTACTCTCCTCGCTGCGTTCGCTCGATTCGCTCGCCTCGCTTCCCTCGTCATCGGCTGCCCGAGCGACCAGTGTCAGCGGATCCGAGTCGCGCCACTCCAGACCAAACGTCAACGCGACAGCGAGCAGGAGCCCCCCGACAAGTTTGAGTGAATGGTTCATACGCGCGGTGTGATGGATTAGGAGGACTTGCTCTTCCGGGTTGACTTGGGCTTGGCGACTTTGACCGTCTCCTGCTTCACGACCGGCTTATTGACGACTTGGGTCGTGGCCTTGGCCTGGCTTTTGACAGCATCGGCCTGGGACTGGAGGAGGGCCTCATACTCGGCTTTGGCTTTGGCCATGGCCTCGGCCTGTTCCTGGCGGCTCTTGGCGACCGATTCAAAGTAGGCTTTGCGGTCCTGGTCGATCGCCTTGAGTTCCTCGAGGTAAGCGGCCTCGCGCTCGGCCGCCTTGGCGATGCGGCGATGCTCCTCGCTATAGAGGACGCCGAACCACGCTCCTACCACGACGAGAGCGGAGAACAAAGCGGTGGCGATTTTGGTGCTGTATTTCCCCATAGTGTTTCGTTGACGCCACTAGTATACACCGAAAAATGACTTTTGTTAACTCCCGCATGGTAGACGCTTGACGAAGGACGCCGGCTATGCCAAGGTAAGCCCATCGGCGAGGAGTCCCTCGCCGTCCCACAGCACCTTGCACAAGGAGATTCCCATGACCTCCACCATGCGGGACTATGCCCGCCAGGCTCTGGCAACCGTATTGGCCTCCAAGGACCACCAGGTCCCGCTCGACCGGATCGCGACCGATGCTGATCCGGTGCGGGACCGGGACGGCCCCAACTGGCTGGTCCGGTGGCTCAACCGGGATCAGCTGCTGCTGGCCGAAGGGCGTTTCTACCCCGAGGGGGAGGCCGGCGGCGTCCTCTGGCTCTATCGGCTGACGCCTGCTGGCGAGTCGCCTGTCAGCGCACCCGATGAGCGGCACTATTTCTCCGGGGTGAACGCCCTCGGCTGGCCCTGCTACATCGGTCCGGAAGCGCTCGTCCGCTACATCCAGGCGGCGGTCCGGATCATTCTGGAGCGGCACGAGATCATCATTCCTGACCAGGCGGTCTCGGTGTTGCCCCAGATGACTGATCAGGATGGGAAGCAATATCACCCTGCGGGCTACGAGGGCAAGACTGATGGCATCGTCGCCGAGGCCAAGTACTGGGGCGATACCCAGTGTGGCCGGCTCATCGTCCATCGCATCGACCACCCGCGCTGGCCGAAGTCCGGGCAGACCTTCGCCATCGTCGACCACTTCGCTGGTTACGACCATGTGAGGCAGCCGAACTGGCTCCCGCGGCTCGAGACTCCCAGAAGCCCTGCCACGGCCCAGGCGGCCTAGGGGGCGCGCCATGCCGCCTCGCCGCTATCTCCGGGGGTTCACGCTCTGCGTGCCGCTCCCCGATGACGGAGAGAGCGGCCTGGTGGGCGGAGTGGTCCTCAAGTGCCTTTCGATCCGGGCCGAGACGAGTCTGGCCGAGGGCCGTAGCCATGACCTGGTCGTCGGGTCGGGATCAGGCTGGACGATCCGCGAGAGATGAGAGAGGGAGATAGCTTCCCGACGGAGGTCTATGTCTTCCCCTTCCCGGCTACTCGAGCCGAGCGGCGGGCCCGCATCCGAGACATCATCGCCCGGTCGCTCCCCCTCTCGGCAGCCGAACACCCGGCGGAACACCCGCCATGAGAGCCTGCGTGGCATGTCCACCCAGGCTCTTTGAATTTGTAGTTTTGGAACGAAAAAAGTGATTCTCTAAGGACTGTGATGCATCCAGCGGTTGGGCGAAAAGTCTACAGAACGATCCGTTTCAAAGTTTGACAGAATCGTTTCGCTCGCTCACTATGCAGCCATCGGCTGGAATGTCCCCAGCTACCTGTTCCTTGGGAGGATGGCTATGCGGTGCAGATACTGTGCTGACGTCGCGGCCAACCCTCGGCCGCACCCGTTCTTTCGCTTCGGTATCGGGATGTGGGATCTCCTCTACACCTGCCCGGACTGCAACACGTGCTGGTGGCAGCGCATTACCCCCGAGTCCCACTGGATGATCGTCGAGCCCGCCGTGCGTGACGCCATCCAGGCTGGAGAGCTGGTCACCATCGATGGAGAGGGCCGGCTCCTGCCGACTGGGCATTTCCAGTGGCCGGCGCCTATCCGTCCCGACACGGCTGTTGCCCGACCAGGAGATTCGCCATGTTTGAAACGCTGATGCGCGGCCTATTCGTATTAGCACTCATCGTTGGTGCAGTCTGGAGTCTGTGGCAGCTGCTCCACTGGTATCGGGAGCACTATGAGAACTCGTTGGACAATCCGGATTGGTATGCAGCCGAACCCGAACCCATAACCGGGAGCCCGCTGGGAGAGAGTCTCGACGACGACCCCGATCCGGCGGCTACGCCCGCCCCCTGACCGACCCACCCGGGCCGGTCTTCGCTTTTTTGGGCGCAGTCGGATAGCGCCGACGCATATCGGCAACCGAGCGCCGGATCAGCTGCTTCAGCGTCGGCAGATGGATATCGGAGAGACGTTTGACGTAGAGACAGGAACGGCTCGTTTTGAACCGGCCGAGCTTTGCCATGAGGCTCGCATACGCCTCGAACCCCGGCATGATGTACAGAGTGAGCGCGGCTTTCCTCGGCGAGAATCCTGTGAGCGGCCAATCACCCTTTTGGGCGCTCCTCTCCGACTGGTAGTGGTACTGGCCGTAGCCGACGATGCTCGTCCCCCAGAGGACCGGCTGCTCTCCCGTCGCCAGAGCGAAGAGCTTGAGAAGCGTCTCGCAATCAGCACGCTTCTCCTCATCAGCTACCGCTTTGATAAAAGCGGCGACACTCGCTCGGGTGGCTTTGGTCTTGAGCTCGGCCATAGGTTAGTGGGCGAGCATCCTGCTCACGTACTGGCCGATATAGTACGGCCAGATGATGATGGCGAGCACCCCTTTCCAGAATGACAACCCGAGAAAGCCGACAGTGAAAAGCCACCCGGCGCACCACGAGAACGCAGTGAAACTATGGTTCTCGACTTTGACCTTGTCCATAGGACCTATGGGTAAAGAAATTAGACTGGTTGATCATCATCGTCTGCTCCGGAGCGCTCGGCTACGTATTTGGCGAGCTCGTCGATGCGGCGGCGGAGGTCGGGGTCGGTGCTTGATTGGCGCGCGGCCCCAAGCAGCGCCTGCGCTCGCTCGAAATCCTCGGCCTCATGGAGCCCCTCTTCGAGCATGCGTTCGACGCTGGCGTAGAGCTCATCGGCGGTAGCTCTGCCATGAGCGGCTGTTCCGACCCCCTCGGCCCTGTCGTGGAGACCCATACTCGTACTGTCAAAAGGTTACCTGTTCGCTTCCAGTTTACTCCCCTCCTGGGAAAAGAAAAGCCTTGATTCATATCCTCCTCTGAAGCGGCGACCTTGATTCATATTGGGAAAAGGTATAGAGTTCCATGTTGGCCGATGCGCCAACTAGTCCGGCCCGGTGGGCCATTACTTCCAAGGAGGTTCTCCATGGCAAAGAAGCAGCGTGGCTATGTCGTCACTCACCTCGAACGCGTGCTCCAACTGCACTCGTTGATGAAGGAGCAGCACGACGAGGTCGTCCAGCGTCTCTTCTTGGCAGCGCCGGCGGTCTGGTTCCAGGTCAAACCGTTCCGCCACTGGGTCGAACAGCTCGTCGCGAATGGCAAGTTCGATACCCACATCTTCCATCCCGGTACCGTCGATGAAGTGTTCGGCTTCAGCAATATGCAGCAGCTCCGGCGTGCGCTTCCCGTGCTCCGCCAAGCGTGGCAGGGTGTCGTCCGCGTGCAGCTGTGCAAGTCCAAGCAGGATGGCTGGTACCTCTTCCGCCTGCGGGCAATCTGAAAGGAGAGGCTGATGAGTTGTCCAAGCTGTGCCAATGTCGGAAGAAGCTGTCGTGAACGACCATTCGCGCCCCCCGACGCCGATGCCAATGCGCTCCTCTACCGATGCCCGAGCTGCGGCTCAATCTGGCACCAGTACAACAGCCACTTTCGGCTCTGGGCGGAGACCGAGGGAAGGCCATTTGAGTTGGTTGCTGGCGAAGACCGGGTCTATCTCCAGTTCACGGACGACAAGCAGGGAGCGGGGCTCGGTTATCTCGACTGACTTTCGGCAGCCATGTCCAACCCCCAGCGGCGGAGTTCCCAACCGAGGACCCCGCCGCGCATCATTTGATCGCCCGAGCGCTCGCTTGACGGCAGGTGGCATTCGCTGTACGGTGGCGATACTTCGTTAACAACCGGGAGCTCCCCATGAGTGATTCAGTGGCCATTTCCCCGCTCGATACGGCCGATGCGCTTTCGGCGGAAGACATGGGGAGGGTGAACTTTCTGCTCGATGTCCTGTCGTCGCATCGGGTCGGCCTCATGAGTCTGCGTGCCATCGCACTGCTGCTCGCGGCTGGAAACACCGTCTTCTTGGCCAGAGACATGGCCATGGGCGGCCGCATCGTCGGCTTGGCAGAGCTCGTGCCCGTCCGGACGCTCGGCGGATCGCACGCCGAAATCCAGTCTGTCGTAGTGGACCAGCACTACCGCAAACAAGGTATCGGTGCGGCCTTGACGCGGGCCATTATCGCTCGTGCCAGGCAGGACTGGACCCTTCGTCACCTGTACCTCACTTCCAAGCCTGCGCGGGTGGCAGCCAATCAGCTGTATCTTCGTCTGGGCTTCACCCTTTCCGCCAAGGCGGATCATCCAGACGGCACCAGCCTCTACTACATGAGCTTGAGTTCGGACTGACTGCATCAAAGCGGTCTGGTGGAAGAACCTCTGGGAAGCCATAAAGGCTGAAATCGCTCGCATCCAAAGCGCACCAGTCACCGAGCTCATCTAGCGGCCACGTCCGCACCGGGCAGCAGCGCTGCCCTCCTCCGACCGACCCACCCCAGGGCCGGTCGCTTGCTTTTTGCAGCGCAGACAGTACAATGCAGCTGCTTCCCGGCCCGATGGTTCTACGCTCCGAAGAAGCAAGAGTGTGTTGACTCGGGGTACAAGCGAGGGCCCTGCTCCCGCTGTCACCCTGATACCGTTAGCCTGAACGCCTGGGTATCTGGTTACGTCCCCTAGGCCGTCTCACGTGCCCCCGGCCAACTGGTCCGAGAGAAGAGCTTTGCATGAACCCGCTGCCTGCTCTTGGGGTACAGCCGTGTACGTCAACACGGCTTTTACTGTACACGCCGGACCTCCCGCCAGACTGTTGCTTCTCTGCTGGGAGCCGATAAACTCTCTCATTCGAGCGAATGAGAGAATAGTAAATATTCGAGTTGAGGATGGCGAGTACGATGAGCCCGCCGCCTATAGGCTCGCGATGATCTGACGGATGCCAGGCGCGACTTTTTCCTCGAGCCGATAGCTCACGGTGGTGCTGATCTGGCGCTTGGCTACGAGATCGGCCAGATAGAGGATATGCAGGTGCTTGGAGGTGGCCTTGAACGAGAGCTTGATGCCGCGAGCCACATCCCCTACCGATGCCCAGGGCGCGGCGCGGAGGAGCTTGAGGATAGCCAGCCGCCGCACATTGGCGAGGGCCTTGAGTTGGCGTTCGAGCTGCTTCATATGGCAGGAGGGTAAATAATGACCCCCTACCCTAGCACAAACCATGCGTAGTCGCCAATTCGAGCGACTAAGGGACATTTCCCCTTACCGCCAGTCTCTCTGGACAGAATGCTATTCTCTAATTCGAGCGAATTAGAGAATAAGCCTGATACGAGGCGTTCTTTGGGAGGCAAGGGTTAATTGGTTTCAGCGTGGATCCACTGGACGTGTAGGCCAGGATGCGCGCCGGCGCAGCCATTGGGTGACGCCGATAATGATCGCTAAGATCGCGAGGCCGAGGAGCGGGTTGGTCACCAGCATCACGATTAGTAGCAGCGGATAGTTCGAGACTATGCTGGCCCACTTTGCCTGAACGGGCTTATTGACCTGGATGCCGGGATTCTCATCTGTATCGTGCGCGATCCAGTCCCGGTAGCGTCCCATCTGCCCGAGAGGGGTCTCCAACGCCAAGGTGCTCCCGAAGTCGGCATGGTTGTGGACGATGCCAGTGACGGGCAGCTGGTCGCCTCGGGCCAGCCGAGTGAAGACATAGTCATTGTTCTCGTAGTAAGTGTAGCCGCTCGCGATGACAAGCGAGTCCGGTCCGTCGGATGAGAGGATGAACTGTCGCGCGCGGGCGGCATCCGCGGAGCTTATTGCTCCCGAAGAGCTGATGACATCCAGCGCGTCGTCAGGGGTGTAGAAGTTTCCCGAACGATCGGAATAGTTGATGTGGTATCCGTCTTCCAGTACGGTGACCTCTCCGTCCCAGAGTATCGGATAGCTGAGCGGATTATAGTCGCGAGTAAGACTCGTCGCGATGCAGAGAGCGACAAAGACGAGCGAGGCGATGCGCGACCCCTGGCCGACGCGATATGAGGACACGACCAGGTAGAGCATGAAGGGAATCGCCGGTACGAAATATGACCAGCCTGAATTGACTGCGCCGCCGAGAGAAAACACGACGGCGATGGTGATCAGAATTTTGCGCACAGTACCTTTTGAGCCGGCTGTCATCGTCATGAGCTAAGAGAGAATTTATTTCGTCTCGTCATGGATCCACTGGGCATAGGCGGCGTTGGCCGAGACGTCGAAACGCATGATGCAGGGCGTCTCATAGGGATGCATGGCCTCGACCGCCTCCCGTACCCGCTCCCAATTGTCCGAGCGCGTTTTGACGAGCGAAACGATTTCCTCGCCATGCTCGATCTCCCCTTTCCACCAGTAGCTATTCTCGATGGAGAAGTAATTGACGCAGGCGATGAGCCGGTCGCGAAGCAAGGCCTCGCCGACCTTCTTGGCCTCGGCCATATTCGCGTGGGTGATGTAGATGAGGATGAAGTCCATACGGCGTTATTGTAAATACTGGGCAACAATCTCTAGGCCTTTATTTGAAGTGACTATTGCTTTTCCGTTGAGGTAAATTCCAGAACTATTGTTATCATAGTCATACTTTATTGTCGCACCAATGTTATCGTATCCCCAGTTGTTCAGTAGTCGCATAAAACTATGATACGTAATACTCTCTGAAGTACCCCCACTGTAATTAGAAAGGTAGTACTGAAACGAATTTAGGTCCTCATCACACTTACTCTTATCGGTAGCATTTTCGCGCGTTGCATAAAGAATTTGTCGTTTATCGGGCGAGTAGGCGCTAATGGTTGCAGGCCTACCTTGTTGTTTCAGCTGACCTTGGATAGTACCAGAAACAGGGTCTACAATCTTATAACCGCTCCACGCGCTGCCAGCGAATTCATTGCATATGTCATCTATCCATTCACTTACAACAGACATTGATTTTCCATCACTGCTAACGAAGCCTGACATGTTAGTGTTTGGCGTCTCAATTATCTTGTTCGTGGCAAAATCAAAGTACCAAGAGCGAGCGAACTCGCCCATCGGTTCGTAGAGAACTACCTTGCTATCATCACGCCAAACTATTGGACCGAAAGCAGTACCTGTATTTCCAGTAGTAATAAGGACATCTTCAAGTGTCTCTAGATTAAGCCGATGGACAAAGTACTGCTTATCATTCACTTCTGAATAGAACTGATCCCAGACGAAGAGCTCCTTGCTGTTCGGTGAGAATACTGCGCCAAGATACGTACTTTTTTCAGGAATAAAGATATCTCGAATCTGCTTGGTATCAAGATCCAAAAGTTGTAGTTTGCTTTCAAGATTGAGAAGTAACTGTTTTTTATCTGGGCTTAATCTTATAGTGTTTGGGTATTCACCAACTTTTCCGATGGTCGCTAGTTCTTCGTGGGGGGATGATCCGATTTTTATCCATATCTTCACTGTGGGGAAACTTCGCCCTGTCGGATCAACGACGCTAGATACTTCATCTGTATAGATCAAAACAGGGACTTTACCTTCTGCCCAATCGATTTCTTGAGATAGATCTAAATCGTATCGAGTGGCTTGAGATAGGGCACTCACCCCCTTCTGTAACTGCTCTGGCGCCGTTGACTGTTTTGAAGCATCACGAAGTATCGTGGGACTAGAGAATACAAACGCAAGTCCAAGTAGCACGAAAGCAGCCATAATAAGAGTAAGTTTTTTATCCATAAACTGACAATATTTATCCTAGCTGCAATCTTACCGGTTTAATCGGCGTAGATGAGGATGAAGTTCATATGACCTAGTATTTAATGCGAGTCTTTCTTTGATGTCTCTTCATCTAACTTTAGAAGTAGTTCTCGTTCAATTTCTGCAAAATGTTTATAATTGGTTGCTGAATTTTTGGAATACGCTCGTAAAATAGCTAACTTTTCGTGCTCTATATTCATATCAGTGTCAATAGCATCTCTTATGATGCTAAAATGCGATTCTATCTCTTTAAGGTCCCTATTTAGTTCATCTATTGTTTTTGACAACGTCTTGCTGTCATTAGAAAGCTGTAATTTAGTTATGATACTTCTTAAGTGCCATCGAGCACTGTTTAAATTACTCGAAATCTCAACAAGAACTTCAGACCGTCCAGCTTTTTGTCTTACTTTGTAGCTTTTTAGTGAAAATACAAAACTAACGATGGATACGACAACAGCAATGATACTTATGATGTCTCCTGTTTCTACTCTTAATCCAAAAACGTCCATATTGTTTTAAAGCGGGGCGCTAAGGCCCCGCTTGGTCGTTACGGTTGGTCGGGGGTCGTCGGGGCGCCGCTTGCAGGCTTGGCCGGCGTGACGGGCCGCGGCAGCGGCGGGACGACGTCGGACTTCACTCGGGCGAAGTTCCAGAGCGCCATGGCAAAGAGGATGCCGGTAAAGAGGAAGGGCACGCCATGGTGACCCGTCGTGAGGACGAGGTTGACGAGGAAGGGCGCCGGGAGGAGGTAGAGGGTCGAGACATAGGCTCGCCCATAGGTGAGGCGGTGTCCGCGGAGGTGCGCTGCGAGCCACACCACGAGCGCCCCGAGGAGCGAGTAGATGAGGTAGCCGAGCCAGAGCCCGAGGTACATGAGGAGTGGGAGAGTCGCCATGAGGAAGAGGGTCGCGGTCTGGACTATCCCCCCGACCCGGCCGACCCAATAGTCAAAAGTCGAGCTGGTGAGGGTGAGCTTTTTGTCATGCTTGGCCTCGGAGAGGGCCATGATGCGGGTCTCGCCGCGGTTGGGGTGGTGGAACCCGATTTCGGTCGCGCTCGCGAGGATGAGGGTATCGCGCTCGGCAAAGGCAGCCGAGGAGAGGGTGGCGCTTGGATCGATCACGAGGAGGTTGGCCGGGAGCTCATCGCGGTCGCAGCGCTTGCCTCGGCGGCAATCGCGCTTGGCTTCGTCACGCCACTCGGCCGGGAACGGGATGACGACGGGGCCGGACTGGTTGGTGGTCAATGTGCCATCCTCGAGGGTGAGGACGAGCTCATCGGGGTAGAGGTCCATGATGATCCCCTTTTGCTCGCGCCACTCGGACGACTCGAAGAAGCGGTTGACGCCCCAGGCGGCCGGGATGAGGAGGAGCGAGAAGCCGATGACGAGCGCGAGGATCGAGAGCGAGTAGAACTTCATCGCCTGGCCGCCGGTGAATTCCTGGCGTCGGAAGAAGTCGGGGCGGTAGAAGAGGCCTTTGATTTTGTCGAGCATAGGAGTAAGCAATGAGAAGTTAGTGGAGAGATGCTGCTTGTTGGGGCGGCACCGAAGACAAAAGCGGGATATCTCCCGCTTTTAGCCTATACCTATTCGGATTTCTTGTCTTCCTCCTTGGGCTTCTCCTCGACTTCGGCGTCCTTGGGCTGCGCCTCTGGAGCCTCTGCTCCCTGCGCATCGCCTTTGGCGGCTTGCTCTTTGGCTTGCGCTTCCTGGGCGGCTTTGTAGAGCTTCTCGCCGATCTTCTGGGCGGCCTGGGAGAGCGCCTCGGTCTTCTGCTTGATCGCGGCGAGGTCGTCGCCATTCTTGACCGTCGCGAGCTCGGCGATGGCGGCCTCGACGGGCTGCTTCTCTTCGGCGGTGAGCTTGTCGCCGGCGTCCTTCATGGCCTTCTCGGTCGAGTAGGAGAGCGTGTCGGCGAGATTGCGGGCCTCGATGAGCTCTTTCTTCCTCTTGTCTTCCTCGGCGTGGAGCTCGGCGTCTTTCTTCATGCGCTCGACTTCTTCCTTGGAGAGGCCGGTCGAACTCTCGATGCGGATACTCTGGGTCTTGCCGCTCGCCTTGTCTTTGGCCGTCACCGAGAGGATGCCCGACGCGTCGATGTCGAAACTGACTTCGATCTGCGGGATGCCGCGGGGCGCCGGCGGGATGCCGTCGAGGACGAAGCGGCCGAGCGACTTGTTGTCAGCGGCCATCTCGCGCTCGCCCTGGAGGACATGGATCTCCACCTGGGGCTGGTTGTCCGCGGCGGTCGAGAAGACCTGGCTCCGCGAGGCCGGGATCGTTGTGTTGCGTTCGATGAGGGGCGTCCGCACGCCGCCGAGGGTCTCGATCCCGAAGGTGAGGGGCGTCACGTCGAGAAGGAGGACGTCTTTGACGCTCCCCTCGAGCACTCCGCCCTGGATGGCGGCACCGACCGCGACCACTTCGTCCGGGTTGACGGAGATATTGGGCTTCTTGCCGAAGAATTTCTCGACCGTCTGGAGGACGAGCGGCATGCGGGTCATGCCACCGACCATGACGACTTCATTGATATCAGAGGCCGAGAGTTTGGCGTCGGCGAGGGCTTTCTTGACCGGCTCGAGCGTCCCCTCGACGAGGTCGCCGACGAGCTCCTCGAGCTTGGCGCGGGTGAGCTTCATGACGAGGTGCTTGGGGCCATCGGCACCCGAGGTGATAAACGGCTGGTTGATCTCAGTCTCGATCGCGGTCGAGAGCTCGATCTTGGCCTTCTCGGCCGCCTCCTTGATGCGCTGGAGCGCGAGCGGGTCACGCCCGAGGTCGAGTCCTTCCTGCTTCTTGAATTCGTCGAGGATCCAGTGGATGATCTTCTGGTCGAAATCGTCGCCGCCGAGATGGGTGTCGCCATTGGTCGATTTCACTTCGACGGTGTCTTCGGAGACTTCGAGGATGGAGATGTCAAAGGTGCCGCCGCCGAGGTCATACACTGCGATTTTCTCGTCTTTCTTCTTGTTGAAACCGTAGGCGAGGGCAGCCGCGGTCGGCTCATTGATGATGCGGCGCACATTGAGGCCGGCGATCTCGCCGGCTTCCTTGGTCGCTTTGCGCTGGGCATCGTCGAAATAGGCCGGGACGGTGATGACCGCGTCGGTGATCTTCTCGCCGAGCTTCTCCTCCGCGTCGGCCTTGAGCTTTTGTAATACCATGGCCGAGATCTCCTGCGGGCTGTACTCCTTGCCGCCCATGACGACCTTGACGCCGTGCTCGGCTTTCTGCACCTGGTACGGCAGCGTCTTCATGTCGCGCTGCACTTCGTCGTCTTCGAACCGGCGGCCGATGAGGCGCTTGACCGAGAAGAGAGTGTTCTCGGGATTGGTCACGGCCTGGCGCTTGGCGAGGAGACCGACCAGACGCTCCCCGGTCTTGCTGATGGCGACCATGGAGGGCGTGGTGCGGTTGCCCTCCTTGTTCTCGATGACGCTGGGGCTGCCGCCCTCGACGATCGACATCGCCGAGTTGGTGGTCCCGAGGTCGATACCCAGTATTTTGCTCATAAGTGTGTTCTTAGTTGGCTTAGTGAGATGACGTGTGAGTTATGAAACGATGACTTTGGCTGCGGTGATGACCCGGTCGCCGACCTTGTACCCTTTCTGGACCACTTTTTCGACCGTGTGTCCTTTGGTAGTGTCAGCGGCTGCTTGGTGATCGACGGCTTCGTGTTCGCTCGGATTGAAAGGGTCTCCCGGTTTGACCTCGATCGCTGTCACGCCGTAATTCCGGAGCGCATCCTCGAACTGCTTCTCGATATAGGTGATGCCGGTGACCCAGGGGCTTCCCGCGGCGTCGGCCGGGACATGCCCGGTCGCGGCGTGGAGGTTGGTCAGTACCGGGACGAGGTCGGTGACGATCTGGCTCGTGAGGTGGGCATAGAGTCCCTTCTCCTCCTGCTTGACGCGCTTCTTGTAATTCTCGAAATCAGCCTGGACGCGTTGGAGATCAGCGAGGTATTCTTCGGCCTTGATCTGCCATTCGTATCGCTCCTCGACGGCTTCTGGAGCCGCAGCAGTCGCCTGCTCTGCGCTTGCTGACTCACTCGGCTGCATGTCTGGCTGCTCTGCGTCAGGAGTCGGTTGCGGGTTTTGTTTAGACATAGAGGATGATGATAAATGCGAGTGACGAGGTGAGGAGCTTCTTCATGTGTTCGATGAGGGACTTGTTCTTGGCATACTCCATGCGCTTGGGGCCGATGATGGCGAGGATGCCGCGCTCCCCCGATGAATCGCGGTAGGGCGAGACGACCATGGCGCAGTTGTCGGCGCCGCCGAGCGGATTGTCCTTCCCGATAAAGATCTTGGTCTCGCCATCGCGGACGCTCTCGAGGAGCATGTCGATGCGCTCGTCGAGCGTATCGAGCGTCTCCACGAGGCGCGAGAGCTCGTCCATCTCCTGGAACTCGGGCTTCTCGATGAGCGACTTCATGCCGAAGTCATACATCTCATTCTTGTCGACGAGTCCCGAGACGCCGAGGTTGCCGGAGAGCGCCGAGAGGAGCTTGGCCGTGGTGCGCACCGTCCGCGTATGCTTCGCTTGGAGCTTGAGGAACTCTTCCTGGAGCTTCTCCTGGTCCTTCTTGGAGAGCGGCTTGTCGCCCATCATCTCCTCCACGTAGAAGCGGTAGCCGAGATCGGTCGGGATGCGGCCGGCCGAGGTGTGCGGCTGGTAGAGGTACCCCTCCTCCTCCAGGGCGAGCATGTCGTTTCGGAGGGTAGCCGAGGAGACCGGAAAGCGGTGTCGCTCGAGCAATGCTTCCGAACCCACCGGAAGGGCGGTCTTGGTATAGAGTTCGACGATAGCAGCGAGGACTTCGCGTTGGCGTTCGTTCATAAACCTAGTATAAAAACGTATTAGCACTCTGTCAAGTAGAGTGCTAATAT
>CAYWVL010000014.1:0-1491 GCA_964461975.1 uncultured Bdellovibrionales bacterium | reverse complement strand
GCCTCACGCAATGGGGTTCTAAACAAACGACACAACGAAACTGTACCAAAAATGACGCGACCCAGAAGAAGTTTTCCTCTCCCGGGTCATGGTTTGGCATTCTTTTCTGGCGGCTGCTGATTGCAGCGCTTCCGGTACGGACAGTGCTCGCAGTCTGGTCCCCCGTTATTATGTTTGCGAGCCTTTTTGAGCCGGAGAAAGCGACGAGCTCGGCGGCAATCAATGACTGCATTCTCGCCGAGAAGGTCGAGGATAATCGGCATGATTGCCTCCAAAAAGTGATGCGCGCCCAGGTGAGGAATCCCCTCCTGGGCGCATGGCGGTACAAGTGGCTTTCCGGCCAGCGGGTCAGCTGGCCCGGATCGGAATCCGGCGGTTGCCGTTGGTCGATCCCGACTGAGCCAGAGTCGTCTGGCAGCGATGACGCGGATCCTGGCGTCCCTTGCCGCCACAGCCGAAGCACTCGGCGCTGTTCGTGTCGAACTTCGTCGCCGCTTGACCGGCGTTGACGCGTTCGTTGAAGTGGAGGCAGAACACCTTGCCATCGTTCACGGGTTGGCTACGTCCCATCCTGGAATCTCCTCGAGTGTGTTGAGGGGCCCAGAGCGCGTTGCGCCAGGGCCCCTCGGGGTGGTAGATCAGGCTGCCTTCGGTGCAGGCCGTAGCTCGACGACGACGCGATGCGTCAGCCGGTATAGAGTACGCTTGCCCTTGAAGGCGGCGTCGCAGTCACGGCCGTGCACTGCTCGGAGCGCTCCATCATCGCCCATGACATAGCCGTAGACGAAGAAGTGAGTCACCTTGCAGCCCGGACCGGCGCAGGTCGGCCAGCGCATGGGCCCGTCCTTCGTGGCTCCCTTGGGCCTGTCCAGGTTGCCGAGGCCTGCCTGGGTACTCGTAGTACTCGGCATGTGGCGTTACCTGGCCGTCTGGCAGAGGTGGCGGCCGTGCTTTTCCATGCACAGGCCGCAGCTTGCGTTGGTGCCATTGAATGATGCGAACATCTTCTGGGCTACCGCGACGGTGGTTGCGGTCCCTCCACGCAAGCGGCAATCGACGGTGGGACCGGAACCCGCCCCGCTCGAAAGTCCGCGCCTGTTGGCGGGCAGGTTCGCCTGCGAGACGCCGGTATAGTTGGCTCTCATGATCACTTCTCCTCGGTGTGGTCAGGTCCTGCTGCTGCACTGGGCGCGGTTGTGGCAGCTCCCGCACGCCGCGTGACCGGGCTGGTAGAGCCGTCGCGTCTTGGCCAGGGTCACCTTGGACTCACCCGGCATTCGTGCGCACGTGATGCGCAACGACGTGTCGACGCGCCCTTTGCTGGCAGAAGCCTGCATCATGGGCGTGGCCACGGCATGGTCGGTGGCGAGCAGGCGCGCGACGCGGATCCGGCGTGGACCACCGGCTGTGGTCGATTGCTGTTGTTGCAAGGATGAACTCCTCAAAACGGATTGGAAAGTCTACTGTTCCCTCGGGGATGGCACGACTGGG
>CAYWVL010000013.1:14642-19559 GCA_964461975.1 uncultured Bdellovibrionales bacterium | reverse complement strand
TTATCATCCGCGTGCCCTTTGCCTCGGTGCCGACCCTCTCACGGGTCACCCAGGGGGTTCGCGTCATGAAGCCGCAGGCTGGCGACCGCGTCAGCGCCTTTACCGTGCTCTAGCGCGGCTTTGATTTCTGGTCTGGCGCTTTGTTGGCGTCTCCGGGGCTCGACACCGTAGTGATTACTACGGCTTACTCGCTCCTCGCCGCCGCCTCGCGCCAGGCTCATAAATCAAAACCTTCGAAGAGTAGACTGAAAGCGTTCTCTTGCAACAATCCGCAGGGTGTGGTACGCTTCGAATGTTAACTTTTTATACATCGAGCGCTTCTTGGTCCGGCGAGCCCTTCGAAAGGGCTCAGGGCGGGGGAGTAGCTGACAATGAAGCCCTATGGCCCTCTCGCATAAGCAGAAAGACAAGGTGACAGGCGACGTCAAGCGTCATGACAAGGATACCGGTTCTCCCGAGTACCAGGTCGCACTCTTTACCGCCCACCTCAAGGAGAATGCCAAGGATTTCCATTCGCGCCGCGGCCTCCTCAAGATGGTCGGGAAGCGCAAGCACCTCCTCCAGTATCTCCAGAAGACCAACGAGAAGGCCTACAAGGCGCTCGTCAAGAAGCTCGGTCTCTAAGGGAATCGCCACTCGAGAGGGTGGCGCTTCTTTTTTGCTCGGTGTATAAAGAGAGAACAGTTGTCTCGAGTGCGATTTTTCGATTCTTCGAGACAGGATAATTTTCTAATACGTTTTACGCTATGGCACGTTTTGCCGATCAGCGCGTCGGCGTTCTCGTCGACATTCAGAACTTGTATTACAGTGCCCGCGTGTTGTATGGCAAGAAAGTAAATTTCAAAGCGGTCCTCGAGGCCGGAGTCGCTGAGCGCAAGCTCATCCGCGCCCTCGCCTACGGTATCAAGACGACCGAAGGCATGGAGGAGAAATTCTTCGAGGCTCTTATCAAGAGCGGCTACGATGTGAAGACCAAGGATCTCCAGATCTTTCCCGATGGATCGAGGAAAGGCGACTGGGACGTCGGTATCGCGATTGACGCTATCAAGCTCGCGAGCAAGCTCGATGTGCTCGTCCTCGTCTCGGGGGATGGCGACTATGTCCACCTCGTCGAGTATCTCCAGAATACGTTCGGCTGCCGCGTCGAAGTGATCGCCTTTGCCGAGTCGTCCTCGGCCAAGCTCATCGAGAAGGCGGACGACTTCACCAACCTCTCCGAGAACAAGAAACGCTTCCTCATTGCGTAGTCTTCAAATGTTGTTGGCGAAGAGTATCAAGCCCGAGGTCATCGCCTCGGGTCTTGCTTTTGACAAACTTCCTTTGCGAGGTGTAGGTTGATGGCAACCCGAAAAGGGGAAGCCGTTTACAGGGCATTGCCGCCATTACTTTTTGGAGTTGACCATGGAAGAGAAGGTAGGTGCTAGCCTTGCGCTTTACCCTGGCCAAGATCGGGCGCTTTCGGTCGACGAACTTGATGCAGCTGGTTTTGCCAAGCTACTCAAGCAGCGTCAGCGTGCAGCCTTTGCAGCGCTGGGGATGAACGATGCAGTGTTCGCGGCAATTGTCGGAACGCGAACAGCTGAGGAGAGGATCGCAGTCGCAGCTCGAATGGGGAGGTCATTGGAGTACGAGGCACATCTAAAGCGTGCCCTAGAGCGTGGAAGTTTGGAGGGAGAAGAACCACCAGAGCTTCCATGGAATGAAAAACTCCAACTATTGCCGGATGGGCCGCTAAAGACTGCGATCAAAGAAGCAATTCTTTCCTGGAGCTTGAGTGGCATGGAGCTGCCAGTCTTTATGAAGACCTCTGCGACCGTCCAGCGGTTTTGGAGGCATCCGCCGGGCGAGCCAACGACCGAGGAGTGAGTTACGCGGAACGAGCGGCCGTCTTGGGAACTCCCGAGGCGGCCGCGAAACCTTTCTTTGACATTTAGTCCGAAAAAAGCTACAGTGCAGGCGTTCGGTAATTTCAATTAATACCCTTTGCGCTGGGTTTATAGGTACACGGCTTGGTCCAAGCGATTCGCTTCGACGAAGCCGCGTGTTTATGAACCTGTCGCGGGGTTCACTCTTATGCAAGGAGCCAGAAAATGGTCTCTCCAGCTTGGTGGGCGAGAATTGAGCGTGTCGACGGGTCTCTTGGCCGGTCAGGCCAACGGCGCGGTGACGGTGCAGTATGGCGATACGGTGGTCCTCGCGGCCGCGGTCATGAGCGCCTCCATGTCCCGGATCACGGGGTATTTCCCCCTCATGGTGGATTTCGAAGAGCGCTACTACGCGGCGGGCAAGATCAAAGGCTCGCGTTTCATCAAGCGCGAAGGGAAGCCCAGCGATGACGCCATCCTCTCGGGCCGGGCTGTCGATCGGACCATCCGCCCGCTCTTCAATAGCCGGATGCGCAATGAAGTCCAGGTGGTGACGACCGTCCTCTCCTACGACGGAGAGAACGACCCGGATCTCGTGGCTATGATCGCTGCTTCGGCCGCTCTCACTCTCTCAGATATCCCGTGGAATGGCCCTATCGGCGCCGTCCGGGTCGGTATCGTCAATGGAGGCGAGTTCGTCCTCAATCCTTCGAGCGAAGAGCGGGAGAAGAGCGCGCTCGACCTCCTCGTCTCCGGCACCACGACCAAGATCAATATGATCGAGTGCGCGGCCAATGAGATCACCGAAGAGAAGATGACTGAGGCCTTCCGTTTCGCTCACGAGGCGATCCAGAAGATTACCGGTTTCATCGAGTCCATCAAGAAAGAGTCCGGCCGCGAGAAGCGCGAGGCGGCTCTCCTCGTCGGAACACCCGAATTCGAGTCAAAAATGAGGGAGTATATCACCTCGCTCGGCCTGGCTGAGGCGCTCTACCTCCGGCCCAAGGCCGCGATGGCCGCCAAAGTCGCCGAGATCGAGGCTAAAGTCGCCGAATATGCGGCGACCAACTTCCCGGATGAGCCTAACCAGGCCGAAGTACTCTCGCTTATCACCGAAGAACTCTCTGATGAAGCGCTCCATACCCAGATTCTCGAGCACGATGCCCGTCCGGATGGTCGCGGTCTGACCGAACTGCGTCCGCTTTCGGCCCAGGTAGGCGTCTTGCCCCGGACGCATGGGACCGGGCTCTTCCAGCGTGGTGAGACCCAGGTACTCACGGTCACGACCCTCGGCGCCCCAGGCGACGAGATGGTGGTCGACACCATGGAGACCGATGAGAAGAAGCGGTACATGCATTTCTACAACTTCCCGGCCTATTCAGTAGGCGAGGTCAAGCCGATGCGTGGCCCAGGTCGACGAGAAATCGGGCACGGTGCTCTCGCTGAGAAGGCGCTCGTCCCAGTCCTCCCAACGCGTGAGGATTTCCCCTATACGATCCACCTCGTCTCCGAGGTGCTCTCGTCCAATGGCTCCTCCTCCCAGGCCTCGGTCTGCGGCTCGACGCTCTCCCTCATGGACGCAGGCGTTCCCATCAAAAAGCCGGTTTCCGGCATCGCTATGGGTGTTATTACCGGGAAAGACGGCACGTTCAAGGTCTTGACCGATATCCAGGGCCTCGAGGACCACTATGGCGATATGGACTTCAAGGTCGCCGGGACCAAGGATGGTATCACTGCCATGCAGATGGACGTCAAGATCGACGGACTCACCCCGGATATGCTCGGGCTCGCCATCAAGCAAGCGTTAGCCGCTCGGCTCGAGATCATGCAGGTGATGCTCGCCGCAATCCCAGAGCCGAGGAAGGAGATGTCGCCTTACGCGCCGAGGATCATCACGCTCCATATCAATCCGGAGAAGATCCGCGACGTCATCGGCCCCGGTGGCAAGGTCATCAACCAGATTATCGATGAGACCGGTGTCTCGATCGACATTGAGGATGATGGCTCGGTCTTCATCACCTCGGCCGACCAGGGCGCGGCCGACAAAGCGGTCCAGTGGATCAAAAATATCACCCGCGAAGTCGTTGTCGGGGAGCTCTTTCAGGGGCGGATCACGCGCATCATGAACTTCGGCGCCTTTGCCGAGGTGCTGCCCAACCAGGAGGGTCTCATTCATATCTCCGAGCTCGCCGATTACCGGGTGGAGAAAGTCGAAGATATCGTCAAAGTGGGCGATATGGTGCCGGTCATCGTCAAGGAAATCGACTCGCAAGGCCGCATCAACCTCTCGCATAAGCTCGCCAAGGCCAAGCTCGTGCGCCAGGAGCTCGGCGAAGAAGCCAAGTAATTGTTGCGACTGCAGACGAAGTGATATACTGGGAAGGTTCACGCCTTCCCAGTTCGCTTTTTCTGGCGGCATCGCCACGCTTTCCTATGACGGCCTGGTTCAAAACCAAACCAAAACTCGCTTCTCAAGCTTCACTCCACCCGGATATTGTCCGCTCGATCCATACCATGCAGGATGATCTGGACGGACGGGCGCCCGCTACGGTCTCGGCGAGCGATACGCTTGTCGCTTTCCAGCCAGGACAGGGCGCTGAGGGAGTCGCTTTTTATGCGGCCCCGGAGCTGCAAGAGGCAGCTGCTGCCAGCGCTCCTGCTCAGCCGGCCACCCCTCCGTTGTCAGATAGCCCATTTTTGGCCGATCTCCCCGAACAGACCCCCTTATCCGAGCCAGTAGCCCCTGCTCCGATGGCTTCGGCCACTGTCCCGTCTCCCTCAAATACCACAGCGGGTGCACCTCCAGCAGGGCTCCCCGTAGTCGATGCTCTCACACCGGCACCGCCCCTTCCGGTGGCCCCGTCAGTACCTCGGTCCGCTCCTCCAGTGCCGCCAGAGCCAAGCACTCAGACGGTTCCCGTAGATACTAAGACCGAGCTTAACCCGGCCGCGCCCAAGATACCCCTCGCACATCTAACCCAGACCCACCATGTGTGGCCGGCCCGCGTCGCCGGCGCCCTCACACCCGTCGTGCGGGTGATGGAGTCCGAGC
>CAYWVL010000013.1:0-14632 GCA_964461975.1 uncultured Bdellovibrionales bacterium | reverse complement strand
GAGCTTAACCCGGCCGCGCCCAAGATAATGCTCAAAAATCTGATCCATACCTATCGTTGGTGGCTGATCGGCGTCGGTGGAGCTGTCATCGTGACGGCCATCCTCTGGTTTGCTTGGCAATGGTACCGCGAAGCCGCTCTCCGGAAGCCTATCGTAGCCGAAGGCACGGTTCTCGCTCCGGAACCAGCCCCGGCTCCCCAACCCGCTCCCGCTCCCACTCCGGAGGCGCCGCACTATACGACGGACCAGCCCAATCTCCTGACCTTCGATACCGAAACGGCGACCGCGCAGTCCATGATGACCGAGCTCCTCCGGATCGGCATGACTATCCGAGAGGATAACCTCCAGGAGCCTGTCGAATTCTCCATCCGCGACCAGAAATTCAACCCGCTCGCCTTCGTTCGTTTCGCCTATCTGCTGAATCTCTCCCTCACCCCGGAGATGCTGGTCGCCTTGGACGAGGACTTCTCACTCTATTACGTGCTCGACCAGGGCCGACCTCGCCTGGGACTCTCGGTCAAGATCAAGGACCCTGCTGGCTTCAATCAGGCGATCGCTGCGGCCGAGCCCACCCTCCCCAAAGCGCTCGAAGCCGTGTTTCTCGATGTGACGACGGCTCCCAAGACCGGCGCCCAGTTCCGAGCCGGCCTCTACCGTGACCAGCCGCTCCGTTTCGCCAATGTGGATAGCACAGTCAATCTCTCGATCGACTATGCGGTGCGCGGCGACCGCTGGGTGGTGGGGACAAGCCAGCTTGCTCTCCGCTCGATCCTCGATCGCGTCGCTCCGGCGGTAGCACCTGAAGCGCAAAATGCTGTCGAGACACGTCTTCCGTAGCCGAAAAAAGAAAATCAGCCACTTCTTTTTGGGACCGATTCGGAAACATGCGTGTCAAGAACCTGATAGCCAAGTCAAATTGCGTTGAAGATAAAGCAAATCATACATTCTGAATTGACTTGAGCATTTTTTTCTGCTATACTGATTGTGTTGCAGTAAGAAATTCTTTGACAACTTCATCTCCGCCGCTTCTCCAAGGAGCAGAAGAACTCTTCGCTTGAGCCTACGCTCGAGACCAGGGCTCTTCTGCTGCTTAATCACTGTGACAATGCTCACAGTTGCTCCCTATTCTGGTCAGAGGGAGCTGGTCGCCAAAACAAACACAAAGACCCGGGAAAATATAATAATATCCCCGGATCAAAACCAAAACAAAACCAAAAACTGTTCTTTCAAAAGTTTGTCTGGCTCTAAGCCAAAAAGCGGTAGGAGACGTGAAAGTACCAGAACTTTCCACCAACATTGCGTTAGCCACAAAATACATACCTCTCCGCGTGGAAGCGAACTTGCCTCTCACCCGGGCTATACTTCTCCAGAGATATGTTGGGCACACGCACGTCGGGCTCTCTGCTGCAGTTGCCACATTTTTTATTAATTGGGCGTCACGGGCGAGAGCCCGGCACCAACACCTTGTAAGGGTGATGCCGGGAAGCAGAGAAAAGCGAATGGCCATGCTGGGCCGTTTTTTTGTTGCCAAATTCTATATTTCGGCTTACAGTAGCCAAAAAGCATGGTATGGCAGACCATCTCGATACTGGAAGACGTGGCGAAGCGTTAGCGGCGGAGTACCTCCGAGAGCGTGGATTCAAGATTATCGACCGCAATGTCGCCAATCCGCATGGCAAGCGACTGGGGGAAATCGATATTGTGGCTCAAATAAAAGGAGAAATCGTCTTTGTGGAGGTGAAGACTCTGGTCGCGTGGGAGGGCGGGGCAGAGTATCTCCCGGAGCACCAGGTGACCCGCTCCAAGCTAGCAAAGCTCGAGCGGATTGCCGAGTATTACCTACGTCAGAGAGGGTGGGTTGACCAGAGTTATCGCTTCGACGTAATCGCTATCACCCTCCCGCACGAAGGGGAGCCGCTCATTCGTCATCTGGAACAGGTCTTTCTCTAGTCTGACTCGACGAGCGGGACAAAAACTGCTATACTGGAGCTACTTTAGTCTCACGCTTACCACTATGTCGCTTGAATCCGCTGTTCTCGATGAATTGAAAGCCAAGCTTGTTGTTGAAAAGGAACGACTCGAGGGGGAATTGTCTCGACTGGGGAATCCCACCGGCGTCCAGGGCGACTACGAGACGAAATTTGACGATCTCGGCAATGATCCCGACGAGAACGCGTCGGAAGTAGAGGAATACGTCGACAACGTCGCGGTCGAAGGCACGCTCGAGACGCAACTCAAGGACGTGAATGATGCTCTCGCCAAGATGGCTGCCGGCACCTATGGTGTCTGCGAGAAGACGGGCGAGGAGATTCCGCTCGATCGGCTCCGCGCGTATCCAGCGGCCCGGACCAAGGTGGGAGCCTAACCGACTTCATATGTCAGAGCAGGCCAGAGTACCCGGTGCGGTCTCTGGTCTTCTTTTTATATCGCTCCTTGACCTCTCGCTGCGCTTCTATTGGCTCGAGCGAGGAGTATATGGCTGCAATGATGGTGCGTTCTGGGGTCTCGGCCTGTCGAGAGAGCTCATACTCGGCGCCGGCACGCTGGCACTGGCCGGACTCGGCTGGCTCTTGGTCCAGGAAACTAACAGGAAGGTGAAACTGGCCCTCCTCGCCATGCTTGTGGGCGGATCACTCAACTGGGTCGACCGCCTTTTCACCGGCTGTGTCCTTGATTACCTCACGTGGCCCCTCGGTCTCTCAGCCATCTTCCCAAACTTCAACCTGGGTGATATGCTACTCCTTCTCGGCCTTTTCTGGCTGGGGTACTCCTACTGGAAGCGATCACGCATGACCTATGCCAGCCAAGGTATTCTCGGGAGCGACATTGGGACTCGACGGGGTAGCGGTCGAGATTGAGGCGGATGTCCTGACCAAAGGCCTGCACCAATTCAGCGTGGTGGGACTCCCTGACGCGGCGGTCAAAGAAGCCCGCGACCGAGTGAGCGCTGCGATCAAGAATAGCGACTTCAAGCCGCCGCATATGAGCGGTCGAGTCACGATCAACCTGGCTCCGGCCGACCTCCCCAAGAGCTCGTCGACCTATGATCTCGGAATGGCGTTGGCGTTTCTCGCAGCCACCAAGCAGATTGGCTTTCGTCCGGAGAAGAAATTCTTCATCGGGGAACTCGCGCTCGACGGACGGTTGCGCCGCATCCATGCGGTCTTGCCCCTTGTCCTCTTTGCCAAGGCCGCTGGATTTGCCGAAGTCTTCGTTCCGCGAGAGAACGCTCGTGAAGCGGCGCTCGTTCCCGGTATCGCCGTCTACTCCGGGGAGAAGCTTCGCGACATCACCGACCACCTCGCCGGTGTCAAGCTGATCACACCCGAGCCCCCGACTATTCCCGAAGCCACGAGCGCCTATGCCGGCAACGATATGGCGCATATCAAGGGTCAGGAGCACGTGAAGCGCGCGCTCGAAATCGCGGCTGCGGGCGGGCACAATGTGCTCATGATCGGCCCGCCGGGGTCCGGCAAGACGCTTCTCGCCAAGACGCTCCCCTCGATCCTACCGGGGATCACTTTTGAAGAATGCCTCGAAATCACGCAGATCTTCTCGGTTGCGGGGCAGCTGCCGCGCGAGACGGCGCTTATCGCCGAGCGGCCGTTCCGGGCGCCGCACCACAGCGCGAGCACCATCTCGCTCATCGGCGGCGGCACACTCCCCAAGCCGGGCGAGATCAGTCTCGCTCACCGCGGCGTCCTCTTCCTCGATGAATTCGCTGAATTTCCTCGCTCCGCTCTGGAGAGCCTGCGACAGCCGCTCGAGGACGGGACCGTCGTCGTCGCGCGGGCCAAGGGCACGCTCACCTTTCCCGCTCGCTTCATGCTGGTCGCGGCCATGAATCCGTGTCCGTGCGGACATTTCGGCGACCCGGAGCGAGTCTGCGGCTGCAGTCCGTACGCGCGTGAGAAGTACCGACAGAAGGTCTCCGGTCCGATCCTCGACCGTATCGATCTCCATATCGACGTGCCACGCCTCAAGTTCGACGTGCTCCAAGATCGCCGCCCGGGTGAGGCGAGTAGCGCGATCCGCGAACGGGTAGAGCGCTCCCGCGCGGTCCAGCGCGCCCGGCTCTCGGCGACCAAACGCTTTACCAACGCGGAGCTCGATGCCAAGCTCCTCGAGGCGCACTGCGAGCTCGACGCGGCTTCCCAGGCGCTTTTGCGCGAAGCGGTCAGCTTCTATAAACTATCTCCACGGGCCTACACGCGTGTCCTCAAAGTGGCTCGCACCATCGCCGATCTCGCTGGAACAGAGCGGATCAGCGAGGCGCACCTCGCCGAGGCCCTCCATTACCGTTTGCGTACCTAAGATGCGCTTTTGGATTATTCTCGTCGGACTCGGCAGTCTGGCCGTGCTGGGTTGGCAGTGGATCGACGAAGAAGCACCGTCCACGTGGCAGCGCCGTGCCGCTGTGACCGTCAGTCTCACGCATACCGGACAATTGCTCGGAGATTTCGCCACCGACCGCGAGACCGTGGGCGGTTTTTTGGCGCAGCTCGGCATCCAGCCAGGTCAGCATGATCGGCTGACGCCTCCCGCCGAGACGCCGCTCGTGCCAGGACTGCGCATTGCCTATGTGCCAGCACGTAGGGTCACTCTCACAGTAGACGGCCGCTCCGAGTCGATCGAGACGACTGCCGAGACGAGCGCTGACATCTTGGACGAGCAGGGGATCGTCCTCGATGAGGATGATATCGTCCAGCCGAAACGGGCGGTCGTGCCCGCAGCCGAAACGGTCCTTTCCGTGACGAGAGTCGAAGTGCGCGAGGAATTCAAAGACACGAGCATCGCCTTCGGGACCACGGTCAATGAGGACGAGACGCTCTCGTGGCGTACCCGGAACGTGACCCAGAAAGGAGAGAAGGGGACCAAGCGGACGACCTACCGCGTCAGCTATCATGATGGCAAGGAAGTGAACCGCAAAACGATCAAGTCCGAGACGATCAAGGAGCCGGTGACGGAGATAGTGACCCAAGGCACCTATGTGAAGCTCGGGAAGAAGCATACCGGAGCCGCTTCGTGGTACGCCTGGACCGGGACCATGGCCGCCGCCAATCCCTGGCTCCCCAAAGGGAGCTATGTCAAAGTGACCAATGTCGACAACGGCAAATCGGTCATCGTCGTCATCAATGACCGCGGACCGTTCGTCCCTGGTCGCATCATCGATCTCGACAAAGTGGCGTTTGAAAAAATCGCCTCGCTCGGGGCGGGCGTCATCAACGTGAAGATGGAGGAGATCATCAACTAGGGCGTCTTGTCGCGGGACCCGACTGTATGGGGTCGGGAGTCGAGGCTCGCGTAGAGGCCAGCGAGGAGGACGCCCATGATATTCCAGTACGCGAAGATATAGACCGGCACGCTGTGCCAGCGAGCCGCGCTCTCCGGGTAGGACCAGACGCCGAGCGAGACGAAACAGAGATCGGCGAGCATCCCGGCGAGCAGAGTAAAGCCTCCGACGAGCGCAAGCGCGAGGTTACGCCAGATGACGAGGTAGGCAGCTTCGATGAGGACAAAGAGTATGACGACGAACCATGGTTCGGAGGCAGCTTCCCAGATGGACCAGAAGACCAGTCCGAAGCCGGAGAGCGTAAGCGCGAGTGCTGCGCTCCGTGAGAGGGGTCGTGCCGGAGGGAGCCAGGTACTACAGACTCTGAGGAGGCCTTTGTAGATGGCGACGGAGAGCACGCCGATCACGGCCCAGACGGATGGGAGGTAAGACGGAATGCTCGCCCAGGAGGCGACGCGGTATGTCCAGTAGCCTTGGCTTGCGAAGAACGCTTCATGGGCGGTACCGAGGAGGGCTGCCAGGAGCGCGACGACGAGGAGCTTTTGGCTTTTGATATAGGCGAGGAAGGGAACGACCAGACAGGCGATCGCGATGGCTGCTCTCACTGGCTCATGGGCCCACCACCAGACCGAAGCATAGCTCGCGAAGAGGAGGGTGAAGAGTAGTGCGAAGCTCGTAGCCGAGCCGAGGGAATGGTAGGGAGGGAGTCGATCGAACATGCATCCAGTATCGGGCACTTGCGGGGCGGCGACAAGTCAGGTAGGCTGCCACCAAGACCACATCCGCGGAAACATCAGCCGGTAATGCAATGACATGAACGTGACCGCCAAGAAGTCGCTCGGACAGAATTTCCTCAAGGACGAGCTCGTCCTCGAAGCAATCATCCGCGTGGCCGAGATCGGGCCCGCTGATCAGGTGTTTGAAGTCGGTCCAGGGACCGGGGCGCTCACGACGCACTTGGCTACTCACGCCGCCCGAGTCATAGCTATTGAACTCGACCACGCACTCGTCGAACGGCTCACCGAGCATTTCAAAGAGAGCGAGGGCGTCTCCATTCTCGAGGGCAATATTCTCGATATCAACCTCAATGAACTCTTGGAGCAGGCGGACTTCCGCTCCGGCGAGTACAAAGTCGTGGCCAATATCCCGTACTACATCACCGCGCCGATCATCCGCACCCTTTTCGCCTTGCGTGTGCGGCCCAAGAGCATGACGCTCATGGTGCAGCGCGAAGTGGCCGAACGCCTGACCGCGACGCCGGGCGAGATGAGTCTCCTCTCCCTCATGGCGCAGTACTATAGCGATGCCGAGATCGCGCTCCACGTCCCGCGCGAAGCCTTTGACCCGGCGCCCGAGGTGGAGAGCGCGGTCATCCAGCTCGTCCCCAAGCGAGCCTATGATCCCGAAGCGGACCGGCAGCTCTTCCGTATTGCTCGAGCGGGATTCGCGGCGCGGAGGAAAACCCTCGTCAACAATCTCTCCTCCAGTCTCGGCCTCGAGCGCAGCGTCGTCGAAGCGGCGCTCGTCGAGCGCGGACTCCGCACAGACATCCGGGCGCAGGCACTCGCGGTAGCTGACTGGGAATATTTGGCCCAGAAATTTTCTGCATAAAAAAAGCGAGCGGGTCCGTGCGATGACGAACCCGCGAGGGGCGGCGAACGGCTTCTAAGCGACCACCTGCTCGTCGGGCCGTTTGATGTCTTCACCGAGCTCGGCCCAGATGGCCTTGATGGCATGGTCCTTGGCAGTGTAGACCTCGGCTGCTTGGTAGGCGAAGTCGCATGGGACCCATGAGGGAATGCCAGGCATTTCCTCCGGAACTTCACCTCGCCCGAAGACGAGGTATTCAAAGGCAGCTTGGATCCAGGCTTCCGTCATCTTGAGGCATGCCATCCCCAGAACGCCACGGAGGTAGGTCAGGGTTGAGCCTGTGATTTCCTCCGCCACGCCCACGCAGTTGACCTGGTCAGCGATGCCCGGCTCGATGCCGAACTTCATCTGGCCGAGTGCGGAACGGACCTCATCTGGTGTTGGTGGGGACGCTACGTCCTGGTAGAACGGGACCAGTTGCTGCCAGCGTCGGCCGGCGTTTTCAACCGGGACGATGTAAGCTTTGAGCTCGTAACACTTCAAGAGACTCTCCTTGTGGAGGTTGGTTGCTGGAAGGAACCGAAAATCAAACGCTTGATTTATATCACGAGCGCAAGGATACGTCAATCCTTAGCGCGTGAGGAAATGCCAGGTGAGGAAGGCGACATAGCCCGAGACGAGCGCCATATACCAGCCGGCGAGGTAGCGGTAGCGGAAGTAGCGGTGAGTCGCCGAACTGATCTGGAGCAGCCAGTAGGCGAGCGAGCCGAAGAAGAAGGCGAGCGGGAAGAGGTGGCGCACGTCGAGGACGAAGACGCTCGCGATGAAGACGGCGAAGGCGGCGGCGCCGATGATCCGCTTGGCCTTGGCCTCGCCCCAGAGGACAGGGAGAGTGGTGACGCCATCGGCCTTGTCCCCGGCGATGTCCTTGAAATCCTTGATCGGGAGGAGGATGAGGTAGGCCACGAAGAGAAGAACGGTGATGCCGTCCGGGAGCCGCTCGGTGTTCTTGTAGAGCGAAAAGACGAGGTAGCCGCCGAAGAGAATGAGGAGACTGGCGCTCGCAGCGAGGAGCGTGGCGACGCCGGGGAAGCGCTTGAGCCGGAGGGGCGGGGCGGAGTAGATCCAGGCGAGTGCCTGGTAGAGCGCGAGGAGGAGCGCGAGCTGGGTCGAGATATAGGCCGCATAGAAAATGGAAGCGCCAAAGGTCACGAGACCGATTGTCGCGAAGAGGTCACGCGGGATAGTGCCGCGGATGAGCGGTCGGTCGGGGTTGGTCAGGGTGTCGATCCGCGTGTCGTGGAGATCGTTGACGATGACCGAAGTCACCCAGGCGAGGACGACCGAGAAGAGGAGCATGGCGAGGCCGAGCCAGTGACGCCAATCGTTGGCGAAGGTGGTGGCGCCATTCTCATAGAGCCACACGAGGCCGGCTCCGGCGAGGAAGAGGCCGGCATGATAGCAGACCTGCGGGAAGCGGGGATTGCGCCAGAGGGCGAAGAGGATGGAGCGGGCGTAGAGGAAGAGGATGCCGCTTACCACCAAGGGAAGGAGGACGGCGTAGACGAGGCCCATCTTGATGGCGAGGACGACGGCGATATCGGGCGGATTGAGGATATAGAGCGGCTCCGGGGAGAGCATGACCCGGGCGACGTCGAGCTCGGTCACGGCGAGGAAGCCCTTGTCCGGTCCGAGGAGGAGCATGGTGACGAGGGACGGCAAGACACCGACGATGAAGAGCATGGTGTAGAGCGCGAGCGTCCCGAGGAGGGTGCGCCACCAGCTTCTCGTTCGCACGAAGATGTAGACCGCCATGAGGAGGAGGACGAGGCCGATCTCGAAGCGCACGCCATAGGTGATCCCGACATCGGGCTTGTCGCCGAAGAACGTGTAGTAGCGCTCGACGAGGCCCGCGGCGCTATCGAATGAGTAGAAACTCCAGAAGCCGGCGCCGCGCGAGATGATCTCGTCGACGATGGGCGGGGTCCAGATGACGAGGAAGCCGAAGAGGAGGATGAGCGCGGCCTGCCGCATCCCGACCCGGGCGAACCAGATGACGAGCGGCAGAGCGAGGAGGTAGATGAGGCTGAAGATGAGGAAGTGGTGGGCGAACTGGTAGAAGTATTCGTCTGCGAAATGATACGTGACATTATCAAAAGCGAGCTCGAGCGCGATGCGCCCGCCGATGATCGCCATGAGCGCCATGAGCCAGCTCCCCAAAGTGAGCGGCAGGTTCTCGATGGCGGCGAAGAGGGAGGAGAGGCGGGTCAGCATAGTGGGCGATATGAATAGTTCCTTATTATACGTCCATCCAGCCGTCCCGGCTATTTGACGAAAGCGACGATTTATTGGCCGGGACCCGGCTTTATTCTTGGCTCGCGGAGTGGTATACTCCAGGTACTTTTCAATCTAACTGCCACTCTATGTTGCCCATGATTCTCCTCGGTGTGGTCGGACTGGCGCTCGTCCTCGGCGTCGTGTACTACAACAAGTTCGTGAAGCTCGGCGCGCGCGCCGACGAAGCCTGGAGCGATATCGACGTCCAGCTCAAGCGCCGCTACGACCTCATCCCCAACCTCATCAATACTGTCAAAGGCTATGCCGCGCATGAGAAGCAGCTCCTCGAGAACGTGACCGAGGCACGCTCCAAGGCCATGCAGGCCGGATCGGTCGAGGATCACGCCGCTGCCGAGAATATGCTCGCCGGCGCCCTCAAGAGTCTCTTCGCGGTCGCTGAGAACTATCCTGACCTCAAGGCCAACACCAACTTCCTCGAGCTCCAGCGCGAGCTCTCGGATACCGAGAATAAGATCCAGGCCGCCCGCCGCTTCTACAATGGCAATGTGATGGAGCTCAACGCGACGGTCGACATGTTCCCGTCCAATATCGTCGCCAAGCTCTTCAATTTCGGCAAGCGCACCTTCTTCGAGATCGAGGAGGGCGAGAAAGAACCAGTCAAAGTGGAGTTCTAATCGCGCGTTCAATCGGCTGGATATGACGGCAAGGGCAGCGCGCCCCTTGCCGTTTACGTCTTCACGGATTTGTGGTACAATCCCAAACCACAATCAGTGCCTGAGACTCTTCTCATAACCACCATCACTATGCCTACCGCCTATTCACATCAATCCAAGAATATCGAGCTGACCTGGCTCTACCTCTCGATCTTTCTCCTCGCTGTCATCGGGATCGGCTATGTCTTCGCGCAGCTCTACGGGAGCAGCGTCATCCTCTACGTCGCGGTGGCGTTCTCGGTCATCACGAGCTTCGCCTCGTACTGGTGGAGCGATCGGATCGTCCTCTCCATGTCGCACGCGGTCCCGGTCGAGCGCGAGACCAACCGCGAGCTCTACACGCTCGTCGAGAATCTCGCCATCACCGCCGGGATGCCTCTCCCCAAGATCTACGTCATCGAGGACGAGGCGCTCAACGCGTTCGCGACCGGCCGCGATCCGGAGCACGGCGTCATCTGTTTCACGACGGGGATCCTCGCCCGGCTCAACCGGACCGAACTCGAAGGCGTCGCGGCGCATGAGCTCTCGCACATCAAGAATCGCGATACACTCGTCTCGACCGTCGTCGTCATCCTCGCGGGCTTCATCTCCATCCTCGCCGATATGTTCCAGCGCACGCTCCTCTTCGGTTCGCACGACCGGGACAACCGCGCCCACGGCGTCATGCTCATCGTGGGAATCGTCCTCTCCATCCTCGCGCCTTTGGCAGCCCTCCTCATCCGGATGGCGGTCAGCCGGAAGCGCGAGTTCCTCGCTGACGCCTCGGGTGCGCTCCTCACCCGCTATCCCGAAGGCTTGGCGAGCGCTCTCGAGAAAATCAGTGCCGATCCCAAACCGGTCGAGACCGCCTCTGGTGCGACTGCACATCTCTATATCTCCAATCCGTTCAAGACCGGGGCTCTCATGAAGCTCTTCATGACGCACCCGCCCGTGGAGGAGAGGCTCGCAGCGCTCCGTGGCATGGACCTCGGCCGCTAACTCTCCCGTATGCTCACCCGCTCCGGCTGGGCCAAGCCCAAATCGACACAGCTCAAAGCGGGAAAGAGCGGACGCTACTACTTCACGCTGCACGCGGAGTACAAGATGCGCGAGTACCACCTCTCGCGGCAGCGCGTCATCCGCATCATCCGGAGCCCAAAGCGTCGGGAAGTCGGCATCGTCGAGAATACGATCGCCGTGATGCAGCCCGCTTCGACCAAGCGTGTCGGCGCCAAGGATACCTGGACCCAGGAGCTCTGGGTGATGTATCGCGTCGTCGCCCCGCAGAAACTTTCGAAAAGCAAACTGGCGGCGCTCCTCGACCAGTCCGAGCTCAAGATCATCAGTGCCTGGCGCTACCCGGGCGTCTCACCCAAGCGCGATCCGATCCCCGCTGATATACTGCGCGAGCTAGAGGACCGGGGCGAAGCCGAGGAAGGGGGGGAGTAGCCGTATCCTCGATCCACTTTCTTTTGCCAACAAAAGAAAGTTTCAAAGAAAATTGCCATCCTAGTTGTCCGACTCAGAGAGTGTCACGATCAGTTCCGGACATTGTCTCGCGAGGGACTGATCCAATGCTTCTCCTTCACTGATCGGAAACTCTTGCTTCGTCTTCCAACGCGGACGGAGGAAATCTGGATTGACTACCTCTCTCTATTCCCCTGCACGATGAAAGTGGCCGGTCACAGGCTCGAGAGACGGAGAAGCACCTATTGCCTCAGTCTCTCGCGAGGCAATGATGCGGAGACTCTCGCCAGCCTGTTCGGCCACTGAATCTCGCAGGGCAGTTTTCTTTCTCCACTTTCTTTGTCTGCACAAAGAAAGTGGAAATTGAGATATATGTAATAAAAGAACCTTCGATGCCGAGAGATGAGACGGAAGGCGGGGAATGGAGATTGGTAAGATGGCTTATTTGAGCCAAAGTTCGAATATCTGACCAAGAAAGGGCTTGTGAGAGCCTTTTCTTTTGCTTTAGATAAGCCATAATCTCCCATCGCTACTGTTGACTTTATTTACGTTTTGGAGTATAATTCCACTTCAGTACCTTTTCATTGGGCTTCCGGCCCATTCCGGCCAGTCGGCCACCAAATCGCCCAAGGAGAGCATCATGCATACCAGGCCCAGTCTAATCATGGCCCTTTCTGGGGCGCTGGCCATCCTCGCTGTTTCCGGGCTGCTTGAATTCGCCGAAGACATCGGCGCACGGCAGCAGCGGGAAACGTCCTCTCAAGAGCAACGTCGCGAGAAGGCGCTCTTCGAGCTCGGCTGCGAGCGCCGCGAGGTCGTGACCTGGCACCAGCTCAAGGGCTACGTCACGAATCCCAAGCGCACCTGGGTCTGCGACCAGGTGGAGATAGACGACCAGTTGGCCAGCATCCTGGCCGACGAGCGGCTCGCCGGAGGCACATCGGAGTGGCGGCTCTTCCGGGGCCACAACGAAGAACGCCGGCGGCTGGACACCCGGCCGTGAACGTAGGGAGATGCAATTAGAACTCTAACAGCATCTCCCCTCAACTGGAGGCGAATGACACAATCATTCAAATCCTGAGAGTTCAGCAGTACCTTCACCAACTTGTTTTCTACCTGCGGACCATAGGAGGCCGCATACCATGAACGCACGTCAACTTTTCGTTCGCGCTGGTCTCCTGCTGCTGGTCGCCATCCTCGGCGGCTGCGCCAGTGAACCACCTTCGGTGGTGCCGCGTGATCGTGACTACCATTACGACCGGCGCGACTACAGCTACCCCTCGGGACTGAGTCGTCTCGAGGACTCTACGACAATCGTCCGCCTTCCCAGTGGTGGGTTGGGGTTCTTCCCCAACGGCGCACCTTCCCACTTGCGGGACCGAGTGGTTGCTGAGCCTCGGCTCGGTGTACGTAATCGGAGCCTCGCCAACTCCCGCGGCCTGCAACGCCCGATGTATCTCTTGGAAGATCTCCTGGAAATGCAGAAGGAAGCACGTGAGCAGCTGACCAAGCGGTGTCCTGGCCACAAGGCCGAGGCCGATGACATGCTCGCCAACGTGGCGGGTGGGGCTGCGACTGGTGCCGTAGTCGGTGCCGTCGCCAATGGCCCACTGGGTGCCGCCGCCGGCGCCATCGCCGGAGGTATCGCTGGCGCTACGCGTGCCAAGGACTACGGGCGGTATACTTGCCAGCAACTGATCGATGAGCTCGACTTCGTGCGCAGGCAGAAGTTTCTTCTCGTGGCCTGGCAGCAGGAGCAGAAGCGTCTCGAGCAGATCGAGACGCTTGACCTCTTCCGCCGGCGCTAGTCGGCAACTCGAGTGCGGTGGTTGGGAATTTCCCGGCCACCGCCTCTTCATTTTTTCAAACCAACGGCCCGGAGTTTACAATCAACGACTTGAGATTACTACGATTACAGACTCCCTCGCAATGACAATAAGAAGTAGAGTACAATAGAGAAGCTGTAGAGCTTTTGAGCTTTCAAGACAATGAAACAAACAAAAATTGTCGCGACCATCGGTGTCGCTTCGGAAAAGAAAGAAACTCTCCGCGAGATGATAGCCGCCGGCATGAATGTGGCGCGGCTCAACTTCTCGCATGCCAAGCATGACTGGTGCCGCGCCGTTATCGGCCACCTGCGCGAGCTCTCCCAGGACTTGGAGACGCCAGTGGCTATCCTCGGCGACCTCCAGGGACCGCGCATCCGGACCGAGATGAATTTCCCACTCGACGTGAAACAGGGGTTCGTCGTCACAGTCGCTGATATCGCGGAGCGCGAGCACTTCTCGGCCGAGGATCCCGTGGTCCTCCTCGACACGCCCGGCCTGGTGGAGAAACTCGCGACGGGACATCGCATCCTCATCGATGATGGTCTCGTCGAACTCACGGTCACCGAGACGGCTGGCCGCCGCGCCAAGGCGATCGCCAAGAATGACGGGACGCTCAAGCCGCGGAAAGGCGTCATTCTCCCGGACGGATTTCAGTCTTCCCATCCTCTCTGAGAAAGATATGAGCGACCTCGCCTTCATGCTCGAGGCCGGGGTCGACTATATCGGGCTTTCCTTCGTCGGGTCGGCCGCCGATATCGAGACCGTCCGTCATACCATGCAGGATCTTGATCATGAGCGTGAGAGCTACCCCAAGCTCGTCGCCAAGATCGAGCGCAAAGCAGCGCTCGGGAAACTGCGCGAGATCATCGAAGCCTCTGACGCAGTGATGGTGGCCCGCGGCGACCTGGGGATCGAGATGCCCGAAAGCGAGATCGCGCTCCTCCAGAAAGAGATTATCGCCGAGAGTCTCAAGTCAATGCGGCCGGTGATCGTGGCGACGCAGATGATGCAGTCGATGGTCGCGAATCCGCGGCCGACCCGGGCCGAGGTCTCGGATGTCTCCAATGCCGTGATCGACCACACCGACGCAGTGATGCTCTCCGAGGAGTCAGCGAGCGGCAAATACCCGGTCGAGACGATTGCTACCATGCGCGAGATCATCGAGAAGACCGAAGAGTCACGCTTCGACGACCTCTACGGCACGCTCGATCTCCGTACCTATAGCGAATACGCGACCATGATCCGAAGCGTCTACGAGCTCTCGCAGAGCTTCGACGCCAAAGCCGTGCTTCTCCTCTCGACGAGCGGCTTCACGGCGCGGCTCCTCTCGCATTTCCGCCCCGAGGCCACCATCTATGTCGCGACCAACTCGGCTGCGACCTACCGCGAGCTCGCGCTTGTCTGGGGGGTCCACCCGTACCTCTTTGAGGGCGACCGCGATCTCGACTCGATGCTCGAGCGCC
>CAYWVL010000012.1:18054-19845 GCA_964461975.1 uncultured Bdellovibrionales bacterium | reverse complement strand
CGTGAAATAGCGTTCCCACCCGAACCCCCGACACCCACGACTTTGATCTTGGCAAAGGTTTCGATGTCGGGTTTGATCTCGGCCATAAGCTTTGGCGGCAGCCAGTATCGAAATTAGGGTTGATCCGGAGTGGGTGGGCCGGCCCAAAAAGAGAAGAGCCTCACCCGCTCGATGCACCACTCTATCATGCCAAAAGGAGGGGTGTCAACAGGGCCGTTTTTGGCCCGAAATGACCCCGGCAGCTAGGGCATGAAGCGCTTGAAAAGGCGCTCGACCTTGCTCCAGCCCTCCTTGACCTGGTCGGGCATGGCATCGAGGAGCTTGCCGCCCTCGCGGAGGCGCCCCCGGGTCTCGTGCGTTTCTTCGAGCGAGAGGAAGAGGAGGCCGACGATCGTCGCGAAGGCCGGACCGTCCACCTGGTCGAGGATGCCAGAGAGCGGCCGCGGGTAGCCGATGGTCGCCGGCAGCCGGAGCTTCTTCTTGGCGAGATCGACCAAACCCGGGATGAGCGCCCCGCCGCCGGTCAGGATGACGCCGCCAGGAAGGAGCGCTTCGCGGTTGATGCCTTTGAGTTCGAGATTGACGTAGTGGAGAATCTCTTCGAGCCGCGCCTCGATCACTTCGGCGATGTGGTGGCGCGAGACGGTGTCGGTCTCCTGCGAATCGAAATCGCCGAGATCAATCTCTTCTTTCTTGCTCACTTCGTCCGGATTGGCATGACCATACTCGCGCTTGATCGCTTCGGCGACGTCGATACTGGTGCGGAGGCCGATCGCGATGTCATTGGTCACGTGGACGCCGCCCATGGGGAGGACCGCCAGGTGGAGGAGGTCGCCGTCCTCGAAGACCGAGAGTGTCGTAGTGCTCGCGCCGAGGTTGACGACGACCACGCCGAGCTCTTTCTGCTTGGGCGAGAGCACTGCCTCGGCCGAGGCCAAGGGTTCGGCGATGAAATGATGGCTATTGATGCCGGCGAGCTCGAGGCTCCGAGTGAGATTCTTGAGATGGTTGGAGGCGGTCCCGATGACGAGGGCCGAGACTTCGAGCCGGACGCCCCGGAGGCCCAGGGGATCCTTGATATTGGCTTCGTCGTCGAGCCGGTAGGACTGCGGGACGACGTGGAGGATCTCCTTGTTGGGCGAGAGGACGGTGCGCGACTGCGTCTCTTCGATGAGGCGCTCCAGATCGTCTTCGGTGACTTCGCCATCCGCCTTGCCGACCGCGACCACGCCCTGGGCGAGGAGCGCAAAGAGCTCCGTCCCCGAGACCGAGGCGGTGACGCGATCGACCGGGACCCCTGCCATATGCTCGGCGGAGGAGAGGGCGATATTGATCGTCTTGGCAACTTCTTCGGGCTGGACGACGACGCCGCGGCGGATACCGACCGAGGGGGCGGTACCGACGCCGATGACGCGGGGTGGGCCCCCGTCTTTCCCCAGCTCGGCCACGACCGCACGCACGGTCGCGGTGCCGATATCGAGTCCGACGATGATGTTTCTTTTAGCCATAGCAAGGAGACACCGCTCGCCCTCGGCCGAACAGCCGGTGGACAGGGTGCATGCGGACTATTATACCACTAGACCGCTCTATCGGAGTAGTGACGCGGCCGACACGGCGCCGGGAGGAACTCTGAGGAAGCTGTGCGTGGGAAAGCCTCATTGCAGGACGCTCGAAAGGAAGAACCAGACGTACGGCGCGAAGATATAGAGGCCGGCGACGAACGCGGCGGTCGACCCGACGAGGACCGACCCGGCCACGCCGTCCTTGACGACTTTGACATACGGGTGGACT
>CAYWVL010000012.1:225-18044 GCA_964461975.1 uncultured Bdellovibrionales bacterium | reverse complement strand
CGAGCTCGAGCGTCAGGACGAGTCCGATGGCGAGGAAGATGACCGAGCGCTCGAGGAGCGTGAGCGGAAAAAAGTACGCGAGAAAGAGGACGAGCGTCCCGAGGACGAGCTCGATCTGGAAATTGCGTTCGGCGCGAAACGTATACGCGATGCCCGCCGCCGCGTGGCGCAGGCTCCGCAGAAAATTCTTGATGAGCGTCATACCTTTTTGTTTGAAGCGAGCGGCGCGAACCGATCGGTCACCGCGTCTTGGAGGGCGAACATCTCCTCCTCATGGTCGTAGCCGAGGAGATGGAGCACGCCGTGCGAAAACACATACACGAACTCCCTCTCCCATGATACACCATCCTCCTTGGCCGACCGCCGGATATACGGGATGGAGAGGATGAGCGTCCCGAGTGCGAGGGTCCGATCTGTCGCGCGCGCCACGCTCGCCCGCGTAGCATATTCGCCGAAGGAGAGCACGTCGGTCGGCGCCGCCTTGCCGCGGTAGGCGCCGTTGAGCTCGGCGATTTTCTGATCGGAGACAAACGCTACCTCGAGCGCCGCTCCCCGTCCGGGCTGCCCGAACAGCTTCGGGAACGCGAGGCGGCAGGTCTCGCGAACGATGGCGCGCAAAAAAGCTTCCGAGAGCGTCCCCGGAAGCTTGGTATCGGCAAATGAGAGCCTGACGCGCATACGTTACTGAAGGAGTTCGCTGACGCACTGGCGCACGAGCGCCCCGTCCGCCTGCGCGCCCGCTTCTTTCATGACGGCGCCCATCACCCGGCCCATGTCTTTCTGGGTCACCGGACCGAGGGTGGCGATCACCCGCTCCGCGAGCTCGCGCGTCGCCTCGAGCGAGAGCGTCGCCGGAAGATAGGGCGTGATGACCGCAAGCTCGGCCTCTTCCTTCTGGACGAGATCCTCACGGCCGCCCGCTCGGTACTGCTCGATCGAATCCTTGCGCTGCTTGACGAGGCGTTTCACGACATCCTGCACTTCCGCATCGGTGAATTCCGCGACCGGTTTTCGCTTCTCGATGGCGGCGTTCTTCATGGCGCTCTGGAGGAAACGGAGCGTATCGCGCTGGGTGACTTCGCCGGCCTTCATGGCGGCTTTGAGCGCGTCGCTGATCTGGGTGACCAAGGACATAGGCAAGTGCGTGAGGGTTTATGGCTTCATTGTTCCATGGCAGGAGCTCGGAGGCAATCCTCCTGCCAGGTGGCGATGCGGCCAGAGCGGGTACCTATGCCCCATCCCTCTTTCCTCGCGAACCCTGCGCTATTTCGAGCGAAAACCACAAAGGGCGAGGAGAGCTACTCGGAGAGTAACGCGACGAGACCTGAATGGTTTGCAGCGGAAAGGTGCAGGGTGCAGCGGAATACGGGGATGGGGGTAGGTGCCTTTAGATGCGCTTCTTGATATCGCGGAGCGCGTCGTCATCGAACTTGCCGAGCTTCTTGAGCTTGTTGATCTCTTTGCGGATCTTGACCTTATAGAGGGCTTCGGACCGGCGGGCCGGCTTGCTCTTCTCCACGGCGCGGAAGCGGAGCTTCCTCACTTGGCGGAGAACGCCGCTCTGCTGGACGCGGCGCGAAAACCGCCGAATGAGGGCTTCGGTCGTTTCCTTCTCTTTCCGTTTGATGTGAATCATAGGGACCTCCTTTCTGTCGTTACGCAATTACTCTCCTCTGGAGAGCTCGCGTGCCTGGGCTCGTTCGACAGAACGGACCTGGGCACGGGCAGTCTCCCGCTAGGCGATCGGGCGGATATTCTCCGAGAGCCTCGCTCCGCCGAGGAGGTGGAGGTGGAGGTGCGGCACCTCCTGCCCCCCGCCTTTCCCGACGCGAATCAATAGCTTATACCCTTTTTCGGAAATCTTCAAGTCTCGAGCGAGGTCGCGCGCGACCCGGAACATCCGTCCCACGATGGCCTCGTCCCCGTCCTCCATCTCGGCGATCGACGGAATCAGTTTCTTGGGGACGATGAGCACGTGGACCGGTGCGATCGGCGCGATGTCGTCGAAGGCCATGATCTCGTCGTCCTCGTACCGGAATTCGGTCGGAATCTCACGATCGCGGATTTTCTCGAAGACGGTCTTCATAGGGCTATTCCTTGTCTTTCTCTTTGTCCTTGGCCTTCGCCTTCTCTCCCTCTTCCTCGTCCTCATCGTCATCCTCGAGCTTGGGCAAGGGCAAACCATTGGGGCCCATGAGCGCCTGGTTCCCCTTGAGGAGCTTCTTCACGGCATCGACGAGCTTCTCCTGGACCACGGTCTCCTGCGTCCCCGACACCATGTCTTTCACGATGGCGGTGCCGTCGAGGACTTCCTTCTGACCGAGGATGATGGTCACCTCGACACCGAGGCGATTGGCGACCCGGAGCTGACTCTTGAGAGTGCCGCGGCCGAAAGACTCGGCGACGAGGACGCCGTTCTTCTCGAGCTCGGAGAAGAGGCGCAGACTCTTCTTCTTGGCCATGCTGCCGAGCTGAGCGAGGAAGACGCGCGGCTTGGGCTCGACGTAGGGCTTGACCTGGGTACGCTTCATCTCGAGGACGATGCGGTCGATACCCAAGGCGAAGCCGATAGCGGGCGTCGCCTCCCCGCCGAGAGACTCGACGAGCCGGTCGTAGCGGCCGCCGCCACCGAGGGAATAGCCCTTGCCATTCTCATCGGTCGAACGGATCTCGAAGACGGTGCGGGTGTAGTAGTCGAGACCGCGCACGAGGCGAGTATTGATCGAGTACGGGAGCTCGAGCTCATCGAGATACTCGAGGAGATGCTTGAAGTGGTCGCGCGATTCCTGGTCGAGGTAGTCCAGGGGCTGCGGCGCGTGCGACATGACCTGGATGGTCTTCTCGTCTTTGGAATCGAGGAGACGCAGCGGGTTGGTCTCGATGCGGTCGCGGTCCTCCTGGCTCAAGCGGTGCTTCTGCGACTCGAGGTAGCGGATCAAGACTTTCTCGTACTCGCGGCGGGACTCGGGCGTGCCGATGGAGTTGACCTGGAATTCGATATTCTTGAGGCCGAGATCCTTGACGACGCGGTAAGCGAGCTGGATGACCTGGGCGTCGAGAATCGGATCTTCTTCGCCGAAGACATCGAAGTTGGCCTGGGTATGCTCGCGGTAGCGGCCCTCCTGCGGGCGATCATAACGGAAGAGCGAGCCGTAGGAGAAGAGCTTGATCGGCTTGGGCATGACCCCCATGCCGTGCTCGATATAGGCGCGGCAGAGTCCGGCTGTCATCTCGGGGCGGAGCGCCACCTTGTCGCCGCCGCGGGTATTGAAGAGGTACATCTCCTTGTCGATGATATCGGTCCCCTCGCCGATCGAGCGGAGGTAGAGGTGGGCGTACTCAACCATGGGGAGGTCGATCCGCCGGTAGCCGTACTCATGCTGGGCATGCGTCAGCGTGCGACGCACCCGCTCCCAATAGGGCTGCTCATCCGGCAAGATATCGCGCATGCCGCGGAGCGCCTGGAGGAGCATCTCCTCCTCGACCGGGGCCGGCGCGGCGGCCTTCTTTGCGATTGGCTTGGCCGGCTTCTTCTCCTTGGTCTTCTTTGGGGCTGCCTTCTTCACGGTTTTCTTGGATGCTTTGGGCATAGGGCGTAAGCGTAGGTGGATAAGCGTGCGTGACACTCTTGGGGTGGGCGCTCGGATGAATGATTAGTAGATCGCGACATTGGAGAGCGGCCACGCCCGGAGGAGCACCCGCCCGATGATCGCCTCGCGCTTGACGGGACCGAACGCGCGCGAGTCATAGCTGAAAGAGCGATTGTCGCCCATGACGAAATACTCGTCTTCTTCGAGCGTGAGCTTGGGCATGTCGCTCGTCTGGACGGCCTGATCGAGGTAGGCGCTCTCATCGAGGGCATACCCCTGATGGTGAATGTCATTGTATATGTAGACGGCCCCGCCTCTGATAGCGACTGATTCACCCGGGAGACCGATGACGCGCTTGATATAGAACTGCTCGGGATTCCTGGGATAGCGGAAGACGATCGGCTCCTGGCGCTCCAGGTCGCGGAACTGCTTGACCGCGCCCACCCCCGGCACTTCAGTATGCTTGTAGCCGAACTCATTGATGATGAGGTACTCGCCGTCTTCGAAATTGGGCTCCATGGAAGCGCCCTGCACAAAGAACGGTTGGAAGAGGAAGACCCGAATGGGTATAATGATGACGATAGCCAGGATGATCACTTTGGCCATCTCGAGAAAGAGCGCGCCGAGCGAAAGATACTCCTCGCTCTCCGGTCCGCTAACGACCGGCACGGGTTGCTCCGTATGTGCTGCCATAGAGCCGTTTTTCACAACGATAAATCCCCCCCAGTGTACCACGGATTTCCTGCTCCTTCAAGGGTCGGATTGTCCCTCAAATAAGCCACTTTCTCGGGAGTTCTCTCGCGACACCTCTCCTAAACCAGCGCACCACGCCCTCCATGCCCGACAACCGTTTCTTTCTCGGCAGTACGACGCTCGAAACCGCGGCGCCAGCCCCCTCGCGGCGGTTTGGCTCGCTGCGCGCGTGGATCATCGGGCTCGCTCTCGTGTTCGGCATCGGCTGCGTGACTGTTTTTGTCATCGGCGCCCAACTGACCCAGGCGCTCCGATTCGAGAATGCCCCCATCTCGTTCTTCCAAGGCGTGCGGCTGGTCGGCGCCGGACTCTTCGCGTCGCCCCGGGACCTCAAAGGCTATGCTGAAGGCCGGATCAATATCCTCCTTCTCGGCCGCGCCGGCGAACGTTACCCCGGGAAGCATCTCACCGATACCGTCATGGTAGCGTCGCTCGATACCCGAGCCGGCCGGGTGGCGCTCCTCTCGCTCCCACGCGATCTCCTCGCTCCCCTCCCCGAAGGCGGCACAGCCAAACTCAATACGCTCTACCAGACCGGACTCATCCGCGGCGAAGGCGCCGATCTGGCGCGCATGAGCGTTTCGGAAATGACAGGACTCCCCATCCATTATTTCGCGTCGATTGATTTCGATGGCTTCGAGCGCCTGATCGACGCGCTCGGCGGCATCCGGGTCGAAGTCAAGCGCAATATCTACGACACTCGCTATCCCGGACCCAACTACAGCTACGAGACATTTGAACTCTCGAAGGGCTGGCATGAGCTCGATGGAAAGACCGCGCTCAAATACGCCCGCATGCGGCACGATGACCCGGAGGGCGATTTCGGGCGCGCCAAGCGCCAGCAAGAGATCCTCCAGGCGCTCCGCGACGAGGCCTGGTCGCTCCCGACCTTTCTCAATCCGCTCACCGTCGCCCGCCTCCTCGAGAGCCTCGGCGAGAGCGTCAAGACCGATATCGACCCCGAGGCCGCCCGCGGATTCTTGGCGCTTGCCGAATCGATCGACACCCGCTCGATCGAGACCGCGGTCGTCGACGCCTGGAAGAAAGAGAGTCTCCTGCGGGTGACCCATGTCGGCGAGGGGCCTGGTCGCGCCTTCGCGCTCACCCCCCGAAGCGGCGACTGGCGCGAAGTCCGCTCGCTCGCTCAGAGTCTCTTCGACCAGTCGGCGCTCCGCGATCGGCGCACGCGGATCGAGCAAGAAGCCGCATCGCTCCTCATCCTCGTCCCGCCCAAGCAGCTCGCGCTCGGACGCGAGCTAGGCAACGATCTGCGCGAGACATTTCCCGTCGGCACTGTCACGGTGCAGGCGTGGTCGCGCTTGGAGAATCAGACCGGCAACGCTATCATCGAGAGGACAGGCGACGCGCGGAAACTCTACACGCTCGATAGCCTCATCGGCCGCTACGCACTCGAGCGGCAAGAGTCGCTCCCCGCATCCCTCCCGACCGGATCGCCAGCGACCGATCTCGTCCTCCTCTATACCCGGGACACTATCCCTGGTCTCATCCACGAAGTGCCTCCAACCGATATGGGGGATTTCGCAGCATCGGATATCTAAGCACGGACGTACCGTACTCGCGGCTCGCTTCCCCTGACATGCATCGTATGAATTTCTTCTCAAAACTGTTTTCCTCATCAGCACCCGAGCCGGACTCTGGCGAGAGTCCGCTCTTCATCGTCGGACTCGGGAACCCGGGCCAGCGGTACGCCGGGACCCGCCACAACCTCGGCTGGCTCCTCCTCGACGAGCTCCACTCGGCCTGGGATGGCGGCCCCTGGCGCGCCGAGAAGCGCTTCCGGGCGAGCGTGAGCGACGCCCGCTCCGGTGCCCGGAAAATAATCCTCGTGAAACCGGAGACATATATGAATGAGTCCGGCGCGGCGGTCAAAGCGCTCTTGGATTTCTACAAAGCCGCCCCGGGCGACCTCATCGTCCTCCATGACGAAGCCGATATCCCGTTTGGCCGCACCAAGACAACCCAGTCGTCACGTGCTGCCGGTCACAACGGCGTCCGGGACATCATCGAGCGTCTCGGCACCCAGGATTTCCGCCGCCTCCGGCTCGGCGTCGGCAAAAGCGCCAATCCGAATATCTCGACCGCGGACCATGTACTCCAGCCCTTCACGGATCTGGAGCGGGTGGCCCTCCCCGCTTTTCTCTCCGAGGCTCGGGGCAGGCTCGAGACAGAATTGCTGCGCTAACGATCGATCCAGCATCCAAAGCATTCGCGGGCGACCCTCCTCTGGAGAACCGCCCGCATTTTTTGATCGGTACCACGTCACCGGGCCAACCTGCCAGTTACCCACGCCTGAAGAAGAGCTGATGCGCCAACTGATACGTGGGCAGCGCTGCAATACAGACGAGCCCATACAAGGCCGCGTAGGACTCACTGTATGGCGCCATCCGCATCATCAGAACCAGTGGTGCGACCACGAAAACCAGGAGTCTCAACCACTTCGGCCACGCTTTGATCTGGCTTGCTACCAGCCGGTTGAGGAAGGCGATGTAGCAAAGAGCAGCAAAGATGCGCCCGTGCCAGACAAGTGTCTCTCTCGACCACTCGAAGCTCCAGGAAAGCATGGCGGCCAGCGCCAGCCCCAAACTCAAAGCGAAGATCGTGTAGACGAGGCCGAGAAACAGCGCTACGCCGATAGAAACAGCTGTCCTCATTTTCAAGCTCCTGATGGCAATTGCCGATGCATGATATTGGCACGCTGATGGAAAAAAGTCAAAGAGGCCCCGAGGGGCCTCTTCGCGAATCCTATCAAAGGGAGGTCTACTTCTTCTCCTCTTTCTTGTCTCCTTCAGCGGAGACGGTTTCCGGAGTCTCTTTGACGACGCCCTCTACTTTGGTCACATCCATCTCGACTTTCTCGTCGAGCGAGGCCATCTCAGCTTCGGAGCGCGGCGCAGCGACAGTCGCGATGACAGTCTCGAGATCGTCGAGCATCTCGACCCCCTTCGGCAGGGCGATATCCTTGATCTTGATGACATCGTCAAAGGTCGCGAGCTGGGCCAAGTTCACCTGAAGCGCATGCGGCAGATCGCTCGGGAGACACTTCACCTTGACCTCTTCGAGCGAGCGCACCAAGACGCCAGCCATGGCCTTGACGGCTTCGGATTCGCCGATAAATTCGAGCGGAACGTCGGTCTCGATGGCTTCTTTCATGTTCACCTGGTAGAAATCCACGTGCATCACCCGCCCCGAGAGCGGATGGACAGCGACGTCATGGATGAGCGCGTTGACCGGCTTCTGGCCGTCGAGCGCGATCTCGATGAGGCTGCTTTCGCCAGCGGTCTTGTAGGCGCGCGAAAAATCGAGCGCACGGACCGCGAGCGAAACCGGGGCGACTTCGCGTCCATAGAGGACAGCCGGCACCATGCCGCTCTCACGGAGAGCTGCGAGCGCCTTGCCAGTGGCGGTGCGCGGGGTCACGGCGAGTTTGAGTGCGGTCGACATAGAGACAAAAATCAGTGGTTAGGAATACGAGTATAAAAAATCATGAACCGATGAGCGACTCGACTCTTCCCTGGTCTTCCTTGAGCATCCGGTGGACACCGAGCACGTCTTCGGATGAGAGCGGCGCGGTCTGGAAGAAGCGCTTGGCCTCGCTCTGCTCCAGGTCGGTGAGGACCCCCATCGAGACGACCCCGACAGGCGAGAGCGACACGTACACCAAGCTCGAAGTATGGCACGCCTCGCAGGTGATATGGAGAGTCGTCCGCTTCTCCTCCTGGTTGAGGAGGAGCATCTTGGCCGGCCGGTACTCCTTGTTGCAGACCGGACAGTGGATGAGCGATTTCAGGTTGTCGAGGAGAGGTTGTTTCACAACTTCATGCTACCAAAAAAAGCTTTTCTCAAGCAATTTTTGAGTAGGCCCAGTGTACCAAGCATCCCCGCTCGAGTCAAGCTGGCGGCGCTACAAAGTCAAAGGCCGCAGGAGGAATGTTCTCCTCCTGCGGCCCGTTCCGTCAACGCTGTTTGGCTACCAGCGAAGTCGCCTGGTCACTGCGCCGCGAGGCCGGACCCCATGACCGCCGCGGCCCGCCGTGAGCCCGGAAGCGGCATGGGGATGGTGCCATGCGCGGTGTCACGGCCCAGCCCCTCACCGGGCGGCAGATCGCCAGCGACAGTCTGCGCCTCGACCGGCGTCGGCGGCTCGTGCGGGTCGATGCTGACGGGGCGTCGGTCCAGCTGCATCTCCATAGTCGTCCGCGACTCAAGGAGCCGCATCGGCATTGGCGTGGTAGGACTCGATTCCATCCGCTCCGCGGCCGTACTTTCGACAGCCTCGATCATGTCCCACACCGCATCCGGCCCTTGGGTCTCGAGGCACCGCGCGAGCAGGCGCAGACCCTCGATACGGGTCGGCGTGTCGTCGGAAGAAACCTGAAGCCTTCGGAGGATCGCCTGCCGCAGATCTGCGGGAAACTGCACCAGCAGGCGGTGCATGGTGATGTGAGCGCGCAGGATCACGAGTACCGCAGGATGGACCAGCTGATCCATGCCATCGACAGGTGAGGTGTAGTACGGCGAAACGCCATGTGCGTACTTGACCGCAAGCGATGCACCTTGGCGCACCACCCACGGTTCAAACGCGGCTTGACGGTTCCGCCGTGAACCGCAGACCCCGATCGTGAGGCGCTGCTGCTTCAGGCTGTAGACAGCTGCCAGCATCTGACCGCTCGCGGACTGGAAGGGCAGCACCGCGTGCATATTGCCTCCCTGGCCGCCCGTATGGAGCCGGATGGCCTTTCCCGCCGGTGCGTCCTGGAGATGGACCACCTCGTCGGTGAACCACGGGGGCTGGACTGCAGATACCTGTGCCGCAGCGCTCGTGATGGTATGTCTCACGATCATCCTGCCACCGAGCGGCAGTGCGACCGTCGTACTGTGGAAACTCACGGGAAATCCCTCCAGCAAAAAAGGCCTTGCGGCCGGACAAAGAGCTACCAAAAGGAACCCTGTCTTTATAGTGTAAATCTCCGGAAAAGTCAAGGTTTCAACCCTCTCCTGCTCATTCATGATCCCTCGATACGTTGGCTACTCGATCTCCAAAATGAGCGGCAAGTGATCCGATACCTCGATATCTGGGACGGCGAAACTCTTTACCGTGAGCTCCGGACTCACGAAGACATAGTCCGAGAAGAGGAAGCGCTCCCCTTCGGGAAAGCGGTCCCAAGCGAGATGATTGCGGGTCGTCGCGATGGCATGCTCGCGGATGAGGTCGCGATACCCCGCGCGGCGGAAGATCTCGAGGCTCTCGGTATCAGGAAGCAGATTGAAGTCGCCGCCGATGATGTCGGGTCCAGCTGCGGCGACCGCTCGGAGGAATTCGTCGGATTGCCGAAGCCGCTCGGATGAGTCGGTCTTGGTATCTTGAGGTTTGATAACATGCGGATTGCCGTGGACATTGAGCACATGGATGCTCCGCCCGCCAGCACGGAGACGTGTCAGGAGGCCGAGCCCAGTCGCTGGGTCGATATCGCTGATAGGCCGGTGCTCCGCCACCTCGATCGATCGACGCACGTAGGTCGCGAGCGAGTACGGTCGCGCCCCTGCCACCGCCTCTTCGGCGGTGAAAAGCTGGAACACATCCCCCAGGGACTCGCCGGCGATATGCGCTCCTTCGCGAGCCTCCTGAAAACAGAAGACGTCGGTCCGGGCGGCTTCATCGGTGACAAAGCGCTCGAGCGCCTCACGCAGCCCGAGGTGATACGCGTTAAGGAAAATGAGGCGCATGCGTATGCAGATTTCGAGGTGAGCTACACGTCCAAATTCTTGACGCCTTTGGCGTGGGTCTGGATGAAGCGACGGCGCGGCTCGACTTCATTGCCCATGAGGACGTCGAAGAGGCGGTCGGCTTCCTCGGCATCGTCGATCGATACCTGGAGCATGACGCGGTTATCCGGATCCATGGTCGTCCCCCAGAGCTGGTCCGGGTTCATCTCACCGAGACCTTTGTAGCGCTGGATATTGATGCCGGCGACCGTCTCGGTGCCTTCGCTCGGCGCTTCGCCCTCGACGAGCTGCGCCGCCTGGCCCGGAGTCTCCTCGGCCTCCTTCTCGGCTTTCGCCTTGGCCTTGGCAGTCTTGGTCGATTCGGCCAAGGCCTTCATCTCCTCGATGACACGCACCTTCTCTTCTTCATTGTAGACATAGCGCACGGTCTTGCCTTTCTGGAGGCGATAAAGCGGCGGCTGGGCGATATAGATATGGCCGCCTCGGACGAGCTCCTCGAAGTAGCGGTAGAAGAACGTGAGAAGGAGGGTGCGGATATGCGAGCCGTCCACGTCGGCGTCGGCCATGATGATGATCTTGTGGTAACGCAGGCGCGAGATGTCGAACGTCTCGCCGATGCCGACCCCGAGTGCGATGATGATCGGCTTGAGCGTGTCTGACTTGACCACCTTGTCGAGACTGGTCTTCTCCACATTGACGAGCTTGCCGCGCAAGGGAAGGATCGCCTGAAACTCGCGGTTGCGCCCCTGTTTGGCCGAGCCACCGGCCGAGTCTCCCTCCACGATGTAGAGCTCGCTCCGGCTGGCGTCTTTGCTCGAGCAATCGGCGAGCTTGCCTGGAAGCGAGAGTCCGTCCAAGGCGCCCTTCCGGATGACCGCGTCCTTGGCGGCCCGGGCAGCGATGCGCGCACGCACCGTGAGCAGGCACTTCTCGACGATACCCTTAGCGTTGTTGGGATGCTGCTCGAGGTATTCGGCAAACGCTTCGTAGACGACTGTCTGCACGATGCCGCGTACCTCGGAGTTGTTGAGCTTGTCTTTGGTCTGACCCTCGAATTGCGGATTGGCCAGCTTGACCGAGACGACGGCGGTCAATCCCTCGCGCAAGTCTTCGGCGGTAAAAGCGCCTTCCTTATCCTTGATGAGATTCCCCTTCTTGGCATAGTCGTTGAGAACGCGGGTCAAGGCCATCTTGAGCCCGGTCACGTGGGTGCCGCCGCCGGGATTGACGATGTTGTTGGCGAAGGCGAAGAGATGCTCCTTGAAGCCATCAGTGTACTGGAGCGACGCCTCGACATAAATCCCATCCACCGTCTTCTCGACATAGAACGGCATCTGGTTTTTGACTTCCTTGCCGCGGTTGAGGAATTTGACGAACGAGATGATGCCCGAGTCAAAATAGAAACCGTGCCGTACCGCTTTGTGCTCATCGGCCGGCGTGAGAACCTGGCGCCGATCCTCGCAGAGGATGCGCACGCCCTTGGTCAAAAAGGCCTGGAAACGGAGATACTCGAGCACCTTGGTCCAGCTGTAAGCGATCTCGGGAAAGATTTCCGGGTCGGCCTGAAACGCGACTATGGTCCCGGTCCGATCGGATTTCCCCACCGGCTTGACGTTGCCTTGGGGAGCGCCGCGCTTGTATTCCTGGACCCATACCTTGCCCTGGCGTTCGACGGTCACCTTGGTATGGACCGAGAGCGCGTTCACGACCGAGACACCGACGCCATGGAGACCGCCGGAGATTTTGTAACCGTCGCCGCCGAACTTGCCGCCGGCGTGAAGGACCGTCAATACTGTCTCGAGCGTCGACTTCTTGGTCTGGGGATGGATATCGACCGGGATACCGCGACCATTGTCAGCCACTTCGACCCAATTGTCCGGCAAGAGCCGCACCGTGATGTCGGTGCAGTAGCCGGCCATGGCTTCGTCGATGGAGTTGTTGACCACCTCCCAGATGAGGTGATGCAGGCCTTCGGTCGAAGTGCCGCCGATATACATGCCGGGACGCTTGCGCACCGGATCGAGCCCCTCCAAGACCTGGATGGAATGGGCGCCGTACTGATCTTTTTTGGCAGCTGGAGTCTTGGTCATAACGAGAAGATTAACGCGTGGAACGGTACGACACAACGTAACGGAAAGTGAGCTCGAGAAGGAGCATGAGCGCCAGCGCGAGGAGCGCACCCCACCCGGCGAGCATCCGGAGATACTGGAGCACGAGAAGCACCGTCGCGAGAGACGCGAGGAGCGCGCTCTGCCGCAGTGCAGTGCCGGCAAAAGCAACCGTGCGCTCCGGCCCGAGGAAGCGCTGGCTCAATGCGATAAGCACGAGGTAGAGTCCGCTCGCGAGCCACAAGAATACAAGGCCGAACACGAGGACTACCCCTGTCTGATTGAGCGACTGGGGATCGACCGCCACCACGGCAGTCGAAAGCAGAGCAAACGTGAGGAGAAAGAGGAACCAGCCTCCCAAGCGGATCCACCGCAGATGCATAGGCATGACCGGCAGGTTGGATTACGGGCCACGGCATCGGAGGCCTGGGCGGACAGGCCACAGGGCGCTGTCCAGAAACCTACCCTACCCTCTATGGTACACGTTTTCCGCAAGGCTGACAAGTCACTTTGAGGCTCTATAGAAGCAAAAAAGAGCCACTTTGGCTCTTGTTCTGCCTCATAAACTCTCCGGCTAGGCCCGTGAGACGTACTCACCCTTTTCCGTATTCACAATCACCCGGTCACCGGTCTTGATGAAGAGCGGCGTGGTGACCGTCAGTCCGGTCTCGAGGGTCACGACCTTGTCCCCGCCCGAAGCAGTATCGCCCTTGATCCCAGGTGGGGCATCGGTCACGAGGAAGGTCATCTTGATCGGGAGCTCGACGTTGATCGGTCGGTCATTCCACTTGAGGAGTGTCACCTCCGTGCCGTCGACCAGATAGGAAGCGTTCTCACCAAGGATGTCGCGGGAGAGCGTGAACTGGTCATAGCTCTCCATATCCATGAACGAGTATTCATCGCCCTGGTGGTAGAGGTACTGCGCGGTCGAGCGCGTCACCTCGGCCTCGTCGGCTGATTCGGCACCCTTGAAGGTGTAGTCGATAATCGCTCCGTTGATGAGATTCTTGAGCTTGGTGCGGAGCACGGCCCGCTGCGGCCCGGTCTTGGAATGCTGATACTCCAAAACGAGATGTGGCTCGTCGCGCCACAGAATTTTCTTGCCAGTTTTGATTTCAGTAAGAGAGAGCATAGCGTTGCAAGTTGCGCATGTTGCGAATGTCGCGAAAGTTACCCGAGAAAATACTCGACGTTCTCAACCTTCAAACCTTTCAACATTCTCGACACTGCTTATTTGACGGTGTACGGGATGAGAGCCATGTAACGGGCGCGCTTGATCGCTTCGACCAGGTGGCGCTGTTCGCTCGCCGTCAGCCCGAAACGCTTCGGCGGATAGATCTTTCCTTGCGAATTGAGGAACCGGCGGAGAAAATAGGCGTCCTTGTAGTCGACGCGGGCCAATTTCTTGCGGGATGCTTCATCGAGTGTCATAGGCAATAGATATTCAGGGGTTGATTAAAACGGAACGTCCTCGATCTTGATCTCCTTGTCGTCATCGAGATTGATGGTCGGGATCTCTTCTTCTTTGGCTGGGGCCTTGGCAGTAGCAGCAGTCCCTGCGGCAGCCATGGGCCGGCTCGCGCCGCTCATCCCGCCGCCCTGACCAGCCCGGCTGCCGAGCTGCATCGTCTCGCCGACGATCTCCACAGCCTTGCGCTCGATGCCATCTTTCCCGGTATAGGTGCGGGTCTGGAGCCGGCCTTCGACGTAACATTCCTGCCCCTTGGTCAGATACTGACCGGCAATCTCGGCGAGTTTGCCCCACAGTACCACGGAGTGGAATTCGGTGCGTTCCTGCTTCTGGCCGCTCTTGTCGGTCCAGTAGTTATTGGTCGCCATACCAATAGTCGCTACCGACTGTCCGGAAGGCGTATTCCTCACCTCCGGGTCCCGAGTCAGCCGCCCCACGAGAATCACTTTGTTGACGTTCATAACGCGTAGCACGTCTCCGTGCCGCTTAAGAATTTAGATGTCGAGCACCTGTGAAAGCTGCTTGTCCATCTCCTCCTTGGTCACCGTTTTGGCAGCCTCGGCCGGAGCCGCTGGTTTGGGAGGGGCAGACGCGATGAAATTCGGATCGGCTGCCACCGGCCGTTCGCGCCGGGGCCCTCGGCCACGGACTTCCTTGCGGAGGTATTCGGTACGCTCGATCGGCTTGAGCTCGGGCAATTCCTCGGCCCGGAGAAAGAGCGCTCGGAGGATATCCTTGGAAAGAGCCAATTTCTTGGTGAAAGAGGCGATTGCGTCACCTTCGGCGATAGCCGACTCGAGTTCCGCGCCGACGAGCTCGGTCTTGTCAGGGAGCGTAAACCGGCGAGCGATATAGAAACCGCGGACTTCGCCCTTGACCTCGTAGGCCAAGCGTCGCTTGTCGCTCGTCTCGGCCGGAAGGAACTCGCCTCCCCGCTCCTTGATGAGCGCTTCAACTTCGGTGCGGATGCGCGGAAGCTCGGCTTCCTTGCTCTCACCGACGAGATAGAACAATTCGTACTCACGCATACTATCGCTATGATCAAAAAATTAGTTGCCTATCGGACGCCCGGCTGCCAGCTCCTCCGAAACAAAAAACCAACCGCAAAAGATGAAGCCGGCTGGACTTGTTTGTCTTCCTATCTCGAGAACCGAAGGGCCGTGATGGCTCGATGGTCAGAGCGGGAAGACTATGGGCTTCATCAGTTGTGGTAGGAGTGTAGCACTCGCCCCTCCCTCCGTCAAGCGAGGCCGTCTGTCTTACTGGCCGACTTCCCTCCAGCTGGAATCGCGGCAGAAAGCCGTCGTGCAGCTTCTCGTTTCGACACCCGAGGAGCAATCCGTCCGAACGCAGGTCCGAGACTGAGTACCTTGGCCAGCCGTGCATGGTCCGGAACACGCGCTCCAATTGGTGCAACTGGCCGCGCACGTGACCGTCACCGAGACCGAATCGCTAAAAGCGACCCCGGCTTGGCTGCACGCAAACGCATAGGTGCTCGTCACCCCCGCCGTCACCGTGTCCGGTCCGCCATCCCATGCTTTGGGACCGGCCCACCCAAACCCTGTCGCCGTGCAGGTGGCTCCCGGTCCGGCATTGGCGGTCGTCCAGGCCAAGGTGAGCGGACTCCCCGCAGTTATACCCGGCACGCTATCGAGGCCGTTGACGGTAAGATTGACGCTCGGCAGAAGCGGCGGGGCGACGCAACTCGGGTCCGCCACGCAGCGGCTCTCGTACCCGGTATAGGAGAAGCTATTGAGCGGAGCGCAGCTCTTGGTCGTCGTCGATGTCTGGGTAAAGACGCGGGTCCCGACCGGACACGAAGCGAAGACCGGTTCGGCGGCCGCGCAATTCATGGCCGCGCCGATCCAGTAGGCGTCAGTCACGTCGTCTCCGCAAGCACCAGCGGTCTCGCCGACGCAACGCGGCGGAGCGGCCGCGCTGCAGCTCCCGCCGCACTGGATGAAGCCGCTATTGCAGACCCCGCAGCTATTGCAGACCGAGCATGGCTGGCCGTAGTTCGGCTCATCATGAAGATCCGATGGACACGATGCCGGGACCGCCCACCCGCCCGCTGTTCCGCTTGGAGAAAGACTAAAAAAAGCGTACTCCGAAGACGTTGGGCCGGAGAACCCTGGCCCGAGAAGCGCTCCCCCAGCGAGGAGAGCTAGAGAGAGGAGAGCGAATGAGCCCGCCAGGAAAGCACGGCGCGACAACAAACGCACGATGGGGAGACGAAACATAGTCGGTGTTTGTTTGAGTACCTCTAGGATACGGCGAAACTAAGGAAAGCGAAAGGTTGGCTCTCTACAAAGAGTACCTCCATCTCAATTGAAGAGCTTCTTGTAGTTCTTGGCCCAGTAGACGATGCCGTTGTAGTAATTCGCGTTGAAATTCCCGAGATAGTTGATCGAGGCCTTTCGGATGGCGGAGCTGCTGTCCGAAGTCGCGCCTGCTTTCCGAAGCTTCAAGGCCATGGCCATGACGCCATCGGTGAGATTCCACGGATCGGGATTCTTGTGGCCCGTCCTGGCTCGGATATCGCCCTCGTACCCACGCCAGACGTCCGACATGAATTGCGCCACACCCATCGCGCCGCCCTGCCCGACATAGCTCCCCGGCGTGCACGACACTTTCTTATCCTTGCTATAGCCGAGCTCATCGACGATATCGAGGAACATATTGTAGCGCTTCTCCAGTAGAGCGATGGAGTTCTTGTACTTCTTCTTGTTCTTATTGTAGTAGCGGCTCAAGGCATCCTCCCGCACCTTCTTGTAGGTGCATTGGCCGGTATTGGCACCGAGATTGGTCTCCATCTTGAGAAAGCCATAGAGCACCCCCTCCGGAACGCCCGTCTCGTCGCTGGCGTCCTCGACTGCCTCGCGGATATCCTTGGCGTTGTAATTCTTCCCGGTCAGGACGGCCAAGTCGCCTTGGAGTTCCTGGAGCTCTTTCCGGAGCCGGCTGATGACCTTCTCTTGGTCTTCGACTTCATCCAAGACTTCAGCACGATCAGTCGCCAACTCGCGCTTCTCAGCTGCCTTGGCCGCCAGGAGTTCCTGGTGATCGGCCTTGGCCTCCTCGAGCGCGCCCTTCTCGGTCTCGGTCTCGGCGTAGCGGCTCTCCAGCGAATCGAGGAGAACGCCGATACGCTCTTTGACCGAAAGGAGTCGATCTGGATGTGCGATCAGACTCAAGAAGTCGTCCTTGGAGAAGAGGAGCTCGGGCAATGTGGCGTAGCCCTCGTAGTGGAGATCCTGCAGCAGTCCGATCAAGAGGAGTCGCTCCTCCTTGATCTGCGCTTCCAAGAGCTCGATCTCGGCCGCTTTCCGCTCGATGACATTCTCGGCCTGTTTGATCTTGATCTGCGTCTCCGCGATGGTCCGCTCTGCCTGCGAGAGCGACGCGCTCAACGCGCCCACTTCGCGCTCGAGCGCTGCTTTCTTCTCCTCGGCTTTCTTGAGCTTCTTCTCGATGGCCTCGATATCGTCCTCGATATCGTCGATGTCCTCGGCCGCCGAGAGCGCTGGCGGCGACACCAAGACCCCGGCTCCCAAGAGGAGGAGCAGACAGCCGACGCGCATGATATTTGTTTTGGGAGTCATAGCTGACGGACTCATGGCCGATCGCGGCCGTTCTGAAAACACTAGGCTTCGAGCTCGCGGACTTTCTTCCACACGGCCCTCTCGATTTCTTTTCCGACTTTGGCATTCTCCTTGAGGAACGCCCGGGCCTGCTCGCGGCCGACCCCGAGCTTCACCTCGCCGAACGAGTGGGTATTCCCCTGTTTCTTGATCACTTCGTACTTGAGGCCCGTATCGAGTACGTCATCAGCCCAGGAGATGCCTTCGTTGTACATGATGAAGAAGCTGGTGGTCTTGAAGGGAGGAGCCACCTTATTCTTGGCGATCTTGACATTCACCTGGTTCCCGACGACTTCTTCGCCCTTCTTGACTTGGGCGCTCTTCCGCACTTCGACGCGGATCGACGAGTAGAACTTGAGCGCATTGCCGCCAGTCGTCGTCTCGGGATTGCCGAACATGACGCCGATCTTCATGCGGATCTGGTTGATGAAGATGACGACGACATTGGACTTGGCGATGATGGCAGTAAGCTTCCGTAGGGCCTGACTCATGAGCCTGGCCTGTCGGCCCA
>CAYWVL010000012.1:0-215 GCA_964461975.1 uncultured Bdellovibrionales bacterium | reverse complement strand
CGTGCTGGTCGCCCATCTCGCCCTCGATCTCGGCCCGGGGCACCAAGGCCGCCACGGAGTCCACAACGATCACATCGACGGCATTGGAGCGGACGAGTGTCTCGACGATATCGAGCGCCTGCTCGCCGGAATCCGGCTGGGAGATGAGGAGATTGTTCACATTGACTCCGATACGCTTGGCATATTCGGGATCGAGCGCGTGTTCGGCGTCGATA
>CAYWVL010000011.1:0-21432 GCA_964461975.1 uncultured Bdellovibrionales bacterium | reverse complement strand
CGGCCGCGCCATCAGAGATGGAACACCATCCCGGCGCGGCTTTTGCATTTGGAGAACTCTTAGGCGCGCTTGAGCAAGTCTTCGGTCTGCACGATGAGATTCTTGGCGTTCTCAAATGTCGCCTTCTCGACCGCCTCAGCATAGGGGAGCCAGACCGAGCCTGTATGCTCATCGGAGAGCGTGACAGGAGCGTCCGGGGCGACCCGTGCCGGATAGAAATGCACTTCTTTGAAAATCCACAATCCCCGACCGGCCGCTCGCCGCTTCACCTCTTCGTTGCCTTTGGCGATATAGAAATAACGGATGCTCATGCGCCGATTGATGACTTCGATCTGATCGAGACCGGTCTCTTCGACCGTCTCTCGCCGCAAGGTGTCGAGTTCGGTCTCCCCCGTTTCGACATGGCCTTTGGCGAAGTCGAAATGGCCGCTCGGATACTGGAGGAGAAGATACTCGCGGACACCCTGGAGAGTGTGACGAAAGAGTACGGCGCCGACCGATACCTCCCACGCGGTCGGAACGCCGATCCAAGTGAGGAGGTGATAGAGCGTCCGATTGACTGGAAGCTGCATAGATTGACTAACAACTTGCGACTGACAACCGACACCAAGAACACGAAGGCTTTGGGTCAGTCCAGTTTCGTTGCCGATTGCGGGTTTACTCTTCCAGCTTACAAGGGAATCGCTCCATTGACAAAAGCTCTGAAACACGGGAGGCTAGCGAAGATACGCTACACTAGAGAGAGTCCTATGTCGCTTTTTGCACCGATCAAATTCCTCATCCGCCAGGGAGCGTGGTTCGTCCTCATCCTCTCCCTGGGCCTCACCATGGGCGGTCTCGCGATCTACTATTTCGACGCGGCTGATTCGCTCGACCTGGCCGCTCATCCGCTCAAGGAAACGTCGGTCATCTACGACCGCACCGGCGAGACCATCCTCTACCAGATCCATGGCGAGGAGAACCGACATGTCATCAGCCATGAATCGATCCCTGCCTCCATCCGGTACGCGACCGTCGCGGCCGAGGACGCGCACTTCTTCTCTCACCCCGGCGTCGATGTCATCGCCATCCTCCGGGCTGGCATCGCCAATCTCCGCCAAGGCGAGATCGACCAGGGAGCCTCGACCATCACCCAGCAGCTCGCCCGCGCCCTCTTCCTCACCCGAGAGAAGACCTGGGTGAGAAAGGCCCGCGAAGCCATCCTCGCCATCAAGATCGAGCGCCACATGACCAAGGATGAGATCCTCGACCTCTACCTCAACGCCGTCCCCTACGGCGCCAATGCCTACGGCATCGAAGCGGCCGCCCGCACCTTTTTCGGAAAATCGACGTCGGAGCTGACGCTCGATGAAGCGGCGCTCCTCGCGGCGCTCCCCAATGCTCCGAGCCTCCTCTCGCCCTACGGCAAGAATACCGCCGAACTCATCCGCAAGAAGAATCATATCCTTGACCGCATGCTCGAGCTCGGTTTTGTCGCATCCGAAGAGCACGCCGCGGCCATCGCGACCAAGACGCTCGACAAAGTCGTCCCGCTTGAACGGCGGATCGTCGCTCCGCACTTCACATTCTATGTCATCGAACGGCTCGCGGCTCTCTATGGCCGCGAACGCCTAGAGACCGAAGGCCTGCAGATCAGGACTACGATCGACCTCGGACTGCAGTCCAAGGCTGAGGAAGTCGTCCGCCGCGGCGTGGAGAAGAACCGGACTGCCTCGGCTGAAAACGCCGCGCTCGTGACGATCGACCCGACGACGGGCGAAGTCCTCGCCATGGTCGGGAGCCGCGACTATTACGACACCGCGATCGACGGCCAAGTCAATGTCGCGATCGAGAAACGCCAGCCTGGCTCGACGTTCAAGCCTTTTGCCTATGCCACTGCATTCGCGGAAGGCTTCGAGCCGGAGACGCCGGTCTACGATGTGCCGATCAACTTCGGACCGGACGGTTCGGGCAATGAGTACAAGCCCGAGAACTACGACGGAAAGTATCGCGGTCGATTGACCATGCGCGAAGCTCTGTCTCAATCGCTCAATATCCCGGCGGTATCGGTCCTCTACCTGGCTGGCATCAATGACACCATCGCGACCGCGAGCAAAATGGGCATCACGACACTGACCGATCCGTCTCGCTACGGCCTCGCGCTCGTCCTCGGAGGAGCCGAAGTACGTCTCGTCGATATCACCGGCGCATTCGGCGTCTTCGGCCAGGAGGGCCGACGCGCCCCTGTGGACGGCATCCAGAGCGTCATCGACCGCGATGACAAGAATCTCTATTTCAAGGCTGCGCCGGAAGAGACTCTCAATCCTGAAGTGGCGCGCAAGATCAACTCCATACTCTCTGACAATGCCGCACGAACCCCGACCTTCGGACCAAGTAGCCCCCTCGCCTTTCCCAAAGAGACTATCGTCGCCGCCAAGACCGGGACGACCCAGAATTTCCGTGATGCCTGGACGATCGGCTACACCCCGAGAATCGCACTCGGTGTCTGGACCGGCAACAACGACAATACGCCTATGAAACCTGGTTCCGACGGCATCTACGTCGCGGCGCCTATCTGGCGTGAGTACATGGATTTCCTCCTCGAGCGCTACCCCGAAACCGGCTTCACCGACTACGCGCGCGCCAAAGAGGGCGAGCCGGTGCGTTTTGCCACCGAGCCCAAGGTCATCTATATCAACAAGAATACCGGCAAGGAAATCTCGGAGAGCAAAGCCAAGAAGAAGCGCGCGAGCGACGTGGAGACGCGTATCATCGCGGGCGGCACCACGTTCTCCTACACCAAGAAAGACGGCGACCTCAACTTCACCCCCGCTACCCTGGAGGACCTGCGCAAGATCTACTTCCCGAACTAATTACGCTTACAATCCACACCCGATGCACCAGCGTTGGCAATAGCGTAAGCATTTTTCCTTTCACGAGTGTTGAGCTGAGCAAAAGTTATAGGATCCAACTCGTCTGCAGATAAAGTCGTGCAAGATATCTCTTCACCGTATGCATCAGCATTAGCTCTGGTTGGCGTAATCATTGCAGTGCGTTCTGCTCGTGAAAAAGCCATAGCTTCTGAAAAGCTTTTTTTATTCGCACCAAACTTTCTTGCAATAAGTCTTTCAACATCATCTCGAACTCCATTACTATTTGAATCTACTCCAGCAATTGTCGTGTCATTAATCGCTTTATCTGGTTCTGGAGGTACGGAAATCCCGTTGATAACCGACTGTTTTTGTCTTACAACCAACATACTCACCACAACGATCACCCCGGCAAGCAAAACGAAACTGACAACCAGCTTGCGGTAGTGAAATATGTTCATAAATGTTGGTAGTAACTAATTAAAGAAAAATGGGTTACTTTTCAATTCCATATTACTCCCCTTTTCGGAGAGCCTCCATGGGTGAGAGGCGGGCAGCACGATAGGCTGGCGCGATACCAAAGATGACGCCTGTCACGATGGAGAAGGTCGCCCCGAGGAGAAGCGCCGCGGGCGTCATGGTGAGGCGGATGCCCACCCCGAGCACCTCGAAGAGGAATGAGATGCCAAAAGAAAGCAGGAGACCGAGGAGAATGCCGACCACGCCCCCGAGCGCGGTGATGAAGAGGGACTCGGAGAGGAACTGCGACAAGATATTGCTCTCGGTCGCCCCCAAAGCTTTCCTCAGACCGATTTCGCTCACGCGTTCCGAAACCGAGACATACATGACATTCATGATACCGACACCGCCGACGAGGAGCGAGATCGAGGTGAGCGCGAGGAGGAGCACTGTCACGGAACCGAGCACGTCGTCGATCGCTTCGAGCGCCTCCTTGGTCGACGTGACCGAGAAGTCATCCTTGCCGGGGTCATCGATATCATGCCGCTTGCGGAGGAGCGCCGTGATATCGGCGACGGTCGAGCGTTCGCGGCTCGCGTCGGCCATCTTGACCGAGATCATCTGCACATAGTCGACCCCGAGGATCTTCTTCTGGAGCGTCTGGACCGGAACATAGGTAAAGGTATCGAGATTGATGAATCCAGCGGCGCCGCGAGAGGCGAGCACCCCGATGACGCGGTACTTCTCGCCTTTGAGGGTGATGCTCTCGCCGACCGCGGATCCCTCGCCAAAGAAGGTCTGCTTGGTGTCCTGCCCGAGGACCACGACCCGCGCCAGATTCTCATCCTCTTCGTCGGAAAAGAATCGGCCTTCGGTCAGCCGGATATTGCCGTCGACCAAAGGCGCATCGGCTCCGGTCCCGAAGAGGAGTATGCGCTTCCCGACCGATCCCGCGACGGCGCGCTCTTGGCCGATGGACCCGGCATAGGCTGCCGCGACATTGGGGAGCTTCATGATAGCGTCGCGGTCCTCGATGACGAGCGTGGTGATCTGCGTCCCCTGGGCACGGGAGGTAGCGTTCTCACTCGACATCTTACCGGTCGTCGGCACCTTCACCTCGACCTGGATCGTATTGGAGCCGAAACTCTCGCCTTGGCTCAAGACAAAGTTCTTGACCCCCTCGCCGAGGAGCATCACCGCGACGACCGAAAGTACGCCGATCATGACGCCGATGAGCGAAAGGACCGTCCGAGCGGGATGCGTCACAATCGTCCGCCAGGCGAGCCGCGGTCCGAGGAGCCAGGTGCGGAATCGATGCTTATTCATAGCGCAGTGCTTCCATAGGCGAGATACGGGCAGCGCGGAAGGCCGGATACAGACCGAAGATGATGCCGATCACGAGGGACACCGAAAAGCCGATGGCGATCGAAAGGGGCGGCACGAGAAACTCCCACTCATACCCGAGCTGCGGAATGATGAGCGCCGCCGCAAAGGCGATGCCGACCCCGAAGAGGATGCCGATCACGCCTCCCATGAGCGTGATGCAGGCGGATTCGATCAGGAACTGGATCACGATGTGCACCGGTCTCGCGCCGACTGCTTTGCGCAGCCCGATCTCCCGCACTCGCTGCGACACCGCGATGAGCATGGAGTTCATGATACCGATGCCGCCCACGAGGAGTGAAAGCGAAGCGATAGCGATCAGGAAGTACTTGAGCACGTTGGTGATATTGGTGAGCAAGGAGAGCGCCGCGGCCGTGCTCCGGACCGAAAAATCGGACTCCTCGCCATCCTCGATATCGTGCCGCTCCCGAAGAAGCGCCGTGATATCGGCGCGTGTCGCCTCGACATGCTCGGAGCGATCCACTTTGCCGCGGCCGAAATTGAGATAGTCGATCCCGAGGAGAATCTTCTGCGCGGTGAAGAGCGGCACGTAGATGAGCGTATCCGGGCTGGAGAAAGCGGCCGACCCCCGCTCCTCGAGCACGCCGACGACTCGGAAAGGATTGTCATTGATCTTGATCGTCTCTCCGATGGCGCCCCCCTGCGGAAAGAGCTCGCGCGCCCGGGTCGCTCCCAGTACTGCCACTCGGGAGAGATCGGTCTCCTCTTCCGGAAAGAAGAATCGTCCCTCGGCCACGGTCATTGCCTCGATCTCGACCATGGAAGGCGAGACCCCCTGGAAGCTCGAACTGAACGACTCGGTACGCGACTCGACCGTACCGCTCCCGGTGACATAGCCGGAAAAATCTTCCAGATACGGGACATTGCTCTTCTCGCGGATGGCCCGGACGTCGTCGAAGGTGAAACTCGTGGTGATGATGCCCAAGGCCTGCGCTGGCGGACCATCCTCTTCGGACGCGCCCGGCAGGACGGCCACGAGATTGGTGCCGACTTTCTGGACCTGCGACAGGACGCGCGCCTGGGCGCTCGCCCCGACCGCCATGACCATGATGACCGCCGCTACGCCGATGACCACACCGAGGACCGTCAAGAGAAATCTGGTCTTGGCGGCGATGAGCGAGCGGAACGCGATTTTGATCGGCTCGGTAAGCTTCATGAGGATCTATTTTAGGAGCTCCTGCTCTTCCGTCGCGTAGCGGCGCGTGGCGATAGGCCGATCCTCGACGATCCGGCCGTCGAGCATGCGGAGGAGACGCTTCCCATGTTCGGCGGTAGCGGTCTCGTGCGTGACGAGAATGATCGTCCGGCCGAGATCGTTGAGTTTCTGGAGAAGCGCCATGACCTGCAACCCGGATTTGGAATCGAGATTGCCGGTCGGCTCATCGGCAAAGATGATGTCCGGATCATTGACGAGTGCCCGGGCGATCGCGACGCGCTGCTTCTCCCCGCCCGAGAGCTGGTTGGAGAAGTAGTCTTTCCGATGGAGCATATTTACTGCCTCGAGCGCTGCCGTGACCCGAGCCTCATGATCAGTCGCTGGATCAGCGTCATAGAGGAGGGGCAGCTCGACGTTCTCAAAGACGGTCGTCTTGGGGAGGAGGTTGAATGATTGGAACACGAAGCCGATCCTCGCGTTGCGGAGCCGGGAGAGGTCGTCATCGGAGAGGAGCGCAGCATCCTGCCCTGCCAGCTGATACGCTCCGCTCGTCGGACGATCGAGGAGCCCCAGGACGTGCATGAGCGTGGACTTACCGGAGCCGCTCGGCCCCATGATCGAGACGAACTCTCCTTTCTCTATGGCAAAAGTGGCCTCATGGAGGGCCACCGTCTTCACGCCTTCGTTGTCATACGTCTTCCCGAGTCCGGTAGCAGCCATGAGCGGCATAGGCTTTTGCTTATTCGCTTTTGGTCGTTATCTCTACCACGTCTCCTTCGGCGAGTCCCGAAACGATCTCGACATCGCCTTCATCCCCCTCGAGTCCGATTGTGACCGGGCGCTCGACAAATGCCTCCCCGGCACGCACGCGGACGGAGTATTCGCCCCCCTCTCGGGCGATGGCCCTGAAGGGCAGCACCAGGACTCCTTCTCGCCGGCCGCTCTCGATATCGACATTGGCTGTCATGCCGTCCAAGAGACGCGGATCGGCGGGTCCACTCAGTCGAAAGGTCGCCGTATAGGAAACCACATCCTGAATAACGGTCGCGCTCGGCTCGATCGCCGCTACCGTAGCATCAAATACTTCATCATTGGTGAATGCGTCAAAGGTAACCGTAGCCCGCATCCCAACCGTTATTTTGGCTACATCGGATTCAGGCACCTGGGCCTCGATGATGAGCGGCGCGCGATCCACCTCTCCTGCCACCCCGACCAGCCGGGCGACACGCTCGCCGACGGCGACGGTCTCGCCGGGGCGGGACGGGAGCTGGGTGACGATGCCATCGAAGGGCGCCAACAGCACTCGGTTGGCGAGCGAAGCTCTGGCAGCCGCGACATCGGCTCTCGCCTTCTCGCTCGCCAAGACCTTGGCTTGGCGTTCTTCGGGAGTGAGACTATCCCAATCGCGCCGCGCCAGCCGCTCATTGGCCTCGGCGATAGCCAGGGTCGCCTCGACGGATCGCAATTGCTCGGCCAACACCGCGCGGTCCAACCGGGCGATCGGATCCCCGGTCCTGACGCGCTCGCCCTCACTCACCCAGAGCGCCTCGAGCTGACCTGTCGCGCTGAATGAGAGGTCGGCATAGCGCTCCGGCAGAAGCTCACCGGTGACGGAGATGGTCTCGCTGACCGTCCCGCGGACGACGGTCTCGGTCTGGATCGGCTCCGGAGCGCGGCTGGAGCGGTACCACCATACCGCCACTCCGGCGACGAGAAGTGTAAGTGCGATGAGAATGAGTTTTCGCTTGAGCGTCATAAGCTGTTTAGAAAAGGGCCGGCGAGGTTCTGGCAGCGTCCATAGCTTTATTGGCTTCAGCATCGGCTACCGTGTTCTCCTCGCGGGGCACATGGACAAAGGTGACGGAATCGAAGTCGAGCATGAGATTCCACACTTCGAGGAAGAGTGGCTGGAGCTTGGCGTTCTCGATCTTGTACTCATGGTTGAGCTGCCGGCAAGCGAGCTGACTGTCCATGCGGCACTCTACCGCCGAACGCTTGGCCTGTTCCTTCCCGACGAGTGCCTTGATCTTCTTGAGAGCCGCGACGATAGCCGCATACTCCGCCTCATTGTTGGTCTTCTCGCCGAGGTACTCGCCGAAACGCTTCCCCAGGGTTTCGATATGGACGCCGAGAGCTGCCGGTCCCGGATTCCCCCGCGACCCTCCATCCGTATAAACGATGATTTTCTGCATAGATACATTGTACCAGGCAGCTCTTGTTTGGAACAATACTCCGAGAGCGTGAAACACAGATACTGCGAGCAACGAGTGCGCCGACTAGCTCTCGAGCCGGATATCCTTGAGGATAAGCTGGACGCTCTCGCGGCCGTTCCAGGCATTGGAAGCGACCGTACCGGCGAGGTCGAGCACCATCCCCGGTTGGAGGTCCGGATACGCGGCGACGAGGGACCAGCCCACCACGTCGAGCGGGCGGCGGTCCGATGGACGCTCGACACCGAGCTTCCAGTGCTTGCCCTCCTTGCCGACAGTGCGCACCGAGGCGAGGCGCGCCGAACGGAGCGCGAACACCGGCTCCGGATTGGCTTCTCCGAACGGCTGGAGCGCTTGCAACCGCTGGATGAGGTCGAGCGAGAGATCGCCAGGATGGAGGACGCGGTCGATAGCGAGCTCCGGTACGGTCTCGATGCCCTGGAGCGCCGTCTCAACGAGCGCGTTGAAGCGGTCGTAAAATACCTCAAGCCGATCATTCCGGATGGTCATTCCTGCGGCCTGATCATGGCCGCCGAATTTCTCGAGGAGATCCCCACACTGCTCCAAGACGCTCATGATATTGAGTCCGGGAATACTCCGGAACGACCCCCGGCTCACCTCGCCGTCGGTCTGGAGGATGCAGGCAGGCTTCCCCAATTCATGTGCGACGCGTCCCGCGACGAGCCCCACGATGCCGAGCGGATACTCCGGGCCCGCGGCGAAGATAAATTTCTTGTCGGTGTAACGCTCCCGAGCGAGCGTGAGGACGAGATCGGTCACCTCCTGGCTCTGCTTCTGGCGCGCGAGGTTGTACGCTTCGAGCTCGAGGGCGAGTCCGCGGGCTTTGACCCGATCGGTCTCCATGAGGAGGTCATGCGCCAGCTTCCCATGCGCCATGCGCGAAGCGGCATTGATGCGCGGCGCGATATGGAAAGCGATGAGGCGGGCCGTCGGTGGAAGCGACTCGTTCATAGGTATCCGTCCGACCGCGACGAGCTCCTGGAGTCCCACGCGCCGGGTCTTGGCGAGGACCAAGAGGCCGTACTTCACGATGGTGCGGTTTTCCCCGACGAGGGGCATGACATCCGCGACGGTCCCGATCGCGGCCACATCGAGGAGCCATTTGAGATCGGCCAGGCGTTCCGGCAAGTAGCGCCGATAGAGAGCGGTCGCTACCTTGTAGGCCGTGCCTGCGCCGCACAGATCCCGAAAGGGGTAGGTCTCCCCGGGCAGTTTGGGATTGATGATCGCCCAGGCCTTGGGCAGGACCTCTGGCACATGATGGTGATCGATGATGATGGTGTCGATACCTACTTTGAGCGCCGCATCGATTTCCGCGTGGTTCATCATGCCGCAGTCGAGGGTCACGATCAATGTGACGCCGCAAGCACGGAAGAATTCGATCGCCTCGAGATTGAGTCCGTGACCCTCTCGGATCTTGTGGGGAATATAGACAGCGGTGGCGATACTGAGCGCCTCGAGCGCGCTCCGGAAAATGACCGATGACGTCACGCCGTCCGCATCGAAATCCCCGAAAATCCCCACCGACTCATGACTCGCTCGGGCCTCGCCCAAACGCGCCACCACGCGCTCCATGTCGCGGAAGAGAAAAGGGTCATGGAGATCGCGATCATAGTCCGGCGCAAGGAAGCTCGCGTGATCGTCGGAGGCGACGCGCTGCGACAAGAGGTCCTGGACGATTCGCTCCGCTCCTTCCGGGTGCTCCGGCACCGCATCCGAGCGAAATTTCCAACGCAGCATAGGGTAGAAGACGCCCGCTAGGCGCAGATGATTTCGGCCGTGAAGTGCTTGCGGGTGGCGTCCGTCGCCCGCAGCCGCAAGACGTAGTGCTCCCCGCCGGAACCGGTGCTGCATTCGAAATTGTCCGGCAGCGACATATCCCGGGCGAATTTGAGGCCGTCATAGATGCCCGGCTCGATGGCGACCAGATACTCGGTGGAATTGAAGAAAGACTTGATACGCGCCACGGCTTCCGGCAGCGGCGTCACGTCGCGCACGATGAAGTCGTTGACGCCCATTTCCTGGGATCGCTCCTGGTCCTCCTGTCGGCCGAGATGGGAAAGGAAAATGATGGCGAGACGTTCCGTAGTCACATTCTTCTTGAGGGCCTCCCCCAAGGCGAACCCGTCCATCTGGGGCATGATGATGCCGGAGAGCACGAGATCGGGCAGTCCTTCATTGATCCGCTCCAAAGCCTCGAGACCATTGCTCGCCTGAACAACGGCGAAACCGGCCTGCTCGAGGTAATCAGCATAGAGACCGCGGGTTTCGTCGTCATCATCGACGACCAGGATACGTCGTTCGGTAGCCATAGGCGCTGTGTCAAGAATTGCCTCACCAGTATAGCCCACAAAAGAGAATCGCTCTACCCGCCCATTTCTCGGAGAGACTCGAGGGCTCGGCGGAATTCTCTCGAAGGATTTTTCGGGATAGCGAGAGCGACTTTGACGAGATGATCTCCGGTGCCGTAGCGCGAGACCCGCGGGATGCCGCCGCCTTTGATACGGAAGGTCTCCCCTGGCGCGGTGCCAGCCGGGATTTTCATCGAGACCGAGCCGTCCAGAGTCGGCACCTCGACCTTGTCACCGAGCACCAGCTGCGCGTAGGTGAGCGTGATGGTCGAATGGATATCGTCCCCGCGCCGGGTAAAACGCTCATGCGGAGTCACGTGCACGACGACAAAAAGGTCTCCGGGCTTCGTCCCGTGTTCGCCGGCTTCACCCTCTGCCGTGAGAGCGATCGCCTGGCCATCTTCGATCCCCGCCGGAACCGCCACGGACAACGTGCGCTCCTCCTGGCGCCGTCCGCTGCCCTTGCAGTCATGACACTTCTCGGAATAGGTCTTGCCGCGACCGGCACACGCATCACACTCGGAAACTTGCGCGAAGACGCCGAGCATAGTGCGAACTTCCTTCTTCAGCTTCCCCTGCCCGTGGCAACGGTCGCACGTCTTCTCAGCGCTCCCCGGCTGCCCGCCCGTTCCATGGCATTGAGTGCAAGAAACAAATGATCGCAGTGACACTTCCTTCTTTACCCCCCGGACCATTTCATCGAAAGAAATCTGGACATCCACCTGGATATCGCGCCCGCGCCGCTCCTGGCGTCCGCGCCCCCCGGTAAAAATATCCGTAAAAAGATCCTCGAAGTTGGCTCCCCCGAAGTTGAATTGCTGCCCGCCGAATTGCGAAAAATCGAAGCCGCCGAAGCCCTGGGAACCGCCCCCTCCATTGAAACCAGGACCGAACTGATCATACTGCCGGCGCTTCTCCGGGTCGCCGAGGACGCTATACGCCTCATTGATCTCCTTGAAGCGCGCCTCATCGCCACCCTGCTTGTCGGGATGGTGGGTATGGGCGAGCTTGCGGTAGGCTTTTTTTATCTCATCCTGGGAAGCCGTCTTCGCGACTCCGAGCACTGCGTAGTAGTCCTGGGCCATGGAGGTACATCTGTTAGCACTCACTATTATCGAGTGCTAACCACGAAAAGTCAAGCAGGGCACGCGACCTCACTCGGCGATCACCTCATGCTCTACTCGCTCCGACTTGACCATGATCCAGGAGAGGCGCCGCGCCAACCGGACGAGCAGCGACACGAGCACGACGAGCGCTGGAGCGGCAAACGCGAGCAACGGATAGATCGTGAGGAACAAGAGGAGGGACAGGACCAGCGGCAAGAGCGGCACTGGCAGCTGTTCGGCGCCGCCTGACACAAGCGTGATGAGCTTCCGCTGGAGCGCTTCCGACACGATCGACTGCATGCTTTCGTTGCCCGAGACTTCCCGTCCGAGGAGCTCCTTGAGCTGCCCCTTGGCTCTCGTCAGCTCGCTCTCGAGGAAGACGCTCTGCACCCCGGGAGGAAGCGCGTCAATCGAGCTCTGCTGACGGGCATGGACCTCTCCGAGAAAGCTGTCGACCGTTGCCTGGCTATCGCCCAACTGCCGGAGCTCGGGAAAGAATGGCGACAATCCCTTGAGAAACCAGGCTCCCGCGCCTTCACCGAGACTGAAGCTCGGCACCAGCTTTTCCCAGGTCAGGCTCTGGGCATGGGTATAGTACTGGCTTGAGATGAGGAGACTGACGGCGAGGAGGAGCGGGGTGGTGCCGATCAGAAGACTTTTGCGAACCGAAAGATGTAACCGCTCCGAGAGTTCGCCTTGGATACGCTGAAGACCGACGTAGGTGAGCGCCAGCGCGAGGACGATGACTCCGATATGGCTCCAGGAGAAAGCCGCGAGGAGGCTCGGGAATCCGAGAAAGCTCGCCGCCAGCCACCGGAAGCTCGGCTCCTGCCACACGATCGCTCCGAAAAAGAGGCATCCCACCATGAGAACGATCGCGACAGCCGGGAGCAGGAAGTGACTGGCCGACTCGACCAAGACCGCTCGCTCGACGAATTGCCACCCGACCCAGCTCGCCACAGCGAGGAGGATGAGGAGCGCGATGCCGAGTTTTCGACGAGCAGACCAGACCATAGACGCTTACAGGCCGTGTTTGGCACGATTGGCGACGTGTTCCTCGAAGGTCCTGGAGAACACCGTCTCGCCTGTCGTAAGGTTGTTGAGGAAAAAATAGTACTCATTGGTTATCGGATCGAGCGCGGCGCGGAGCGACTCGAGTCCCGGACTGGCGATAGGGGTCGGCGGCAGTCCCGGGTAGCGATAGGTATTATAGGGCGAATCTGTCTCTATATCTTTGAAACTCGGCTGCATCTTGCTCGTGCCGAGCGCATAATTCACCGTCGCATCGCTCTGAAGCGGCTGGTTAATAGCGAGTCGTTTCAGAAAGATATCGCTAATGATCCGCCGCTCCTCGGCATTCTTCCCCTCTTCTTCGATGATGCTCGCTAAGATGAGGCTTTGATATCTGGAAAGCGTCGTCTTCCCTTGATGCTCCGCGTAGAGCGGCAAGGCCTTCTTTTCAAAAGTCTTGAGGAGTTCAGCTACGATAAGTTCTGCCGTCGCCTCGCGAGGAAAGATATAGGTATCAGGAAACAGGTATCCCTCGAGCGATTTCCCTTCCGGGAGGTCCGCGAGAAACGCAAAGCGCTCCCGCCATTTCGGGAACGGCCGGGAAACGATGGCGAGAAACTCTTGTCCAGGCAATCCTTCGGCGGTCAGCCGGTCCGCTATCATGGCAGCTGTAAAGCCCTCAGGAAAGGTCACTTTGACGCCGGGCGGGATCACCTTGCCTGCGACGAGCCGCTCGACGATCTCCGGTATCGAGAGCGATCCAGAGAGCCGATACTCGCCCGACTGGAGCCGCGGTGCGAGGTCGGACCGCATGACATAGAACAGGAATGGGAGGTCATCTGCGATAATCCCCGCATTCTCGAGGCCCGTGGCCACGGCGCGAGCGCCATCGCCTTTGCCGACAGTGAAAGTGACCTCTTCGGTCTGGGTACCGCGCGAGCTCTCTACCTGGCCATCCCAATACCACAGAGCGCTTCCACCACCGAGGACGGCAAGCGCCAAGAGCCAGAGGAGAAAATGCCCGAGATAGCGGAAGAGAGAAGGGGTTTCCATGAGCGGAGCTAGAGACCGATGACCTGGACGACAACGTCGCGCTTCCGCGAACCATCGAACTCAACCGCGAAGACATTCTGACGCTCGGTGAGGAGGAGCTTCCCCTTCTCGACCGGAATCACTTCGCTGTTGCCCAAGAGAATAGCCTTGCAGTGCGAATGCCCATTGGAGCGCCCGTCCGAAGCTGACTCGCGGCGGAGCTCGAAGAGATCGTGGCTGTACTGATCATCCACCGGCACCATGCGGTAGAGCATCCGCATGAAATCCTGGAGGAGCATCGTCTCGTTGTGGTTGATCGCCACCCCCATGGTCGTATGCGGGACGTAGACGAGCACCTGGCCTTCACGGATCCCGGACCGGTCGATCACGTCCTGAACGGCTTCGGTGATATCGAGGAACTCGATCTGCGACTTGCTCTCGATATCGATGCGCTCCTTGTGGATTTTCATACCTGTTGTGTGTATTTTAGCCGACCGCACCGAGGCTGCTGGCTATGCCAACGCGGAGAGCTCGGCTTTGAGGCTCTCTTTCGACTGGGTGCCGATGAATTCCTTGACGACTTGGCCGCCCTTGAAGACCCGCATCGTCGGGATAGACATGACTCCCTGGGCTTGGGCGATCGCCGGATGTTCATCGACATTGAGCTTGCCGATCTTGACCGCGGTCAGTTCGCTCGCCAGTTCATCGATGACCGGCCCCATGATCTGGCACGGACCGCACCAGGGCGCCCAGAAATCCACCAGCGTCGGCTTATCGCTCTTGAGCACCTCTGCGTCAAAATTCGCAGCCGTAAATTCCATGGCCATAACGGAAACACTATAGCGTGATTACTCCACCATTTTAGAGTTTTCCCCGAAAAAAAGCAAAGGACGTGACGGCTGGCGCAGCAGCTATCACGTCGCTTCATGGTCATGACCGTCACGAAGAGGCAGTGCAGACCTGGCCGGGAAGTCGCCCTTACCGAAACTCTTGAGAAGCACGCCCTTGTCTCGACCGAGAAGAGCAGTCAGGAATCCTAGCAGTTCTGCTCGCACCCAATCATCCGACCATGTTTCTGGCGTGTCCTTTTCAAAGAGACGGCACCTTGAGGAATCAGTGAAATAGGCGATAAGTGCCTTCCCGACCAAACGTCCCAACTCAACTGCATCACTCTCGCGTTCCCTGCGCTCCGCTTGGAGTCGCTTGAAGTCGTCGTACCGACTACTCATAACGCCCCCTACGGCAAACAAAGTATCTCCCACCCTACCTGTTGAAGCAGCGTTTGTCAAAGTGGACAAACCCCATGAATCTCAGCCTACTTATTCTTCAAAATTTCGAGGAAAGCCTTGGGCGGGATGGCGACTCGGCCCGATGCCTGCATGCGCTTCTTCCCCGCTTTCTGCTTCTCCAAGAGCTTCTTCTTGCGGCTGAAGTCACCGCCGTACATGTAGCCGGTCACATCCTTCCGAAAGGCCGAGATAGTCTCGCGTGCGATGACCTTGGCCCCGATCGCAGCCTGGAGGGCCACCGCGAAGTTCTGGCGCGGGAGGACGGCTTTGAGTTTTTCGACGGTCTTCTTGCCCTCGTGCTGAGCGAGGCGCTGCGGCACCATGCGTGAGAAAGCTTCGATCTTCTCGTTGGCGACGAGGATATCCAGCCGTACCACATCGCTCTCGCGATAGCCGATCGGCTCGTAGTTCATGGAAGCATAGCCGGAGGAGGCGCTCTTGAGATCATCATGGAAATTGACGATCACGTCCATGAGCGGCGCTTCGAAGGTGAGGAGCACCCGTTCGGCATCGATGTACTCGGTGTTCTTATAGATGCTCCGGATCGATTGGGTGAGCTCCATGATATTCCCGAGGTACTGGCTCGGGGCGATGATGGAGAGCGCCACATACGGCTCATAGATCGCTTCGATGCCGGCTGGATCGGGCATATCGGTCGGCGAGTAGAGCGGGATGCGCTCCTCGCGCCCGGCGAGTTTGAGCTCGTAGACGACCGAGGGCGTCGTGATTGTCGGAACCAGACTAAACTCACGTTCGAGACGAGCCTGAATGATCTCGAGGTGGAGGAGTCCGAGGAAGCCGCAGCGGAAGCCACGGCCGAGCGCCTGGTTGCTTTCCGGCTCGAAGGTGAACGCCGCATCATTGAGCTTGAGCTTCTCCAAAGCATCGCGCATGAAGCCATAATCCTCGCCATCGGTCGGATAGAGACTCGCATAGACCGTCGGTTTGATTTCGGTATAGCCTGGGAGCGCTTCCGCCCGCACGGGGTCACGCTCACGCGGCTTGAGGATGATGGTATCGCCGACGCGGCATTCGGCGATCGTTTTGAGCCCGGTGGCGATATAGCCGATATCGCCCGCCTCGAGCTCCTCGCCCGCGATCAGCTTGGGCCGGAAATACCCGACCTCGACCGCCGTGCCCTCGGCGCCGGTCGCGAGAAACTGGAGCTCCGTATCGCGCCTGACCCTGCCGTCCACGACTTTGGCGAACGCCACGACTCCTTTGTAGGTATCGTAGACCGAATCGAAAATGAGCGCCCGGAGCGGCGCGTCCACGCGGCCATCGGGCGCCGGGACCCGCTCGATGACGCGCTCGAGCACGGCCTGGACGCCGACGCCGGTTTTCCCGGAGGCCAGGAGGATGTCCTCGTCGCGACAGCCGAGCACGTGGATGATTTCTTTCTTGGCTTTTTCGACTTCGGCGTTGGGGAGATCGATCTTGTTGACGACCGGGATCACTTCGAGCCCCTGCTCGATCGCCAGGTAAAGATTGGCCAGAGTCTGGGCCTGCACGCCTTTGGTCGCGTCGACCAAGAGAATAGCGCCCTCGACCGCCGCCAGCGAACGCGACACTTCATAGTGGAAATCGACATGGCCAGGAGTGTCGATGAGATTGAGCGCGTACTCCATCCCGTCGAGCGTGTAACGCATCTTGACCGGCTGGAGCTTGATGGTGATGCCACGTTCTCGCTCGAGGTCCATAGTATCGAGGAGCTGCTCCTTCATCTGGCGCTTCTCGACGGCATGCGTCAGTTCCAAGAGCCGGTCCGCAAAGGTGCTCTTGCCGTGGTCGATATGCGCGATGATGCAGAAATTGCGGGTGAGGTTCTGGGCCATACAGGGTCGCTTAGCACCTCACAGCGTAACGGAAAAGGGATGGGAAAGCAAACCAGAGCCGTCCTGATCGCGAAGCCGTGCTCACCAATCCCCGCGCTCGGGATGGTCCTGGGTCAGCGCGACTGTCTCCGGACGGCGGAGAACCCGACAGAGGATGAAACGCCGCACATCGAGGTACTCCGGGAGCCGATACCAGGCCGCGAGCGCCACATAGGCACCGAGGCCGATCACGAGACCGAGCGAAAGCTTGACGAACACTTCCGCAAAGGTATCCAGCCGGTCGATCGTGAGCGCGAAGAGACTCTTGGAAAGCTGGGCGAGGGCCGCGGCGGCAAAGGTGATGAGCGCGATCTTGATGAGCGGCGTGAGGAGAGCCCGGTCACGGAACGATGGGAGGCGGGACCGGAGCATGACATAGAGGAAGATGAGCTGGGCCGTCGCGCCGAGAGAGAAAGCGATCCCGAGCCCGAGCACTTCATACCGAGGCAAGAGCCAGGGGATGGACCCGAGATGGATGACTTCTCCGAGACAGGCGGCGATCAGAGGCAGCCGAGTATCCTGAAGCGCGAAGAAGGCGCGGACGAAGAGCGGGATGAGGCATTGAGCCGTCAGCGAAGCCGCCAGGAGCCCGAGTACTTGGAAGGTAAGGATCGTATCTTCCCAGTTGAAGGCTCCCGTCCCGAGGATGACGCGGACGATCTCGGCTCGGAACACGATGATCAATCCCGAGAGCGGCATGACAAAGAAGGCGATGCGTCGGGCGGTCCGTGCCAGGGTCGCGAAGAAATCATCATAGGTCTGCTTGGCAGCGAATCCGGAGAGCACCGGAAAGGCAGCGACCGCAAACGAGATCCCGAAAAGCCCGAGCGGGACGCTCTGGATATTGGTCGCGAGACTCACGACGGCCAGGCTTCCAGAAACGAGAGTGGACGCGAAGACGGTCACGACGAGGAGGCTCACCTGGTTGACCCCCATGGCGAGCGCCCGAGGGAGCATGAGCCGCAGGACGCGCCGGGTCGAAGCGTCAAGGAATCCGCGCCACTCATCCCTCCGCAATTGGAAGCCAGCCCGCGTGACCGCCGGATACTGGATCGCCAGATGGAAGAGCGCCCCGAGAACTACTCCCCACGCGAGACCAGCGGCGCCCCAGAGCGGTACGAAAACCAGGATCCCGACGATGATGCCAAGATTGTAGAAAATCGGAGCGAGCGAATACGCAAGGAAACGCTTGAGCGATATGAGGACGCCTCCAAAGACGGCTGAAATAGAGAGAAGTACCGGCGACAGGAGCATGATGCGGGTCAGCTCGGCCACGACTCGCTGCTTTTCGGGCGGGAATCCGGGAGCGATCACTTGGGCCACCCAGGGCGCGAAGATGATCCCCAGCAAAGCAGCTCCACCGAGGGTGAACAAGAGTAAAATGAGGGTCTGATGCATCAGGCGCCACGCGAGCGCCTTCTCTTCCCGACCCCAGAGTTCGGTAAAGACCGGGACGAAGGCGGCGGAGAGCACCCCCAAGACGAGTAGACCGTAGATGAAGTCCGGGAGCCGGAAAGCGGCATAGTAAGCGTCGAGCGTATCACCCGCACCGAAAGACGAGGCAAGCAATCGGTCACGGATGAATCCGAGCAGCCGACTCAAGACACCGGCGATGGCGATGATGAAAGCCGCTCCCCCGAGTGTGGCGATGGGCGAGCTGCTCTTCTCCAGCCAGCGAGTCAAGAAAGTTTTCACGCGCGTAGGTTAGGGTTGTGTTTGGAGGACAGCGCCCACGAAGACATTCTGATCCAAATCCGTCTCAAGAGTGAGTGCTCGCTCGTACGGTACCAAATTCCCCGGGCTCTGCCAAATCACCCGCCATTCGGGCGGATACTCGACGGTCGAAGCGAGCGACCACCCGAGCGTCCCGGATTGCTTCTGATATAGGATGGAGAAGGGAACGGCCCGATCATCCCCGTCACGCGTCACTCGCCATGGGAGCCGGTAGCGATATGTCACCGTGACCGACTCTCCCGGACTCACGTAGACCCAGTTGCCGAAAACCGTTTTACCGAATTCCTCACCGATCCGCGTGCCGCTCGCTTCGTCGATCTTGATCCGCGCCTCCTCCCGCACCACGTCTTCGTCCCGGAGGAATCCAAGCGCCGCATAATCAAGGGGCGGCGAGACGGTCTCGCGCGTCATCCCCGACGCCGAGAGGAGCTCGGACCCCAAGGGTACGTACACCCGCATATAGTTCGCATTCACTTTGTTCCACCACTCATAGTCCGTCCGGCCGCCATCGTGGGTCCGGGTGATCGTGACCGTATCGATGATTGAGCCGTCCGGCTGGATACTGGCATGATGCTCGATCGAATTCCGGATGACGCCGTCCGTCTTGTAGCCGTTGATATTGGCATGGACGACCGAGAGATAGTCATACGGCGTCGCGAGCATGCTCCCCGACCAGCCGGAAGTCTCGATGAGCTGCTGAATGGCCGGCTCGCTCGCAAATATGAGGATATGCCGCTCGTTGAGAAGCTCCACGACCTGGTCCGCCAGCGCGAGCAGCGTCTCGGCATCGGGCCGACTCACAAGGCGTTCGAGGATGACCCCGGTCAGGTCGCCAAGGATCTTCTTGGGATTATTCTCCTCCTTGTCATAGTTGAGCTCGACTTCTTCTTGGATGAGCGGCAGGAAATTCTCGGCATCGACGGTGATGCCGTATTCCGGCAAAGCGACCGGCCCCATGACGTCCAGAACGCGCTTCAAAACTTCCGGCGAGAGCGCAATGACGCCGTCGGTCGTCGGTCCGCCCGTCTTCTCGTAGAAGTAGCGGGCCTTTTCGGCCGAAGCAGGGAAATCGGGGAACCAATTGCTATCATGCAGACTCCAGCCGGCGCTGATCTTCTGTATCGGCTCAGGCGGGACGATATTGGCCTTGAGCTGACCATCAGGATTGAAGATGCCGTCGACGAAGAAGCGCCGGATAACGCCCTGGCTGATGTCGAGAAAGGCATAGCTCCCGATGAATCCTCCGGTCGGACGGAGTTCATGATTGTTCTGAAACAGGAATAGGTATGCCCGCGGCCCGTTGCCGCCGAGGAGTTCCTTGAGGAGATCGAGATGATCCACGGAAAGTTTGAGCGTATGCGCGAAGAGCGGGAGCGCTTCACCGGCTTTTCGAAACGCCGCCTGTCGCTCGGTCGGGAGATCTTCGGGGCGCACGCGCGATATCAGCTCGAGCGCAGACTGGATCTCCCGATTCCCCTGTTCCAAAGTCGACCGATGCTCATCGAGAAGCGCGAGAAGCGAGCGCTGCCCTGGTTCATCCCGAAGGATCTCGAGCGACTGGCTCGCGACTGCGAGGAGCGCTTGCCCGCCGTGCGTGAGATGCACTCCGGCCTCCATGAGCGCGATCCCGCTCGAAAGCGTCCCCGCGCCAGGAAGCACCGAGAGCCATGGAAGGAGCACCTCCGTCCCGAGGAGGAGCCGGGAGCCGGCGGCAAACTGCCGCTCGGCATCCGTCAACCGATCTCTGGCAGCCGAGAGATCATGTGCTTTCAGAGCGACGGCCGATTGCTCGAGCGCCCCGTACCCGGCAGTACCATGCGCCATCAGGGCTATCTTCCAGCGCCAACCGCCGATTCCAACGCCCACGAGAAGCAAGAGCGCGGCCGTCGCGAGACTCCAGCGCGCGAACGAACGCCGGGTACGCTGTTTCGGTTCCGCTCGCGTCGGTCTCGCCGGCCAAACCGGTGTTTTCGGTTCCTGCTCACGATGCAGAACTGGCGCCTGATCGTAAACAACAGGCTCGGGCGGCCGCGTACGGTAAGGCTCGATCCGTGGACGCGGCATTGGCCGGATATCTCTCATACAGGCATCGCGTGGGGTGAATAAACAAAGTCAATGTGTCCAGTAGGAAGTGTTGCGACGTGACCGCGCGACATTGCGCCTGACCCAAAAACCAGGGTCAGCTGACTCTGGTACCGATCACGGTCTCTAACCATCATGATACTCTCGGAGCGTCGCTTCTGCCATACGCGCCCAGGAGAAGCGGGCCGATCTCGCGTAACCGTCCCAAATGAGCCGCTGACGCAGTGCCGCATCATCGCAGACCGAACGCAGAGCAGCGAGTGCCGAGACAACTGACCGCGGGTCGAAATAGACCGCCGCGTCACCCAGCACTTCCGGCAGCGCCCCCCGTCTGGCGGCCAGGACCGGAACGCCATGAGCGAGGGCTTCCAATCCAGGTAGCCCAAACCCTTCATAGAGCGACGGGAAGCAGTAAGTCCGCGCTCCCCGATAGAGAGCCGCCAGGACCGGGTCGGGGACATAACCGACAAATCGGACATTGGCCAAGCGCCGCCCCGCGCTCTCCTGCCGCAGTCTCCGGTAAAAGTAATCCTCTCTGCCGACGCAGACGAAATCCATGGCCGGGAGCGCTGCCGCGAGGTCTAGGAGAAGTTCGAGATGCTTGTGAGGATAGGCATTCCCGACGTAGAGGACGTAGGGGCGGTCCCGTGCTATCCCATACCGATGCAACAGCGCTGGGATCTCGCTCGGCGGCACCCAGAAGCAGTACTGCTCCGCCGCCTCGAGCGTCACCGTCACCTTGGAACGGGCAGCCGGATAGGCCCGCGAGATGTCATCGGCGGTAAATTGCGACACCGCGATGACGCGTCGCGCCCGCCGCACCGCTTGTCCGATCACGAGACGGTAGATGAGGT